>CAYLUU010000129.1:0-5333 GCA_964386925.1 uncultured Sarcina sp. | reverse complement strand
AGTTCTTCTACTTTCTGATCAACAATTATAGATTTGATCTTCCTGTCGATGTGGAAGAACTAAAACGGCGCGGTGT
The DNA here is from genome assembly GCA_964386925.1 of uncultured Sarcina sp. Lineage (GTDB taxonomy): Bacteria > Bacillota > Clostridia > Lachnospirales > Lachnospiraceae > CAG-791. The sequence goes on along the minus strand of CAYLUU010000129.1, from coordinate 5,257 downwards.
GGCAGAAAAAGATCTGGCAAAAAAAGAGTGGGACAAGCTTTCGGATATTCCCGAGGAATACTTCAATGCGATTCTCGAAAAAGCAGTTGCCGTCATGCGTGACAACACTTCCATTTACAACGACAGGGCAACTGCCTGCATTATTGTAATGCTTTCCCAGCTTGGTCTTCGTATTGGTGATCTTATGAGTCTTACAACAGATCGACTGTTTTCAAAAAAACTGCCTCGAAGCGGAAAAACAGCCTACTACATTCACTATAAATCTCATAAGCCTAGCAAGCCTCATGATGAAATGCTGGAATTCGATATCTTCAGCAACAGTTTATGTACGGAAGCCTTCCAGACTTTAAGGAGAATCCGCAAGACATGCGAATTCTCCGCCGAACCATACCTTTACGTACTTGACTCCGTATATCAAAGCCTCAATGTATATCCGCTTCCTAACCACCGGTTCCGTAATGAATTTAAAAAATTCTTTTACAATCATCTTTTTACGGAATCTTCTTTGAAATGGCCAGGGATTCCTATGTCCGTATTTACCAAAGGAAGTAGAAAAACCAAAAAGCGATTTCTTCTTGCAGTCCCTGATACCCGTCAATTCCGTGTACACCTCTGCACATCACTTTACAACAGAGGCATTCCTCTTGTTTATATTCAGAAATACATGGGGCATCTGTCCGAATACATGCTCGGCTACTATGTCCGACCGAAGGATACTTATCAGGAAAATATTGCTTATTCCGAAAAGATAATAAAAGACATTGCAGGCGAAAATCTTACTCCAATCGGTCTTATGGGCGGGGAACTTCGGGAAAATTTAAAACTTTTTATCGAAGGACGAAATCTGAATGTCAATACCGATATCCACGCCATCGCAGAAGCTTTAGGTCCCAAGCTCGTAATCCGCGGAAAGACTGGAGGTGTCTGTATAAAAACATCCTTAATGCCCTGTGCAAAAGACGCCAGAACAAATGAAATCATGTGTGCATACAACCTATGTCCAAATCTGTTCTATTTTTACTACATGGCAGATATGTCATATCTGGACTTCCAGACGTTGCAGGCAACTTATCAAGAAAACATTTCAAGCGGTCACACCAGGGCTGCACAAAAAGAGCTGAACAAAATAAAAAATCTTTTACGTCGAAAACTCAGTCCGGAATTAGATGAACTGGAACACGAGCTTTCCGAGAAGGGAAAGGATTACATTCTTATCCGCAATCCCTCCTTGAGCATCATCATAGATAACCTGACAGATATCAGAAAGGAAATAGAATTATGGATGGCGAAAAATTAAACAGGATTGATACATTTCTGCAAGAGCATGATCAGGTTCCCGAAACAATTCCACCTGCACGAATGGAGCAGTTCAAAAAGGCAGATGCAGCTATTGAAGCTCGTTTACAGAAAATCGCAGAAGCCAAAGATACACTGAAGAACTGCGACATCAACATCTCTGCCATTGCCGCAGATTCAGGGATTTCCAGAAAAACATTCTACAACAATGAACTCCTCCGTCTGTATGTTGAAAAATTCACTCGTGCTTCTGAAGAGGCAGATCACTCAACTGAAATTCAGCGCCTGAAGTCAAGAATATCGCAGTATAAAGAACAACTGGATGCTTTTCTGATTCGCGATGTCGAAACCGAAAACCTGCGCCAGGAAAACATGAAGCTGGCTGCTGAAATAGCAAACCTGCAGACTCGCAACAAAAATCTTGAAGAACGTTACGCGGCCATCCTTTCGGAAAACCAAAAGCTGCGGGCGAAGTTTGCTGATCAGCCCGGGCATATTATTCCGATGCTCTCCTCTAAATAAAACCAAATGGAGCGGTCTGGATAGCACCATTCCGCTCCATCTTCCTATTCTTGTTTTGCCTTATTCTGCTCAACATAAAGCAGGATTGCTCTCTCTACCGCCAAGGTTTTGCTTTGACCGGAAATCTCACAGAACTTAACGAGCATGTCATATACTGACTTTTCCATTCGTATGTTGAAAGGCTTTGATTCTTTCTTTGCTCTCGCCATAGTCACACCTCACTTACATGGAATGAACAAAGGATTCACCCTTCGGAACAGCTTCTAGCCGCTGTCTGATATATTCCCGCATTCCCTGATCGGTGCAGTAAATATAACAGCCTTTCATGCCTCTGGTCATAAGCGTGCGATAGGTGTTCTTTATGATCTCATCGGCACGTTCCATTGCCTGCGTCGGATTCTCTTTATACAACTTTTTCAGTCCCTTGATTGACTGATCTGTCGTTGCTCTCTTGGTAAAGTCTGTTACGATATGGCCGTTTTCATAACGGATATCGTCACCCATGATTACTCCCACATAATCAAATTCCAGCCCCTGAGTGGTGTGAATACAACCTGCTTCATTTACAGAAGTATCACTAATCGCGTAAATAGAGCCATCACCAAGATTCCAGCTCATTTCGAAATCTCCGATCTTTATATCATGATAATCCGGATCCTTCTGTTTCGACTTTTCCCATTTCCAACAGTACCCTGCCAAGATGCGGGCTCTGTTAGTTGCCTTGTTCTTCTCAATAATGAGTTTCCTGACTTCATTGGGATCATCGCAGAGCTTTACTTCATAGTCCAACCCATCAAGATTGTAATTCGCGGTCTCATGAATCTCCAGAAGATCATCCACCCAGGCCAGGTATCCATTCGAGCCATTGCATCTGAACTGCGATACCAGCTCCATTTCAGTAACTTCAGAGCCTTCATGTTCAGCCCATTTCTTAATCTCATTAATAGATCCAATGTCAGCCATTGTTACTCGCTGGCTTTCATCGATGAAAAACACCGAGCAGCCTGCGGCATGTATGATCTCCTTCACCTGATTCTCATTGCCGGTTTTCTTTGTATACTGGCTCCTTTCCTCAAGTCGATGCGCTTCATCCACAATAAGGGTGTGGATCTGATTCTGACCAACATCAACATAACATTGAGAGCCTTTGAACATGTTCTCCACGCCAGTTCGCTTATTTGCCCCCTTTAGTTTTTCTAGATATACCTGTCGCGGTGCCTGATTTTTGGAAACATATTGAACAAACTGGCCCCTCTTTGTCAGCTCAGCCAGAAGTTGGACTGCAATTACGCTTTTCCCTGTTCCAGGGCCGCCCTTGCAGATAATCGTCCGTTTTTTATGATCCTTCTGTGACTTCAGAGACAGCTTAAGAACCTCTTCAAAAACGACTTTCTGCTCATCAATCATTACAAATTCCTGATTTCCTGCAATCATGGATGCCACAGCATTTTGCAGGCTCTTCGACGGGCGGATTGCTCCATGATCGATCAGATACAGGACCTCTTTATTGTCGCCTTTTTGTATAAACTTCTTGATCAGACCCCGCAGATCATTTACCTGACCTTTGGTAAACGCCGGTGCTACTGATGTATATGTATCATACTGGGCATCATCAAGGGGATCACTATCCCGTCTTATGTAATTGTGCAGGAATGCGCATGGCACCAGCTTCACCTTCTGATCCTGCACTGCAGCATTGTAATCAGAGATAAGCTGCGAATAAGACCACGCCTGATATGAAGGATGAACAACTCTTCTAACTGCACCGCCTGTATAGGTTTCTACCAGTGCATCCGTGTGTTCAACCTTATCCAGCTTGCTCCATTGCTTCAGTTCAATGATTACCATTCCCGGATTATCATTGACACCGTAGCCTGAAATCATAAAGTCCACTCTTTTTGCCGTTTGCGGAATGTTGAATTCAATGGCAATCCCGGCATTTGAAGGGATCTCAGAATCATTCATGACTTTATACATATATTGCATGGAGTTATCCCAGGAAAGAAATTCATTTGCGACGGTATGCTTTCCCATTTTTTCATAGATATTTTTTTCAATCTCCATTGCAATCGTGTCATTTTCCACGCTGCTTAAGAAATCGCTTTTTAATCCATCATATACAATCATTCCGCTTTTTCTCCGTCCTTAGCCACCATATATGTTGTATATTTGTCAGCCCTTCCATATGCCTTTTCTGCCGGATACTTCCGATTATTCTCTTCAATCTTCGCATTTACAATTTCTGAAATATCTAGCCCAAGATCGTTTCCCATAAGGAGCGAATAAATCAGTACATCTGCCAGCTCTTCTTTAATTTTTTTGATTTTCTTTTCACTGTCAGCCTCTGTGTCTGAGCCTGACCATTGAAACACCTCTAATAATTCGGCTGCCTCTAAGGAAATAGAGATTGCCAGATCTTTGGGATTATGAAACTGCTTCCAATCCCTTGCGTCCCTGAAGGCCACAACTTGTTCTATTAATTCTTTAATCGAGTCACTCATATGATCCAACTTCCTTTCCTCACCTTCATCCATATTAACATAAAATGGCATGTTTCTGAAGAGGACATTTCCTTAGTCAAAATCAAAATCATCCGCATCCAGCCCCGCGTCTTCCAAGGCTTCCCGTCTTTCATCTGCATCCATGCATTCCAGCTCTATGGGGTCCAGGCCGGTGCCTGCCAGATCGTCCTCTAATTCATCGCTGTCGCCAGATTCCTCGTCGTGGCCGAATACCACATCGTCCATCACTGCATACTCATATGCATTTAACTTTCCGTCGTTATCAAAATCAAAGTCTTCATCATATAAACGTCCATCTGTTCCTAACATAATTTTTTCCTCCTGTAATTGTGATCGTTTTTTGGTCAAAACTCCCTTGCGATGGTTACTACACTTCCCTACTCCACTTCCTCATCTCTCGCCTCCGGCGGGATCTGCCAATTGACCAGGCATTTCTTCGACACCTTGCAAATCGCACCCTGCGGGGTCACCAGCACAACCTTTGCGGTTGCTTTTTTACCGATTTTGTCATAAAGTCTGCCGGCGCTGATGCTGTCTCCAATCACGGTATAGGGGCTGTTGGCCACGTGGCCGATGTCACCGATGCCTTCCATGGAAACTTTGATGGCTTCCTTGTCATGCTCGTTGTCCGGTTCCTTGATGAGCTTCACCTTCATGCCCGGCTCTAAAAACTCATTTCCGTGATAATACTTTGTTCCTGTTAATGTGATAAATGTCTTCGCCATAATCTGTCCTCCTGTCCCTGCTTATTTAAATCAAAAGAGCCATCCCAGCAGGCCTTTTTTAGCTCTCTTAGGATGACTCTATTTTGTCAAATCGCAAGTCCGTAAATCTCCCCTTGCCTGCAGAACGTTCGTTCCGCCTTTGGATTGATCCGGCGGGGGCTACCCCAATTCAATCACATCCAGGTCGTCCGG
>CAYLUU010000128.1:0-5349 GCA_964386925.1 uncultured Sarcina sp. | reverse complement strand
GAGCAAAAGGAAAGCTGCGTAGCAGCGATTTTGCGAATGGGCTCTGAATAGTCACATTTAGAAGAGTAAGAGCGGCGACTGTCCGAAGACAGTCGCCGCTTTTAGCTTGGATATTTGTTCAACGCCTGGCATTTCAACGTGAATCTGGAGCCCGGGGGCGGATTCACAATTGGAATTGCCGTGTGCCGAATAGATGTATTATTAATGATTCCAGAGGCGGTTCAAGAGCTTTGCCAAAGCTGCAGAAATCAAGGTCATAAGAAACCACAGAACCGGTATCCCGACCAAGGGATTTGTGATCTTATTCAGCAACCTGGTTTGCTGAATAAGATCCAGCACAAAGGGATGCAGAAGATAGATGCCGAGCGTCAGGCCGGACAGTGTATGCAGAAATCGCAAACCCTGGGATACGCCTTGGGCGGTTTCCCTGGGAGCTGTGGAACGGCTGGAGGAAACGTTCTTTGCATCCTTTTGGGGAGCGGCGAATGGGACGTATGTTCTTCGGAGCACAATTGTCAGGAAAATGGCGGATGCCAGCAGCAATGTATTCCCCGCAAAAGGAGTTGCGAACGAGCTGCAGGCCGTGGTCTGACCAATAGAGCGTGAAGCGGCTGTCCATAAGGCAACGCCAAGAGAGAGCAGCGCACTGATCCAAATGAGAAGCAGCAAAAGCGGAGAGTGTCCTGCAGACTTTTCGGAACCTGCAAACTGATATAGTGTATGTCCTAACAGAAAATATCCAAGGTATCCCAGGAAGTGATTCAGATCGAAGAGATTCCTGGCATCCATCAGAAGATATTTGAATGGAAATTCATACAAAAAGGCAGTGGGCAATATCACGGCTGCGAGGGTAAAGACGGTCAGATAAACCTGGCATGCGCTACGCCGCTGCGCTCCTTCATAGATTAAGGGAACGAGCAGGAGCAGGAGTGAGAACATTGGCAGGTACCACAGGTGATATTTTCCGTTGGTGCGGAAGAAGGCAAGGAACAGCTGCTCTTTGATACCGCCAGCCTGCAGATTTTCGGGATGAAGGAGAAGATCCTCTGCAAGATAGAAGAGTTTCCAGATGAGATACATCAGGAAAAATCGTATGGCCCTTGTCAGCATGATGCGCATGGAAGTGCTCTTTACACGGTGCGCTGGCGACAGATAGATAGCGCCGCTGAGCATAACGAAGATCGTGACGCCGCAGAAGGAAACGATGCTGCACAGCTGCGTGAAGAGGAGAGCGGCCAGACCTGCCTGGCAGGAGGCATCCAGCCACTGCGCACTGGTGTGCGTGAGAACAACCAGACCGGCTGCCAGAACCCGCAGCAGCTCCAGAGAATGGCTGGAGGAGGCGGTATTTTGATTGGATTCTGGTAAGGCAGAAGGAATGGAATGATCTGCAGTATTCGGAGTGTGATTTTGTTTCAGAAAAAGTTCAGAATTATTCATGAGGGTATTATAGCGGATCCCTGCGGCAAATTGTGGTAGAATTGCGATTGTCTATTGCTTTTACATGCTAATGATGTTTGTGGGACAAAAGATCTTCACGAGAGCAAGCTCTCATCAGAGATTTGGAGCTTTTGACCCTGGTATCATGTTAATGGAGTAGGGATATGAAGAATCGGCGACCGGAGGACATTCTGGCAGAGGGAAATGGGACGCGGACTTCGGAGGATGACTGGACCCTGAATCTGGAAGATATGATTCAGGAGCAGACGATGAAGGAGCAGCGGGAGCAGGAGCAGGCGCATTACGGGCGACTGCATTATGAAGGCGGATACGAAGAAGAACAGGGCGAAAGATCAAAACGCGGGCGAAGGAACAACACGCGGAACGAGCAGGTAAGGTATTCGGACGAAGAAGAAGACATGGAAGAACTGCAGGAGCTGATGGATGCTGAGGCGATCGATTCGGAGGATGAGGATAGTATCCTGTTCGAAGAAACGGAGGAGCCGAAACGCACAGGCGGACGCGGAAGCCGCAGACAGAATTCAGAGCTGAGCCGGAAAGAGGAGAGAGAACGCAGCCAGAAGATGAATCGCGGATATCGAGGAGAACAAAGTCGCAGGCGAAGCGCTGAAAGCGAACGCTATGACGAGTATAGTGACAGGAGAGAGCGGGAACGCGGAATGTCCCGAAAGGAGCGGAAGGAGTACGAGGAGTTTCTGGCCTACAAGGAAGAAATGGACCGAGGCCGCGGGAAAAAGAAGAAAAAGCACCGCGTACGCAGGACAATTCTGTTCCTGCTGGTACTGCTTCTGATAGTGGTGCCGGTTCTCACCATTATGCTGCGGATGTCCGGTGTTATGCAGGGAATCAGTACGGCGGACATTAAGGATCTGATCAGCGATGAGGTGAAGAAGAGCCAGGAAACGGGTGCCATGGCAGGGTATACCAACATTGCTTTGTTCGGTCTGGATTCGACGCAGGAGAGCCTGGACTCAGGCAACAACCGGACAGATGTAATGATCATTGCCTCCATCAACAACAAGAGCGGTGATGTGAAGCTGGTGTCCATATATCGTGACACCTATCTGGATATCGGAGACGGGAATTACCAGAAGGCCAATGCGGCATACGCTTATGGCGGACCGGAGCAGGCCATCAAGATGCTCAACACCAACCTGGATCTGAACATCACGGACTATGTGACCATCGGGTTTGCCGGTGTGGCGGACATGATCGATTCGGTCGGCGGAATTGAAATTGATGTGCAGCAGGATGAGATTGAACACCTGAATAATTATCAGTCCACGATGGCAACAGAGCTTGGCAAGGAATACGTTCCGGTTACATCTGCCGGGACGCAAACCCTGACCGGTTTGCAGGCCACGGCCTATTGCCGGATTCGCTATACGGACGGCGGTGATTTCAAACGGACGGAGCGGCAGAAGGAAGTTCTCTCCAAAACCTTTGAAAAACTGAAAAAATCCGGGCCGATTACAATGATTAAGGCGGCGAACAGTCTCTCCAGTGAAGTGCGGACATCGCTGAATGCCGCAGAGATCGCTTCACTTGCGCTGAAAGCAATGCGGCTGAACATTGCAGATACCAGCGGCTTCCCGAACGAGTCGCTGCGCGCGGTAGGATACATTGGAGATCAGTCCTGCGTCATTCCGATTCACTTGTCGGATAATGTAGTGTGGCTGCATCAGTATCTGTTCGGGGATGATTCGTATCAGGTATCGCAGACGGTTCAGTCTATCAGTGATACCGTCAGTGCAAAATCAGGGTACTAAAGCCGGAAGATTCTAACGTTGATAGAAGAGAAAAGTATGAAACAGGTGATTGTCATAGGGGCGGGGGCGGCAGGCCTGATGGCCGGCTGCGCTGCCTGCGATGCGGGAGCCGGCGTGACGGTTCTGGAACATAACGAGAAAGCCGGAAAGAAAATCTACATCACCGGAAAGGGCAGATGCAATTATACGAATGCCTGTGAGAATGAGGACTTTTTCCGGAATGTTCTGCGCAATCCGAAGTTCCTGTACAGTGCAGTCTACAGTTTTGACAGTACGGCAGTGACAGCATTTCTGAATCAGAATGGCTGTGCCACCAAGGAGGAGCGGGGCAAGCGCTGTTTTCCGGAGTCGGATCATGCTTTTGACGTGACCGATGCGCTGGTTCGGCATCTGAAGGCTCGCGGCGCGGGAATTCGTTTCCGCACGCAGGTGCAGGAGATTCTGATCAATTCAGAAGGGGGTGCGGTTACAGGAGTTCAGCTGGCAGACGGCAGAACGCTAAGTGCAGATGCGGTAATCCTTGCTACCGGCGGAATGTCCTATGCCTCGACCGGTTCGACCGGGGATGGATACCATCTGGCAGAAAAATTGGGGCACACCATCCAGCCGCTTCGGCCCTCCCTGGTTCCTTTGACGACGCAGGAAACCTGGCCTATGGAGCTGCAGGGACTTGCGCTTCGCAATGTTGCTGTTCGTCTGGAACCAAGAGATGTGGCAGAGGTCGGAGGATCTGATAAAGAAGAGCCTGGCGGAGAAAAAACTGCCAGAGCAGAAGCTGACGCAGCACTTACCGGGAAAAACATCAAAAAGGGAAAGCGCTCTTCGAAAAAGAAAAAGGCGGCATATGAGGGCTTTGGAGAACTTCTGTTCACGCACTTCGGCATCAGCGGTCCGCTCGTGCTCTCGGCTTCCTGCCATGCGGATTTTGACGAACATCCGCATGGGTATGTGCTGCATCTGGATTTGAAACCATCTATGACACAAGAGGAACTGGCCGCAAAGCTGACAAGGGAATTCTCGCTGGCACCTAAAAAAGAACTGCGAAATGCACTGAAGGTATTGCTGCCGGAGCGCATGGCGGAAATTGCTGCAGAGCTCTATGCGAAGGCGGAGCAGCATCCGTCTGCAGAGGGAGGAGCAGCACGGCCGGTATATACCCTGAATGAAAGGGAATTGCTGAATCTGGCTGGTCTGCTCAAGGACCTGCAGCTGCATGTGACGGGAACGAGAGGATTTCAGGAAGCTATTGTGACCAGAGGCGGTGTCAGTACAAAGGAAATCAATCCTTCTACAATGGAATCCCGGAAGGTGCGTGGATTGTATTTTGCCGGAGAGGTGATGGATGTGGATGCCTACACAGGGGGCTTCAATCTGCAGATTGCCTGGTCCACAGGACACCTTGCGGGGGAGAGCGCGGCAGAGATGGCAGCTGATGCACGTTGAAACCACCAGTTGCTAAGGAAACGCTGATTCAATCAGCATTTCCTTAGCAACCTCCGGTGGATTGCACGGATTTGCAGGGAATGGAGAAAGAAAAATGGCGGAAGAAAAGGCGTTCAATATAGCAATTGACGGACCGGCCGGAGCCGGTAAGAGCACCATTGCCAAAAAGGTATCTGCCCAGTTGGGCTTCATCTACGTGGATACGGGGGCAATGTACCGCGCCATGGCACTGTATCTGACAAGGGAAGGCCTGAAGAAACCAAACGAAGCAGATGAGAAAGAAAAGGAGGCCTTCCGGGCAAGAGCGGCAAAGCTCTGTCAGAACGCTGACATCAGCATCGAATATCAAAATGGGGAGCAGGTGGTGCTCCTTGACGGAGAGAATGTGAATCCCTTCCTTCGGACGGAAGAGGTCAGCTCGATGGCGAGCGTTTCCTCGGCTGTGCCGGAGGTACGCGTACGCTTGACGGAACTGCAGAAGAAACTGGCCCGGACGCAGAACGTAGTCATGGACGGCCGCGATATCGGGACTGTGGTTCTGCCGAAGGCGCAGGTTAAGGTGTATCTGACAGCGAGCGTAGAGGTGCGGGCGCGGCGTCGCTATATCGAGAACGTAAAGGCGGTGAAAAGCGGCGCGGACAAATCACCGGATGATCTGGATCTCGAGAAGATCAAG
>CAYLUU010000127.1:0-5538 GCA_964386925.1 uncultured Sarcina sp. | reverse complement strand
GGGATGGACCAATTCACGTTGAAATCGCCGGGTGCTTAACATATACAAGTTATTTCGCGAAAAATAACAGAAGATGTGTTGCCTTTTATGATTTTATCGATATCATATGAGTGGAACTCATTTGCTGAGCATGCAATTGCACGGCAAATGCAATAATTCACAGAATTTAATGAAGACCGGTAAATATTATGCTGTATCCTGCTGGACGATACAATCTGAATTTTGATTTGTGCGCGGGCGTCCTGGATTTACTGCTGCTGATTTCGCTGCTGAACAAGCGAAATACGAGGAGTTCTCGTGTCCGCATTTTCATCAGCATGCTCATATTCATGATCGTGGCTGCCTTTGGTGAATTCGGAACAGGTGTGCTGCGGAATACAGGACATGGGTTCGGAGCCTTTCCTGTTGCGCTGACTGCTGTGGCCCATTTTTCTTATATCACTGTGGAATTTGTACTGGCCCTGTATGTCCTGGAACTGACGGGACGGGCAAAAGGGCTGTCCAATGCCAGAATCATGCTGCTGGCAGCACCGGAGTTTATTTTCACGATGTCACTGATACTGCCATGGCTGCGTGAGAGTATTTTCTATTACGATGAAAGCGGGATCTACCACCGTGGGATGTTGTATAACATCATCTACGTCAGTGTTGTTGTCTTCTACAGTCTGTACTGTCTGGCGATTATTCTGTGGTATCGAAAGGTTATTCATCACGATTTTGTTTATGTGCTGGGATTGTACATTGGATTTTTATTCAGCCTGCTGTGCGAGCTGATCAGCCCGTATTTGCGCGCATCCATTTTCATTCAGTCCCTGTTCCTGCTCGGTTGTACCCTGCTCCTGGGAGGAGAGGAGCAGGCAGCGGATCGGGATACAGGACTGTACAATTCCTATGAACTGAAAAAGGATATTCAGAAGCTCTGGGGAACAGGATATTCTACCTGCGTAATTGCGGTGAAGCTGCAGCACCTGAATTATTACAGTGTGATGCTGGGGGCGGAGACGATGCACGGAGTCCTGAAGATTATCGGGGATTGGCTGCAGCAGATTACGGCAGCGGATCGAATGAATGGCTACCGGGCCGGGAACAGTGAATTTGCTCTGCTCCTGTACAATGCGGATCAGGATGCGGCAATGAACCTGGCAGAGGATATCCGCGAGCGATTCACAAGGCCCTGGTTCTGCCATGGCATCAGCGTGACGATTCCGGCACAGGTTTGGCTGACCGAGGTTCCGGAGAAGGTGAAGACAGAGAGACAGCTGAACTTCTTCATCGATGCAGGCTACAACAGCAAACTGCCGATGGGACGCGTGTATGTGGCGGATGAGATGAAGGACGAGGAACGCCGCATTGACGTGGAGATGGCGGTGAAGCGGGCACTGGAGAACGGCGGACTGGAGGTTTATTATCAGCCGATCTATGACAGCCGGACAGGGAAGATCCATTCGGCAGAGGCACTGGTGCGGCTCCATGATCCGGTAATGGGCATGATTCCGCCGGATGAATTTATTGCGGTTGCAGAGCAGACGGGAACAATTTCGCAGATCGGTGAGTTTGTTTTCGAAAGTGTATGCCGGTTTTTGTCAGAAGGGCGGGCGCAGTTCTACGGACTGGAGTTCGTGGAGGTGAATCTGTCCACGGTGCAATGCATGGACATGGGACTGGCAAAGCGGCTTGCTGCCATTGCGGCTAAATATGATGTTCCAACGTCCAGCATTAATCTGGAGATCACAGAGTCTGCTGTCATTTATTCCGAATGGATGATGAAGCAGGTGATGCAGGAGCTGCAGGAGGAAGGGTTCAGCTTCGCATTGGACGACTTCGGAACCGGACATGCGAATTATTCCTATATCCTGAATTATTCATTCCGGCTGATTAAGATTGATAAGAGCTTTCTGTGGGCGTTGAACACGAAACCGGAGAACGGTGTAATCTTCGAGAACATGCTCCAGCTCATTCGGGGTCTGGATCGGAAGGCTGTTGTGGAAGGCGTGGAGACGAAGGAGCAGCGGGATCTGCTGCTGGAGCAGGGAGTTGATTTCCTGCAGGGCTATTACTATTCCAAGCCGGTGCCGGAGAAGGAATTCCTGACGTATCTTGGCAAGTTCAATCGCGGGTGATATTGCCATTGCGGATTATAGAATAGTTATCATGATAGTTATCATGATGAGGCAAAGGAAAAGAGAGGAGCTGCCGCAGGCAGTTCCTCTCTTTTCCTTTACCGTAACCATTACAGAGACCATTTCATTTATAGGGGGCGTCAACAAGAGCCTCTCTGTACTGGCTGCAATTTGCAATTACGGAATCTTCAGGCATCCAGATTCAGGCATCCAGGTGCACGGAGCTGATGACCTTACGTGTGCTGGTGAATTCGTAGCCGGTGAGGCTTCCATCCTCGTATTCGATCTCGCCGCACTGGTTGTCGTACGGATCGTCGCGGAAATAGGTCATCGGCGGATCCAGCTGTCTCTGGAACCAGGAGTTGGACGGCAGGCGGAAGGGATCCAGATTGCCGAAGTAGTGCTGCTGTCTCCAGATTTCACCGCTGCGGTATGCACCTCCGCCGTAGGACGGATCAACGAACAGCCAGCCGAAGGGAGCAAGGTATACCATCGCCCAGTCATGGCTTCCGGGATCGCAGTTGAAGAATTCATTACCGGACTCCCAGCGCGCCGGGATGCCGATGTTGCGGCAGAGCGTGATGAACATCAGCCCCTGCAGGCCGCAGTCACCCTTGCGGTTCATGGCAGCATATTCGCCGAGATTCTCGATGTTGAAATAGGAACGAACGTAGGAGTAGGTCACCTTCGTGGTGATGTACTCGTAGATGGCTCTTGCCTTCTCGAGGGGTGTCTCGAGACCTGCTGTGATGGTCTCTGCGAGATTCTTCATGAAAGGTGTGAAACGGATGTGCGGCTGCTGCTCCGCCAGATCCTCCGGCTTCACTTCTGCAGGATAAGGCTTATTCATCTCAGCGCGGTTGGCTTCGACTGCTTCCTTTGTCCACAGATCGTGATAGAGACTCTTTACCGTGTACTCATACTCCACGAAGAATTCGTGGTTCTCCTGAATGTCCTCCTGATAGCAAATGGTGCGCTGCGGAGCGTTCTCCGGTGCCAGATAGTAATCGGGCGAGGAGGTCGCAGTGATTACAATATCCGATACATAGGAGCTTGCGCAGACAACCGGCAGGTAGACCTTTATTTTGCCGGGGCGGAAGGCATCGTCATCCACACGGATGGAGAGACGGATGCGGAAGCGCCAGGAATCGCTGCCGACACGGCGCATGTCGAGAAGGGACTGACGATAGATGTTCTCGGCAGTCTCAGGCGTCTCGGTGATGGGAGCGCCGGCCTTAGCGAGGCGGTCTGCATTCTCTTTATCGTTGCGAAGGGTTCCTTCCGTGCTGCGGATGAAGTGTTCCTGCCCATCGACGTAGATCCAGTCAACGCGGCCCTGATCCTGCAGCTCACGGAAGCCGTCCTCGGTCAGATCGGGATAGACCTTGCGGGCCTTCTCGAGCGCTTCCTCATAGGTGTAGGGATAGTCGGAAGGAAGGGCGCGGAGAATCTCGCGCTCCACACGAAGCTTGGACTTTAAGTTCTCGCAGATGTCCTTCTGAAGCCACTTCTCAATCAGACGGGCCTCACCCTTGAAATCGCCGAATTCTTTGCGGCTCTCGATGTCAGTAGGAAGCGCCGTGCTGAGGGCTTCCAGATCCTCATAGCGAAAAGGTTCCATATTAAATCCTCCGGGTAACATAGGGGTCCAAAAATCTTATGCCCCACCATCATTAGAGTACTTCGTCATATACACGCAGTACATTCTTATAAAAGATACCTTCAATTTCTTCCTGCGTAAAGCCTTTGCTCTCAAGTCCTTCCGCCAGTGCGCTCATGCGGTCGGCTGTGCCGTAGTCGAGGAGTCCGCCGATGCCGTCATAATCCGTGCCGATTCCGATGCATTCGCGGCCGCCGACGTCCATGATGTGACGGGCATGAGCGGCAATGGCATCGAGTGTCTGGCGGGGATCCTTGTCTTTAGGTTCGAGGAATTCCGGGCAGAAGTTAAGACCCGTGACACCGCCGTGCTCGGCGAGCTGCCGGATCATATCATCGGTGAGGTTGCGTCCGCACCCGCACACCGCTCTTGCATTGGAATGGCTGGCAACGAAGGGACCCTTTACAATCCGGCAGACGTCATAGAAGCCGGCATCGGAGAGGTGCGAAACATCGACCAGCATACCCATTTCCTGCATGGCCTCGACGAATTCAACGCCGCGTGGTTTAAGACCATGATCATCCGTGGGAACGAATTCAAAATAATGTTCCTTGTCCGGATGGTTGGGACTTGCCAGTTCATTCTCGTGGTTCCAGGTCAGCGTCATCATGCGGGCACCGGCATCATAGAGCGTCTGCAGGTGCTCCAGAGATCCCTTGCAGCAGCCGCCTTCCTCAATGGACATGAGAGCGGAGAGCTTGCCGGCAGCGAGGTTCTGGCGAATTTCCTCGCCGGTAGTGACCTGCGAAATGAGATCGGCATTTGCAGCGAGCTCCTCCCGGAAGGTATCCACGAGACAGCAGACCGTGTACCAGGGATCCAGGTATTGCGGATCGTCTGGATTGGCATGGAGGAAAGTGTTATTTTCACTGCTGCCTGCAGATCCTGAGGAGAAGACAGACATGGGATTGCGGCAGGGCTCCTCGCCAGGCTCACAGGGATTCTCGAGAAAGTCTGCTCTGCGGTGCAGATCGATGAAGAGTCCGAGATTCTGGCAGAGGCAGTCGCCCTTCTGGAGCTTCTCAAGGTCGATCATGAGGTCACTCTTCCGAAGAGATTTGGACTCGCCGCGAAGGTGGGCGTACCAGATCTCGGAGATGGTATCACAATGCATATCGATGTATTTCATAATGCGCCTTCTTTCAGATGACTTTTGTTCCATACATGATACCAGAAAATCCCGCCTGTATAAGACGGGATTTGAGGCTAACATGATAGCAAAGTGATATATCGGTTATTTTTCCGGGCATTTGTACACTAACGAACGATCAGTCCGGATTGCCGTCGCTGCCTTTTCCTTCACGATATTCGATCGGCGTAACACCGGTGATCTCCTGGAATACGCGGCTGAAATAGTTGCGGGTGGAAAAGCACAGCGCAGCGGAGATGTCCTGCACCGACTGATCGGTGCTGCGCAGCAGCACCTTGGCACGTTCTACCTTGGCCTTTTTGATGTAGTCGTTGACGCTAAGGCCAGTCTCTTCGCGGAATTTATGCGTGAGATAGTAGGCTGTGTAGCCGGAAATAGAAGCCAGTTCTTCGGAATGAATCTTCTGATCCAGGTGTGCTTCGATGTAGTCGACACATTTCTGAATCGGGCGGCTGAGCTTTGGATTCGCCCGGCAGATGTGGACACGCTGGATGAAATCTTCGTACATCATATTGGCCAGCGGACCGAGTTCGCCCAGAGTGGAAGCCTGCTCCATGGTCTGGATGTAGTTGTCGCCGAGCGCATAGGACTCTTCCGGAGAGAGCCCG
>CAYLUU010000126.1:1208-5538 GCA_964386925.1 uncultured Sarcina sp. | reverse complement strand
TATCATCAATATCCATACACATCCAGAATTTCCTGTGTGTACTGCCCCGGTGCCTCATACACGATCAAGGGCTTCTCCACCGTGATCCGCGGATTACCGCCGCGCACGCAGTCGAGCAGCACCATGTTGGGCTCGCGATCGATGTACGGATATACCAGCCGCATCCGTTTCGGCTCCAGGTGGTGCCGCTGCATGGTGGACAGAATCTCCGCCAGTCGGAACGGCCGATGGACCATATAGAAATGTCCGCCCGATCGAAGCGTTCTCTCTGCCGCGTGTGCCAGATCCTCCAGGCTGCAGCAGACCTCATGCCGGGCAATCGCCAGCGCATCATTCGGATTCTGCAATCCGTGATGATCCGTCATATAAGGCGGATTCGACGTGACGACATCAAAAGAAGCAGCCGCAAATAATGCGTCTGCTTCCCGGATATCTCCCGTCACAACGTCAATCCGATCCTCCAGGCCGTTCAGCTGCACGCTGCGTCTGGCCATATCTGCACTCTCCGGCTGGATCTCCAGTGCCGTGAAATGCCCGGCCTTCGTTTTCGCACTCATGAGAATGGGCAGAATTCCCGTTCCGGTTCCCAGATCCAGCACCCTGCTGCCCGCTGCCGCCCGCGCAAAGCCGGACAGGAGCACTGCATCCATACCAAAAGAGAATCGTCCCGGATTCTGGATAATCTCCAGATGACTTCTCTGGAGATCATCGATCCGTTCATTCGCTTTGAGTAGAGCCTTCTTCTCTTCTTCTGTCATTGCCGTTGTTTCTTCTTCTGTATCTGTGGTGCCTGCGGCTGCGCTGATCCTGGCCATCGCCCTCCGGTCGCGCGCCGTTCTCGCGCTGCGATCTCGCCGCCGGATCCACTGTGCGCTGCGTGTTTTCCTGCGTCCTCACCTCAGCTGCATTGTCTGCCGCTGCTGCCGCATTCTCCACTGCGCTGCCGCTGCGGTCATTCCGCTCTCTATCATTTTGCTCGCCGCGGTCGTTCCGCCGACCTCTTCCGCCGTTACGATCATTTCGGTCATTTCGATCATTGCGATCTCTCCGGTCACCGCGGTCATTTCTATCACTGCGGTCACTCCGCTCGCCGCGGTCGTTTCGATTGCCCCGTTCGCTGCGCTCCGAACCCTCGCGGTCATTCTGCGCATCCTGGCCATTGCGGCTGTTCCTGTCACCGCGTCCGGATCTGTCCCCGCGACTGCCGCCATAGCGCTCGCCTCGATCGCGTCTGTCATTTCGCTCGCTGCGATCATTCCTGCCGGCTCTTCCCTGGTTTCCACGCTCGCCGTTTTCTGCATTCGTATTGGAATCTGCTGTCTCACACTGATCCGCGTCCCCGGTCTGCTGTCCCTGGCCAGACACATCCGGACCAGCTTCCGCCGGCTTTCCACCAGTTCGCTCTCTGCGACTGCCGCCCTTTCCACTCGGGCTTTTCAGCTCGCTGCGATTGATCTTCGGCTTCGCCTGTCCGCGCTTTCTGCGCCGCAGAATCGTAATCTCCTCTGCGCTGCACTCGTGAACTTCCTTCTCGTCGTTCACCTCAACCAGAATCCGCACAGTCTGCTTGAGAATATTAACGCTGGCCACCTCACCGGTCAGCCCGTCGCTCGTCTGCACCTCGTCACCCAGGCGAGGCAGGTTCTTGTTCAGTGCCTCATAGGTTTCCTCTTCGTTCTTAAGGCAGCACATCAGTCTGCCGCAGGACCCCGAGATCTTCGTCGGATTCAGAGACAGGTTCTGCTCCTTCGCCATTTTAATAGAAACCGGAACAAAATCCGCCAGATACGTGTGGCAGCACAGAGGTCTGCCGCAGATTCCGTAGCCGCCGAGGATCTTGGTCTCATCGCGGACACCGATCTGCCGCAGTTCAATTCGGGTGTGGAACACCCCTGCCAGATCCTTGACCAGATCGCGGAAATCCACGCGTCCGTCCGAGGTGAAATAGAACAGAATCTTGCTGTTGTCAAAGGTATATTCTGCGTCAATCAGCTTCATATCAAGGCTGTGACGGCGAATCTTCTCAAAGCAGATGCGGAATGCCTCCCGCTCCTTCTCTCGATTCTCTTTCACGCGCTGGTCATCCGCAGCCGTGGACATCCGGGTGATTCTCTTGATCGGTGCCTTGAACCGCTTCTGATGAATCTTCATCGGATCACAGACGCTCGTCCCGTATTCCAGCCCGCGCGACGTCTCAACGATCACATGAGACCCCCGGCGCACCGGCAGCTCACCGGTTGCAAAATAATACGATTTCCCTGCCGTCCGGAATCGCACGCCGACAACGGAGATGAGATCCCGGTCATCCTCGATCATTTCATCGTCCGCCGCATCAGCCGGGGTCGTTGTCACGGTTTCCTCGATTATCTCCGCAGTGACCTCTGTCTCTGTCTCCTGTACATCCACGCGGAGAATTTCCTCCGTCATGTTCTCTTCTCTTACCTGATCTTCCATAACTTCCTAAAATAAAACGATTCCGTGCCAGTTCCCAGAATCGTCGCCTTTCTGCATACACATCACCCCCGCAGCGCCCGGCGGATTGCCAGGAGCAGGAGCTCTGCGACCTGTGTTTCATTCTCTTTGCTCTGCAGGCGCCTTGCCGCCTCATCAAAGGCCAGCTGGATCTGCTCCAGCCCGTCATAGGACAACTGCATCGCAATATTACTAATATACTTTATTCTGTCTTGAAAGATCAAGCTTGCCGCATTTCCCGTGCTCTTCATGACCAGGATGTCCCGATACCAGCTCCGGCCGAAATCGAGCAAATCTTCCATATGAGACGGCAGCTCTTCCTTGCCTCCGCCTGCGGTCTCCCCGGCGAAAACAACAATCTGATGGCTGTTCGCCTCTTTCAGACGCTCCAGAAAATCCTCCAACCGTTCCCGATAGCCGCACAGCTCTTCCTCCTCGAGTGCTGCGCATCGCCCCGGATTCCCGTGGGATAGTCTTGCATCCAGAACTGCCCTCGAGTGCTCTACACCGCGCTGTTCCAAAAAGGTGACCAGCTCCTCCTCCCGCGCCGGATGGAGCTGCAATGTCACGCAGCGCGAGAGAATCGTCGGCAAAAAAGCTGACAGATTATCTGTCAGCAGCAAGAATACAGCATAGGCCGGCGGCTCCTCCAGCGTTTTCAGCAGCGCATTCTGCGCCTGCTGATTCAACCGGTCGGCCTCCGGAATGATATATATCTTCCAGTCTCCTTCGTACGGCTTGATGGCAACATCCGACTGAATGAAACGGGACAGCTGGACGCCCAGCGTCTTTGTTTTCGTGGTAACGCCCGCCCGCTCTGCAGTTGCCAGAATGACGTCCGGATGGGAACCGGTTGCCATCTGATGACAGGAATGGCAAGTTCCGCACGGCTCCAGCAGGCCATCCTGCTCCACCGGATGCTCGCAGACCAGTGCCGCAGCAAAGGCCTGTGCCAGAGCCAGCTTGCCGGAGCCCTTCTCTCCGTGAATCAGGTAAGCCTGCGACACCCTGCCGGTTCGCAGTGCATTCTGCAAATGCTCCACTGCAAGCTTCTGTCCAATGACATGCCGAAATCCAATCGTATATTCCGCCGCCACTTCCGATGAGGCCACTATTCCTGTTCCGATTCCTGACATATCCTTTTCCACACTTCTCCCACACAACGTTCCAGATCATCGTTGTTATAACGCTGTGTAATTCCCGCCTCGTCCAGCCTCTCCTCCGAGAAGTCCTGCTCGTCGGCAAGGAACCGCCGGCACAGCTCGGCGTATTTAGGCTGTGCCTCTTTGCGTTCCCGGTCCAGCGCCCGCTGCAAACGAATGCCGCTTTCCAGCTCTATGTAGAGAGGAACAACGCATTCTCTTCCATAATATTCACAGAAGGACAGATACGACTCCAGTGTCCCGATCAGCAGGTAGCTGCTGCTGTTCAAATCGATCTGGCCGTCGTCCTTGGTGTAATAGTGCCATACACCATACACCGTATCGTAGTCACGGGACTCAATGATCCTTCCCTCTGCCTTCGCCTGTTCGAACTGCTCATTGGTCTCGAAATGGTAGGTGACGCCTTCCGCTTCTCCTGTCCGAATGGGACGCGTCGTATACGGCACCACCTCGCGCAGCGCCGGAGCAGCTGCCTGTCCCGCGTACTCCCGGAGTTTCCGATAGATCGTGTCCTTGCCGGAAGCACTCTTGCCCATCAGGCAGTAAATTTTATGTTTCTCCACCGTTTCGACTCCTTGTCCGCATTCCGATACCGTGCTGCATCTCACAGATTCTTACCACACCTCTACGAAGCGGATCATGTTCGTGTTGCCGGATACTCCGAGGGGAATGCCGGCTGTCAGCACCACCTGATC
>CAYLUU010000126.1:0-1108 GCA_964386925.1 uncultured Sarcina sp. | reverse complement strand
GCAATGGTGCAGCTCGCATGGGAGATTGCCGTCGTAGCATCGCTTCGATCCGAAATGCTGCGGGAATCCATCCGGGATGCATAGTCGACATCCCGCTCCGTACGCTCTGCAATTCGTGACATCGTCTGTACTGCCTCCACCGGATAGGCACCGTTTGCCGTCTCTCCGGAGAGCATGATTGCCGTCGTTCCGTCGTAGATGGCGTTCGCAACATCCGTTGTCTCCGCTCTTGTCGGGCGAGGATTATGCATCATGGAATCCAGCATCTGGGTGGCTGTAACACATATTTTGCCCTTCTGCTCCGCCATGCGGATCATCTTCTTCTGCAGAGTCGGAACCTCCTCCAGAGGAACCTCCACACCGAGGTCGCCGCGGGCTACCATGATGCCGTCGGCCTCGTCCAGAATCTCCTCCAGGTGATTCACGCCCTGTACGCTCTCGATCTTCGCAATGATCTTGATCTTGCTCTTGTACTGTGCCAGGATTTTGCGGATCTCGCGGATGTCATCCGCCGTCCGGGTAAAGGATGCCGCAATGTAATCAAAGCCCAGAACGCATCCGAATTCGATGTCGCTCCGATCCTGTTCGCTGATAAACGGCATGGACAGATCCGCACCGGGCACATTGATGCCCTTGTGGTTGGATACCGGGCCGCCGTTGATGACCGTGCAGAGGATCTCGGTCCCCTTGATCTCGTCTACCCTCAGCTCAATCAGGCCGTCATCGATCAGAATGCTGCCGCCGACCTTCACATCCTTCGGAAGATTCTTGTAGGTTACTGAGGCAATGGTGTTGTCGCCGTCCAGCTCGCGCGTCGTCAGCGTGAACTTCTGGCCGGCCTCCAGCTGGATCTTGCCGCCCTTGAAGTCCCGGGTGCGGATCTCCGGTCCCTTGGTGTCCAGAAGTGCTGCAACAGGGAGATTTTTCTCAATGCGGACCTTTTTGAGCCGCTCGAATTTGCGTGCCTGCTCCTCGTGCGTTCCATGGGAGAAGTTAAAGCGCGCTACGTCCATGCCGGCGTCGATGAGCTTGCCGATCATCTCCTCGCTCTCGCTGGCCGGTCCTAAGGTGCAGATAATTTTTGTCTTTCTCATGCTGTTTTCTCCCT
>CAYLUU010000125.1:0-5592 GCA_964386925.1 uncultured Sarcina sp. | reverse complement strand
CCAACATCTTCCTTTACTTTTCAGGTCCGCTGTGTTACTGTTGATTCGTTATGAAGGAACTCCATTATGAGGGGACTCATAGCACTACATTATTATTTTTCATTCAGCGGAGGTAGTTTAGAATGAACAAGGGTACTGTTAAGTGGTTCAACAACCAGAAGGGCTACGGCTTCATTTCCGATTCTGAGGGAAACGATGTATTCGTACATTATTCCGGACTGAACATGGAAGGCTTCAAGTCTCTCGATGAGGGCGAGGAAGTTGAGTATGACGTAATCCAGGGCCAGAAGGGACCGCAGGCCGTTAACGTAACCAAGCTCAACTAATTCTGGTTGACGCCGGTGCGCATCGGTCACTAATAGATCAAGAACAGAGTGCCTTTTCCATATATATCATCTTGTGTATTTTCTTGTATGTATATTTGAGTATTAGTGCAATATGTAAATGAGCTCATTAGTAGCAAAGGGGACATCCGATCGGATGTCCCCTTTGTTGTGTGTTCCCATTCAATACCAGGCACTTTTCAACGATGGCGTAACATTTGCACTCGCATCAAAAAGAGGGGCGCAGCTCTCGCAGCGCCCCTCTCTCGAATCCAATCGAATTCGTCTTTCTATCACTGTAATTGTTCAGCGTTCACTTTCCGATCCGAACGAATTACTTGGAAGCCTTCCAATCCTCATACTGCTGCTGGAACTCAGCCAGAACATCCTGGTAACCAGCCTCATCCAGTGCTGCATTGTACTCTTCGATTACAGAAGCAACATCAGCAGATGCATAGCCGCCCAGCTCCAGAACGAAGCCATACTGATCATATACGTTTCCGCATGCGTGAGATGTGGATCGCCAAATAAATTTGCAAAAATGGGCTCGTCAATGCAAGCATTACCCGCACATTTTACGCAAATTTGCTTGGCTCTGAATAGTTACTTTTATTGTAGTTATATGCAGGTCTTTGCCAGCTGATCCAGTGACAAATTACCTCCGAACAGATCCAAGGCACTCCCCACAGTCACATCGATGCTTCCGTCCGACAGTCTGTGAATGATCTTCAAATCCTCATATGTATGCACGCCTCCGGCATAGGTGACAGGAAAAGCTTTTTCTCCTCTCTTCCTGCGTGCCATCTGCCAGTCGCCCAGCATACTCACCAGATCCTTCTCAATGCCCGAGCGTTTTCCCTCTACGTCTGCCGCATGGATCAGGAATTCGTCGCATTGCTCTGCGAGCTCATCCAGAACAGCCTCACCAATACGCAGCTGCGTCAGCTTCTGCCAGCGATCTGTTACCACAGCGTAACTCCCGTCCCGTTGTTTGCGGCAGGACAGATCCAGCACCAGGTGTTCTCTCCCAACCGACTGCAGGAGCTTATTCAGCCGTTCCAGATCCAATTGTCCATCCCGGAACACATAGCTCGTCACGATCACGTGCGAGGCTCCCGCGTCCAGATAAGCTGCAGCATTTTCTGCTGTAACCCCTCCGCCGATCTGCATACCGCCCGGATAGGCCCGCAGCGCCAGGAGCGCCTGCTGGCGATCCGCCTCATAATGCTCCGGATCCGAGGATGCACTGTTTAACAGAATGATGTGTCCCCCCGGAAGTCCCTTCTCCCGATACAGCTCCGCGTAATAATCCGCATTACAATCTGCCACAAAATTCTCACTGGCACCACTGTCACGAAGGGAACTGCCTACAATCTGTTTAACCTTGCCGTCATGGATATCAATACAGGGACGAATTCTCATGCCAGCACATCCTGCATATCGTAGAAACCAGCCGGCTTGCCTGCCAGATATTTGGCCGCCGCAATCGCTCCCTTGGCGAAAATCGCGCGGCTGTAGGCTGTATGTGAGAACGTCACCACCTCATCCTGACCGGCGAAAATCACATCATGATCCCCTACAATCGAGCCGCCGCGAACCGAGCTGATACCGATTTCCTTCTGCGGACGCTTCTCTCTGCGTGTGCTGCGATCGTAAACATACGCGTATTTCTCCGGCAGTGCATCATTGACCGAATCAGCCAACGCCAGTGCCGTGCCGCTGGGCGCATCCAGCTTCTGATTATGATGCTTTTCCACGATCTCACAGTCGAAGCCGGCCTCCGCCAGCTTCGGAGCCGCTTCCTTCAGAATATTCAGCAGGAGATTCACGCCGATGGACATATTGGCAGACTTCAGGACCGCAATTTTCGCTGCTGCCTGATGGAGCTTTTCCATCTGCTCCTCCGACAGACCTGTGGTGCATACGGCAGCCGGAACGCCATGCTCCGTGCACCAATCCAGCAGATGATCCACCGCCTTTGCATTGGAGAAATCAATCACCGCATCCACTTCTTCCTGCACTTCCTCCAGCGTATGGTAGACCGGATAATCTGCATAGGCATCGCCGAAAGCATCGACACCGGCCGCAATCATAGCATTCTCATCCTTCTCCACCAACTCGGTAATCATTCTGCCCATACGTCCGCAGCAGCCATGCATCAGAATTCTAACCATCCATTGCCTCCCATCTTTCTAAACAAACAGTAACTATTCAGAGCCCCTTCGCAAAATTGCCTGGATCTGAATAGTTACAACAAACAGCACATGCTGACGCCCCATGCCGAAACACGGACACAATCAGCATGTGCTGACATCTCCCTTTACTGCAGCTGCAGTCCCAGTTTCTTCATTGCCTCTGCCATCTTCTCTGCCTTGGCAGGTGTCATCTCCGTCAATGGCAGACGAAGCGGGCCGGCCTCAAAGCCCATCAGGCTGACAGCCTTCTTCACCGGAATCGGATTCACTTCCGAGAAGAGTGCCTCGAACACGTCCTCCGTCTGCAGCTGGAGTTTTCTGGCTTTCTCCAGATCTCCCGCCTCAAAGGCAGCGCACAGATCATGCATGATCTGCGGAGCAATGTTCGCAACGACGGAAATCACACCCAGTCCGCCCATTGCCATAATTGCCACAGTCTGATCATCGTTTCCGGAATACAGATCAATCTTACCGTCCGTGAGGGACATAAGCTTTACAATCTGACTCAAATCACCGCAAGCCTCCTTGATGCCCGTGATGTTCGGGACATCCTTCACCAGTCTTGCAGCCGTTGCCGGAAGAAGGTTCACTCCCGTGCGGGAAGGAACGTTGTACATAATGACCGGCATTCCCTTAGCCGCTTCAGCCGCAGCACTGAAATGCTGATACAAACCTTCCTGCGTTCCCTTGTTGTAATAAGGAGTGATGACCAGCGCTGCATCTGCGCCGTATTCACGAACTGCCTCTGTCAGCTGTACCACCGTCTTCGTGCAGTTGGAACCGGTTCCTGCGATGACCGGAACGCGATGCTTCACGTAATCCACAACGAATTTGCAGGCCTCCAGATGCTCTGCCTCTGTCATCGTTGCCGACTCACCGGTAGAGCCGCAGACGACAATCGCATCTGTGCCATTATTCATCTGAAAATCCAGAAGCTTTGCAAACGCATCATAGTTGATGCTCTGCTCTGCGTCATCGTGAAAAGGTGTCACAATTGCTACTGCTGATCCCTTGAATACTGCCATGTCCTCTCCTCCTGTTCCCATATTTCCTATGTTCTCTATTCCCTGCACAATACCGTTCAGCAACCGGCGATTTCAACATAAACCGGCCACTCACAAACGAATTCATGATATCTTCCGTCCTTTTTCAACTGCAAAAGGTCGACTCCCCCTCCCGGAAACACCGGAACGGAACAGCGGTAATCTCCTGAATTTCATCCGCATATTTGCAGAGTCCATCATCCATCCTGGTTCCGGTCAGAACCACATCCGTGTCCTCCCGATGCTCGAGCAGCTCTCCCATCTCCTCAAAGGTGATGATCCCGTTGTCAATCAGTCCCAACACATCATCCATAACCAGAATGTCACTTTCTCCGGTGTCCAGAACCTTCCGCGCATAGTTCAGGCCATTCCGGATGTTGGCTGCTTCAATCCGGCGCTGCTCCTCGTCCATATCCTTCCACAGTATGTTCGACTTTTCAAAACGGAACAGTTTCACCTCCGGCTCCAGCTTGTGAATAAACTCTGAATCCGATAATCCTCTTCCCTGGAAAAACTGAATGATCACGGCATGTCCGCCTTCCGATGCCTTGATCAATGCCAGTCCAACAGCTGCCGGTGTTTTGCCGTGCCCGGTACCGACATATATCTTGACCTTACCTCTGGCCATATGTGATTCCTCATCCTCTGTGATGTTTCCTTAGCTTCTTGCTGCCTCCATGAGCTTTGCTTTCAGCTCACTCTCAATCTGAGCCAGATCCTGCTCTGCAGTACGGCGCTTCTCCTTGCCCTCCGTCTGAATTTTCAGAATCTCATCCATTGCAGAAATCAATGTTGCATTCGTGTTCTTCAACGTCTCCATATCCACGATTCCGCGCTCAGCTTCCTTTGCAGACTCTACCGTTGCGGTCTTTAAAGCAGCAGCGTTCTTCTGCAGGAGCTGATTCGTCATATCGTTTACCTCTCTCTCAGCCTTAGCCGCCTGCGTTGCATGCTCGAGACCGATGGCAATGACCATCTGATTTTTCCAAAGCGGAATGGTGTTGACGATCGTAGACTGAATCTTCTCCGCCATCGTGGTGTCGGAATTCTGCACCATGCGGATTTCCGGTGCCGTCTGCATGGCAACCGTTCTCGTCAGCTCCAGATCATATATCTTCTTTTCAAATCGATCGCACAGCTCGGCCAGATCCTTAGCCTTCTGCGCGTCGTCAGAAAGTCCTGACTGTTCCGCCTTTGCCTGCAGCTCCTTCAGTTCTCCGTTCCGAACCTCTTCCAGCTTCTTCTTGCCGGCCGCAATGTACATCGTCAACTCATGGAAATAGTTCAGATTCAGCTCGTACATCCGATCCAACAGCTCTGCATCCTTCAAGAGCTGTATCTGATGTTTCTCCAGTTCGTCACTGACCGCCTGTACGTTGGTCTCCACCTTTGCATAACGGTTCTTCAGAGCTTCCACCTTGTTCGCCTTCTTTTTAAAGAACGCAGCAAAGCCCTTCTCTTCCTCATCGACATCAAAACTCTGCAGCTCACTCACAAGGCCGGACAGCATATCACCGACTTCGCCCATATCCTTTGTACAGACGTTATCGATAGCCTTTTGCGAGAAATCAGCCAGCTTTTTCTGGGTTCCGACGCCGTAATTCAGAATTGCACTGGTGTTGGTGAGATCGATCTGCTTCACGAACTCCTCAACCTGCTTTTTCTCCTCCTCCGTCAGGGACTCCGTCGGATCCGCCGTTTTCTGTTCTGCGGCCGCCTGCACCAGATCTTCTGCAGGTGCTTCCTGCACGGCAGCAGAATCCGATGTTCCGAACTCCAGAACCGGTGCTGCCGGTGTCTTCTCAAAACTGCTGAACTCGTCGCTCATCTCTACCTCCCGGAATAGATACTAAAATCTTCCCCATTATACCTGTTCTCTGAATATTTAACCACATCAAACTGCTTACACTCGCGGCAGGTTCTCGGTTGCCGAAGATCCGTTGTGATCCTGAACGTACGTCTTTACCACCCAAATGATAGTTCGTCCCGAGCGTTGGAATGACTTACTCAGTCAATCCATCCTGCACCATC
>CAYLUU010000124.1:0-5738 GCA_964386925.1 uncultured Sarcina sp. | reverse complement strand
CACCTCTCCTGTCGTGATACCATTCTCGTTAAAGCTGTCCACGCAGACATAGTAATCCTGTCCTTCAACCAAAGTGGACAGTGTTACCTCATCCGCGCCGTAGACCATCCAGCTCTGATACAGCTTGTCCGGTGCTGCACCGTAGCGAACATTCACGCCCTGCGCATTCTCCGGAAGTGTCCAGGTGATCTTCGCATCCAGACCATCCAGACGAACGCCCTTCGCTTTCACCTTTGAGGGCTTCTCTCCTTCTCCGTTTCCGAACACGCGCAGTCCGCTGATCCGCAGCGTCTGTCCATAGGGAAGCTCTCCGCCGGTGACACGAACAAACCGCACGCGGATGCCGTCTGCGTACTCGTAATATCCATTGGAGCACTCACGAGCCACGTCCTCCCGCAGTGTCCAGCTTACTCCGTCCAGACTCGTCTCAACCTTGTAGCAGGAAATCTGCGGCCTTGTCTCGATGTGTCTCGTATGGCGGTCATCGCCGTAGGTCTCCTCCGGGAAATCCACCACGAGCTTCTCATCCGCAAGGTTCACCTGAATGGCACGAACGTCGGTCTCCCTGCCAAGGTCCACCGTCAGCCACTCTCCTGCTGCCGCATTGCCTGCGCTCCACCAGTTCCGGCAATCTTCATTCACCGCCAGCTCCGGTGCGCTGCCCTCTGCCGTGCTGGAAGCCTGCGTCTTCTTCCCATAGCTTAGGAGCATCCACTCCGGCTCCTGCGCTGCTGCGTCAAAACCAGCCTTCGGAATCCGGTGCGGATAATCGGCATAATTCTGGTTGCAGAACATCACGCCATCTGCATCAAAGCCTGCCGGGAACAATCCCACGCGCCGCTCAAAGCTGTGATTGACCGAAATCCGCATCGTGGATGCATGCCACCAGTTGCCGTATGCATCAGCGATGGTGCTGCCGTGGCCGGCTCCTGTCATGAATCCGCCCGGCTTAGAGGAGAACGGATTGGAAGTCTGCTGCGTAAAAGGTCCCAGCGGTGAATCTGATGTATACACGCCGTCTGCATAGGTGTTGAACTCGGTTCCGGGGCACGCATACTGCAGGTAATAAACGCCGTCATGCTTGTTCATGAAGGCACCCTCGATATACGGCTTTCCAACCGCCTGGAGCATCGCCTCCAACGCCTCCTTGCCATAGCCCCCTGCTTCGATCTGCGAGAGCATCTGCGGCGGAATATCGAGCTTCCCTGTTTCTTCGTTGTAGAAAGGCTTCATCGCCTTGTAAACCACACTGGACTCCTTATCCACAATGCCGTTGTCGCCGGGACGTTCAAAGCCGTTCGTCTTCTCTCGTCCGAAGATCAGCTCCCGCTTCTCACCGATGGGCGTCATCGTCTCCGGATCCAGCTCCACGCCGTAAATGGGTGTCGTATTGGAGCATCCCCAGTAGAAATACACCCTGCCGTCATCATCCAGGAACATATCCGGATCCCAGAACGGGAACGGCGCGCTCACCTTCGTGAACTCCTCTGACAGAGGATCGCTCGTCCGCAGAATCGGGCAGTTCTCGCCGTGCTTGCTCGCGCAAAAATACAGGTAGTCCCCCACCTGCCGCACATCCGGTGCGTAGTCGTAGATCTGCAGGTTCGTGTCCGCATGGAACTCCCAGTTCAGCAGGTCATCGGAATACCAGAAGCCTGCCGACATAGAAACGAACAGGTAATATTTGCCCTTGAAATACACCAGCGTCGGATCCGCGCCCTCGCGGTATCCCGCTTTGTTCGCATCCCCTTCTTTCGTGTGCTGGTACCGGTAACCCAGATCCAGCGGATTACAATATGTCTGCTTCATAACACCCTCCTAAGTCAATACGTTTGGCGACAGCTCTGTCAGGCCCCGCCGCTGACAATCAGCGAAAATACTTTTTGATCATACACCAAATCCGCCTGCTTCGTCTCACTCCTTGCGGATTCCCTGCAGTACACGGTTCAGCTGCTTGATGCTCTCGCTGTCAGCACCGGCCTGTTTGAGCATGCCTTCCACGGTCATGCGCTGCATCGCCCGCTCCATCATGGCGACCAGGGCCGGGTTGTCCTTCACGGCTGCTGCCACATCACCGCGGGCGGCCGCTGCCTTCTCCGTGATCTGCTGCAGCACCGGGCCGACTTTGGGATCGGCCATCGCGGCTGCCATGTTGTCCTTCACAGACCAGCAATCCTCATCCAACTCCCCGTCGAACCAATTGTTCACGGCTCGCCGGTTCTCCATGGCATAGGCCGGGTTGGGCTTTTCCACGCGGTTTACGAGGATTACACTCGAATAGTCACCGCCTCTTGCCTCAATCGTGTGCTGGTCCTCAATCGGCACCTGGAAGGTAAACACCTTGTCCCCCTGCCGGGTTTCCAGGAGCTGTCCGTCTTTGTAGAGCGAGATTTCGTTCAGATTCGAGTAGACCTTTACCTCGGTCACTTCCTCTGCGCGGTCCACATACCTGCTGCCGCAGGTGTGTACGAAGGGTTCCCTGCTCCAGTACGCCTTATAGAGGTAGAAGGCATCCTTTTTGATCTTACGGTCGAAGGTAACAAGTCCCTTCTGGTTCTCGCCGTTCTTGCCTCCCTCGTCCCGTCCGTCTGCAGCGAAATCAAACATGTTCCACACGTGAGTTGCCCACAGCCATGGTCTGTCTGCAATCATCTTCGCCATGTGCTCATGGTACACGCACTGGTACGTCTCGGTGTAGTCACCCTTCTCGGGGTGACTCGACTGGTAGGCCGGATTGGCATCCGCGCCGTACTCCGCAAGGCCGATGCAGCGGTCCGGATATTTTGCATGATACTCGTCGAAGAACTCGTCGTTCTGCTCGAGCTCGCCCAGATACCAGCCGAAATACAGGTTGTAGCTGTTCACGTCCGGAATCTCCAGAATCGGACTCGTGATCTCCAGCATGAACACGTTGGCCATTGTCGTAAGGCGCGTGGGATCCAGGCGATGTGCCAGATCATTCAGCGCGCGATGATTCTCGAGGAGCTCGTCATTCACTGCGCTCGCCGCCGTGATTTCATTGGAGAGGCCCCATACGGCGATGCAGGGATGATTGTAATTCTGAACGATCAGCTCCTCCATCTGATTCAAGGTATTCGCCCGGCCGTTCGTCATGTGCATCGTAATGTACGGAATCTCCGCCCAGATGACCAGCCCCTTCTCATCGCACAGATCATAGAAAGCCTGCGCATGCTGGTAATGGGCAAGGCGGATCGTGTTGGCCCCCATCTCCAGAATGAGGGAAAGGTCCTCCTCCATCATTTCCTTCGTGATGGCCGTGCCGACACCCTTGCGGTCCTGATGGCGGGATACGCCGCGCAGCGGATACGCACGTCCGTTTAACAGGAATCCCTTCTGCGGATCGACCTCGAACCTTCGGCAGCCGAAGCGCACACTCTCCTCCTCGCCGTTCTCCAGCCGAGCTGTCACGGTATAGAGATACGGATCCTGCACGCCGTCCCACAGATGCGCATTTTCAAGGCTAAATACGACCTTCGCCCGCCCATCTATGACAGCTGCGGTTTGCTCACTTCCTGACGTTTCCGCAAGGCAGAACGTCACCGCCTCTGCACCGGTAACAAACGCCTCCACTGTCACCTCGCAGCGCTTCGCCTGAAGATCCGTCACAACGGGCGTTACCTTCACCGGTACTGCGCCGTTTGCCGCCCGTGTAAAGTGCTCTGCCGGGACGATCTGCAGCGTCACATCGCGGTAGATGCCGCCGTAAAAGGTAAAGTCTGCCTTCTGCGGATAAACGGTGTCGTTGTCGCTGTTGTCCACATCGACAGCCAGCAGGTTCTTCTCCGCCAGTTCATCCGTGATATCTACACGGAAAGTGGAATACCCGCCCTGGTGGCTTGCAATCTCCTTGCCATTCAGGAATACCCGGGCGCTCATTGCGACGCCGTCGAACTGCAGGATAGCTCTGCCTCCTTCCGGAATTTCCGGTCTCTCCAACTGCAGCTCGTAGCGGCAGGTTCCGCGGTAATAGTCATTGCCGCCGTCCTGCCCGTCCACTGCATTCCAGGTGTGCGGCAGGGTTACCGGCTCCGTTTGGTCTTCCTTGGTGAAGGACCAGTTCCTGTTATTCAGTAAAATTTTCTTACTCATGATGTTTTCCTTTTGCTGTATGAATATTTTTTCAACGCCCGACGACCTCAACGTGAATCGGGCACTCCGCGGACGGAGTCACGATTGAAATTGACATGTGCTGATCTATTTCACTTCATGTGTTCCGCGATGACCTTGGCCTTTTCGATCTCCTTTTTCTCGGCGATGCGCTTCTGTACCTCCACCATTTCTTCGCGGCCCAGATGACAATTTCTCATGGCAATCAAGGTCACAATCCATCCAACAATCGGCAGCCCGAAATATAGGAACATGGTCATAGCAAACAATGCCGTTGTGCAGGGATCGCCCGGCTGCGGCACAGTAGTGGTATAGCCGATCATCGCAACAGCTCCGGTTGCCATCAATGCACCAAAGGAGGAAATCAGTTTATCCAGCAGGCTGTAGGTTCCCGTTACAACCGACGGAACGTACCGTCCGCTTCGATCCAGCTCGTAATCAATAATGTCTGCCATAAAGGACGAATTGCAGGTTGTAACGCACATCTTCATGCCGTTGTAAGCCAGTGTCAGCAATACATAGATGATCATGACAGGACCCATTGTTGCGATCTTCGTGGGATCAATGACAACAAAGAACACAATCATGACTGCCGCAACAACCATGCTTGCGATGGTCCACGTAACAATGCCCTTCTTGCTGCCATGCTTACCGGCATATTTAGCACCGAAGATGGCGAAAATGATCGAAGGCAGCATGGCTACCACACTCAGAATGGTCGACAGACTCATGTTACCGATGATGATACCGAAGAGCATCGTGCTGATAATGGACTGGCTGGCAACCTGCTGTGCAATTTTGTCCGAAGCGGCAGCTGCAATATAGCACTGCAGCGGTTTGTTGCCCTTCAGCACATCTACCATATCTTTAAGCTTCAGTGGCTCATGCTTTACCGTTCCTTCAAAGGTTTCCGGCTTGTCATAGGAGGAAATGCCGATGCAGGTCAGTGCAACACCGACGGCTCCGACGACAATCACCAGTTTCACGGCCGCGGACAGGAATTCCTGATTGTAGGTTCCGCCGCACTTCGGCAAAAGGACAACGTTCAGAACGATGGAGAATACCATCGGCACGATGTAGTTGAAAACAGTTGTCCATACGCCGATGGTCGGGCGCTGCTTCGGATCATTCGACAGAATCGGGCTCAGCGTCTGTACCGTCATATTGTTGATCGTCATGCCGATTACATACAGCATGTACAGAGCAGTGAACATGACACCGCCAAAGCCTTTGCTCGACAGACCATCGAACATCAGCCACAGAGCCAGCGCTTCCAACAGATAGCCGCCCACGAGCAGGACACGGATCTTGCCGAAGCGCGTATTGACGCGGTCGAACAAAAACGCCACCATCGGATCCGTAATTGCATCAAAAATACGAGTGCACGTCAGAATAACGCCTACTGCGGCCGTTGCCACGCCATAGCCAATGCTGGCCGAATAGCTTGCCATTCCGATCAGGGAATATACGGTCATTCCCAGAAGAGCATTGCATGCGCAGAAAATAATCTGCCAGGTTTTCGCACGGCGATATTGCACACCATCGGTTTCACTTGCGGTTGGTTTGTGTCTGAACATATTCTTTTCCCCTCTTCTATAAATGAATTGTTT
>CAYLUU010000123.1:0-5777 GCA_964386925.1 uncultured Sarcina sp. | reverse complement strand
AAACGCTGTACTAGTTATTTTGCAAACGATGTACCAGGGGCGGAGTTCAGGTTGAATCGGATGAGTGAAATGGAACAGGAGGCTGCGCGGCAGGCGCGGGAGCTGCTCATATGGTATGAACAGAATCGTCGGGTTCTCCCCTGGAGGGAGGATCCGACGCCTTATCATGTGTGGCTTTCGGAGATTATGCTGCAGCAGACCCGCGTGGAGGCCGGGAAGGCCTATTATCTTCGTTTTATCGAGAAACTGCCGGACATTGCGGCTCTTGCGGCGGCGCCGGAGGACGTGTATCTGAAGTTGTGGGAAGGACTGGGGTATTACTCCCGCGTGCGTAACCTGCATAAAGCTGCCGTGACAATCATGGAGGAGTATGACGGTGTCATGCCAGGCACGGCGGCTGAGCTGGAGAAACTGCCGGGGATCGGTCCCTATTCGGCTGCGGCGATTGCCTCCATTGCCTTCCACCAGCCGGTAGTGTCGGTGGACGGGAACCTCCTGCGCGTGTTCGCACGCATGACGGAATACGGAGAGGATATCAAGACCCCGGCGGCGAAAAAGGCGGCCTTGGCCTATTACGAGGAGCTCATTCCGGCAGCAGGCGAGAGTCCGGGAGATTTCAATCAGGCCCTGATGGATCTGGGCGCCGGGATCTGCCTGCCGAATGGAGAACCGCTCTGTGGCGAATGTCCCTGGGCGGAGAGATGCGAAGCTCATCGGGAGCACCGGGAGACAGCGTTCCCCATTGTGCCGGAGAAAAAAGCAAGGCGCATCGAGCAGCGGACGGTATTCCTGATCACCGCGGGCGGACGGGTTGCAATCCGCCGAAGACCTCATACCGGCCTTCTGGCGGATCTGTATGAATTCCCGAATGTGGAGGGACAGCTGCGGAAAGCAGAGGCAGCGGAGTGGGTGAGAGGACTCCTGCAGCATGAAGCGGGGGAAAAGCCAGTGTACAAGGCTGCATCGGAGTCCGGCAAGACAGCAGTCAGATATTCAAAGGATACAGGAAAAGAGGGCGGAAGCAGAGAAAATAGAAAGAACTGCGTACACGGGCCACACATCAGGAAGCTGGCTGGAGCGAAGCATATTTTCTCTCACATCGAGTGGCACATGATCGGCTATACGGTTCAGCTGCCGGAGGTGCCGGAAAGTTCTGCGGCAGAGGGGGCGGAAGAATTGATCTGGGCCACTCGGGAAGAACTGGAGAGCAGGTATTCCATTCCGTCTGCATTTGAGGCGTACCGGAGGACTGCACTGGCTGTGCTGGAGAGCGGTGATCGTTGATGTTGAATATGCGGTCATGTAACAGGACAGACCGTTTCGTAGATTACGACGGATCTGAATTATGGCAGACCTGGAGTATGACGATCCGGGTAATGTTCTCTTGAAAAATGGTAAGGATACAGGAGTTTATCATGCATAATTTTTCTGACAAAAAAACGATTCGATCTCAGATTCCACAGAACCTGCTGTTCTCTTCTGAGGCACTGCGGGCGTTGATCGTTCCGCTGATTTTCGAGCAGACCCTCGCGATGACGGTCGGCATGATGGATACCATCATGATTTCTGCGGTTGGGGAGGCGGCGGTATCCGGCGTCTCTCTGGTGGATATGATTAACAATCTGGTGTTCGCGATCTTCGCGGCTATGGCAAGCGGCGGTGCAGTGGTAGTATCACAGCAGCTCGGGGCAAAGCGTGAGAATGAAGCAAGAGATGCCGCGCAGCAGCTCCTGCTCACGGTGTTGGCTCTGGGCCTGTCTGTCATGGTCCTGACCATCGCACTGAAGAAGCCGATGCTGCGGCTGTTCTTCGGGTCCATTGAGGACGATGTTATGGAGAATGCGCTGATTTATTTCCTGATTTCGGCGCTATCATTTCCGTTTCTGGCAATTTACAATGCCTGCGCCGCCTTGTTCCGTTCTATGGGAAATGCATCGGTTACCCTGAAGACGGCAGTTGTTGTCAACCTGATCAACGTAGTTGGAAATGCGCTGGGCGTATTCGTATTCCATATGGGGACTGCGGGTGTTGCAATTCCGTCGTTACTCTCTCGGGCAGCAGGTGCCTTCATTCTCTATGTGCTCCTACTGCGCCCGAATCAGGAGATCTACCTGAAGAGCTTTCTGGCCAAACCTAACTGGCATACCATCCAGAAGATTCTGTACATCGGTGTTCCCAATGGACTGGAGAACGGTATTTTCCAGTTGGGACGTGTCCTGGTGGTTTCCATCATTGCGCTGTTCGGTACGGCACAGATTGCGGCGAACGGCGTAGCCAACAGTCTGGATGGTGTTGGAGTTATCATCGGACAGGCGACCAGCCTTGCCATGATCACTGTCATCGGGCAATGCGTCGGAGCAGGTTCTGAGGAACAGGTCCGCTACTATCTCCGCAAGATTATGATCATCACCTATATTCCGCAGGCCATTCTGGAGTGTCTGATCATTCTCTTCCTGCACCCGATCCTGTCCCTGTACGGATTATCGCCGGAGGCCACGCAGATTGCCTGGGTTCTCGTTGTGATTCATTGCGGCTTTGCGATTGTGTTGTGGCCGCTTGCCTTTGTGTTCCCGAACATGCTACGGGCCTGCAACGATGTCCGTTTCACGATGATCGCTTCCATAGCATCCATGTTCGTGTTCCGCATCGGTTTCTCTTATGTTCTCGGCGTGTCCCTTGGAATGGGAGCCATCGGAGTCTGGATTGCTATGATTGTTGACTGGATCTGCCGTATCATTTGTTTTGTGCTGCGCTACCACAGCGGGAAATGGAGAAAGCTGGCCGGGCTGGCAAAATAATTGTAGCTGCAGAACAGATACGTTTCATGAAAAGAGGGCGTCAGAATGAGAATAGAATACCCGGATTATTATGAGAAATTTCATTGTCTGGCGGATGCCTGTCCGGACACCTGCTGCAAGGACTGGGAGGTGGACGTGGATGAGGACACCTTCTATTTCTATAAGGTTCAGGAAGGCGCGATCGGAGAGAAGCTGCGTGAGAATTTGAAGGAAGAGGGCGAGTGCAAATACATCCCACTGCGGGAGAATGGCCTCTGTCCGTTCCTGACAGGGGAGCATCTGTGCGAACTGTGCAGTGCGCTGGGGGAAGAGGGGATGAGCCAGACCTGCCAGGAGTATCCGCGGTATTACATGGGAATCGGGGATTATGAGCAGATCGACCTGAGCCTGTCCTGTATGGAGGTAGGACGTCTGTTGTTCGCACGCACCGGTCCGGTGCAGTACATTCGTGACGAGGACGAAGAGGAGGCGTGGGAGACACTCTCGGATGAAGACTCTGCGCGGCTGCACGCAGTCCTGGAGAAACGGAATGCGCTGCTGGAACAGCTGCAGGGTGCATCTGCTGAGTCATCGAGTGTCCATGGATTAATTGATGGCATTGGGGATGAATTTGCGTTGCTGCCGGACGACCGGGAGGATGCAGAGATTCTGGAGCTGATTCCGCGTCTGGAAATCCTGGATGGGGAGAGCGGACGTGTCATGGAGGAAGTGCGGCTGCACTACGAAGAGATCCGGCAGGGAGAACAGGCCTTTCGGGAAAAATACGATGGTCTGCTGCAAAGGCTGTTTACCAAATTTGCGGTGTATCTCGTCTACCGATATACCATCGACTCCTATTACGAGGGAAGTCTGGAGGCAGAAATGCGTTTGTGGAGACGGAGCCTTCGTATGGTGCTGCTCATGTGTATCCATTATGAGCAGCAGGAGGGAGCCTTTGGCATCGGCACGATGATACAGCTGACGCATCGGTATTCCCGCCTCATCGAGCACAGCGATGAGAACGTGGATTTGCTGAAGGGCTGAACAGATGCGATTATTTATGATATGCCCTTCCAGCTCCGATCATGAATCCGCGGTAAATCTGTTCCAGCACCAGTACTCGCGTCATTAGATGCGTAAATGTCAGATCCGACAGTTTCCATCGCTGATCCGCCCGTTCCAGCAGAGCTTTTCCTGGTCCGAGTGAGCCGGCTATGACGAACACCAGATTCGACGAGCGCAGCTGCCACCCGGCAAGCTGCTCCGCAAAGTCTTCTGATGTCCACTCTTTGCCATGCAGATCCAGGAGAATGCACAGATCCGATGGGCGGATTTTCTCCAGCGCATGTGCTGCCTCCTTCTCTTTAATCAGTTCTGCTTCTCCCGGCCGGTCAGCATGCGTGTTGGCCTCGTCTTTCACTTCGATCACCTCAGCCTTGCAGAAAGCCGACAGGCGTTTCACATATTCATTCTGAAGAGAGGCTAATGCCTTATCCTTCATGTGTCCAATGCATAAAATCGTAATGTTCAATTGCGGTAGTCCTCCTTGGCATATTTTACCACTGTTTTTCTGACAGGCAGATTGGAGCGATGCATTAAAACCAGAAGGTTGTTCCCTTCCAATGTTCAACGTTTATATATGGGGCAGCAGATCAGGTACCTTGTCTGGTTATGATTCGGTTACAGGCGACTCTGTATGATAGGTGGCAACATGGAGCACGAGAATTTTAGATCATGACACGAATTTAAAGCTGAAATATCTCAAAGGAGGAAGGCTATGAAGAAGAGAGCAATGATGAGTTTGGCATTGGCGCTGACAGCGGCGGGAGCCATGCTGATGACGGGATGCAGCACCGGGATGAAGTCTGCCGCGGAGACAGAGGTATCGACGGAACAGGCAGCCGAAGAAGAAAGCTCCGCTGCCGCACAGACGGATGCAGCAGAAGCTGATGAGGATGAGACAGGGACAACAGATATTTACGGAGATTTTCTCCAGGAACGAACGCAGAAAACGGAGTTCGCTTCCTTTGACGAGATCATTGACAGCCTGCGGCTGGGAGAAGGGTATGCCTACATTCAGGTGAATGGCTATGATGGAGACATATTGGCTGTTACAGACTTTGTTTATGCGGATCGTGACGGAACCTATATCTCTACCCGTGCGAGTTTGTATGGGGAAGATCAGGACGGCATGATCTCAGCCCTTGCCTATCCGGAAACCGGTGATACGGCGAACCCGCTGTATTGCGATAACGGGATTCTGTATGTGTGTAATCTGAAGCAATATGGGGAAATGCAGTTTGATGACGATGGAGTTCTCTATTTTCGGAAGCAGGTGGTGGTGAATGATGAGGCTGGAGGGGCGACCTTCAGCGGATATACCATGCTGTCACGGAGCGAATCGGAAGATGTGAATATCAATTCGCAGGAGGAGTTTGATGAACTGTTTGAGGTTCTTCAGAATCTGACGCCCATTACATTTACACGTGTGGAGTACGAATCCTATGATGCTGTCATAGATCATCTGCAGGAGGGAGAATGCTATGCGTTTCTGGGTGTAGACGGCTATGACGGAGAGCTTCTGGCCGTCAGTGATGACACTCTTGAATATGAATTCTATGGATTGAAGGGAACGGTGGCAGTATCTGCGGACATTTATGCCGAGCGGGATGGGAAGGCGGAATACGTCGGGATGGTGGCCACGGGAGGAAAGAATTATCCGATTCGCAACAGTAACGGTGTTCTCTATATCGGAAATCAGGCGCAATACAGTGAAATGAAAATACGACAGAACGCGGACGGGCGATACGAGTTGTATGACGTGCGGTATGCCGGGATCGTCTATGACGAGGACGGCAATGCCTCCTACGAAGCTTATGATCTTGAAGACACAGACAGCAGCGTTGCAGAGGTCACGGATGATGTTTCATTCCAGGCCCTGTTCACCGCATTGGATGTTGTCACACCGGTCAATTTCTGGGCACAGGATTCCGGGTTTGG
>CAYLUU010000122.1:0-5835 GCA_964386925.1 uncultured Sarcina sp. | reverse complement strand
CTCCGTCCTCGGACCTAGCGGTACTAAGCTCGCAAAACACGCTCGCAAGTACCGAGGCCTCGCAAGGCCCCGTCCCTGGACATCATCCGCCTCCCTGCCGCTGGGAGGCAGTGAATTGTAATCTGAAGAGAAATCTTCTCTGGTTAACTCCATTGAGAATTCGAAATGGGGGCTAAACGAAATGAGAGAATAGAGAGGAAACTGGCATGGAAGAACAGAAGAACATTCTGGAAATAAAGGGCCTGCAGTCCTATTTCTTCACAGAAAAGGGCGTTGCCAAGGCCGTGGACGGGGTGGACATCACCATCCCGAAGGGAAAGATTATCGGTCTCGTCGGAGAGAGCGGCTGCGGTAAGAGTATGACCGCTCGCTCCATCATGGGACTCTTGAAGTATCCGGGCCGCATTGCCGGAGGCAGTATTCTGTATGACGGCAAGGACCTGGCAAAGCTTTCAGAGAAGGAGCTGCGGAAGATCTGCGGAAACGACATTTCCATGATTTTCCAGGAGCCGATGACGAGTTTGAATCCGGTTCTCAAGGTCGGACGGCAGGTGCGGGAGACACTCCTCGTACATGATCGTACCATCAACAAGGATGAGGCCAAACAGCGCGTTATCGAGATGTTCGAGAAGGTCGGCATCCCCGAGGCGGCTAAGCGCTATGACAGCTACCCGCATGAGCTCTCGGGCGGTCTTCGCCAGCGTGTCATGATCGCGATGGCCATGATCTGCAAGCCGCATCTGCTCATCGCAGATGAGCCGACAACAGCGCTGGATGTGACCATCGAGGCGCAGATCCTGCGTCTGATGAAGCAGCTTCGGGACGAGACCGGGACGAGCGTTCTCATCATTACCCATAACCTGGGTGTTGTGGCAGAGATCTGCGATTATGTGTATGTCATGTATGCCGGCAAGATCGTAGAGCAGGCGCCGACCTGTGAGCTGTTCGATAACACGGCACATCCCTATACAAAGGGACTGATGGCCTCCATTCCGCGCATCGGCCGCAACCCGGAGCGTCTGCACACGATTCCCGGTGTCGTGCCGAACCTTTTGCATCTGCCGGAGGGATGTACCTTCTGTACGCGCTGCGAATGTGCCGGCGAGCATTGCCGGGAGGAACGTCCTGCATTGGTGCAGGTCGGCGACGAGCACTGGTCAGCATGTTGGCTGAATCAGGAGAATGGTGATAATTCGGCGGAGGTGCCTGTACGATGAGTGACAAGAAAGAAATCCTGCTGCAGGCAGAAGGTGTTTATAAGGAATTCCCCACCGCAAAGCGCGGCCAGGTGGTGCATGCAGTGAATGGCGTGAATCTGACCATCTACAAGGGCGAGACACTGGCCCTCGTCGGAGAGAGCGGCTGCGGCAAATCGACACTCGGCCGGACCCTGATCCATATGCTCCCGACAACGGACGGCGTGGTGACCTTCAAGGGCCAGGAAATCTCCTCCATGGACGACAAGAGCTTCCGCCCGCTGCGTCCGAAGATGCAGATGATCTTCCAGGATCCCTATGCGAGCCTGGATCCCCGCATGACCGTCCGCGATATCATTGCAGAGCCTCTGGAAACCTATCACGTCTGCAAAAATAAAGCTGAGACCACCCAGCGCGTGCTGCAGCTGATGAAGGCGGTTGGGGTGCCGGCAGAATTCCAAAACCGCTACCCCCACCAGTTCTCCGGCGGTCAGCGTCAGCGCATCGGCATTGCAAGAGCCATTGCTCTGCAGCCGGAGCTGATCGTATGCGATGAGCCGGTATC
Organism: uncultured Sarcina sp.; assembly: GCA_964386925.1. Classification (GTDB taxonomy): domain Bacteria; phylum Bacillota; class Clostridia; order Lachnospirales; family Lachnospiraceae; genus CAG-791. Next base: position 4,074 of record CAYLUU010000122.1, on the reverse strand, counting down.
TGCACTGGATGTGTCGGTACAGAGCCAGGTGCTGAACCTGCTGAAGGATCTGCAGGAGCAGTATGGACTGACCTATCTGTTCATTGGTCATGACTTGTCGGTGATCAACTTCATTGCTGATCGCGTCTGTGTCATGTTCCTCGGGAATGTCTGCGAGGTTGCAACGAAGGAGGATCTCTATCGGGAGCCGCTGCACCCTTATACCGAATTCCTGATGGATGCCATTCCGCAGGCAGATCCGCACCGCAAGGGCGATCACAGGAAGGTCCTGACAGGAGAGATTCCCAGTCCCGTGAATCCGCCGTCAGGGTGCTGTTTCCGCACACGATGCCCGTACGCCACCGAACTCTGCGCACAGGAAAAGCCGGAGCTGCGTAATGTAGACGGCCGGTTCGTGGCCTGCCACCACGTGGAAAAGGTAAGAGAGAAGTAGATGACAGCAAGATTCGGATGTGGTAGGTTGTAACTATTCAGAGCCAAGCAAATTTGTATAAAATGCGCGAGTAATGCTTGCATTAACGAGCCCATTTTTGCAAATGGGCGCTGAATAGTTACGACGGTATTTACATCTGAGGAATATATAAGGATAAACCGCCGACTTATCAAAGCCTCGGCGGTTTTTTGATGTCGAAATATTCGGGAGGGACACATGAAAATTGTTGTTTTGGATGGATACACAGAGAACCCCGGAGACCTCTCCTGGGAACCTTTGAAGGAGCTGAACGGCGGAGATGTGGAGCTGACCGTCTATGATCGGACCTCCTATACGGAGAGCCCTCTGATCGTAGAGCGGATCGGAGATGCAGAGATCATCGTGATCAACAAGACGCCGATCTCGAAGGCAACCATCGATGCCTGCCCGAATCTGAAGCTGATTGCGGTTCTGGCAACCGGTTACAATGTAGTTGATTACACCTATGCAGGGGAGAAGGGAATACCTGTGGTGAACGTCCCTGCGTATGGAACACAGATCGTGGGTCAGTACACGGTTGGCCTCCTGCTGGAGATCTGCGCCCATTACGGTGCACATGACCGGGCGGTGAAGGAAGGCAGATGGAGTGCCATTGAGGACTTCTGTTTCTGGGATTATCCGATGATCGAGCTGGCGGGCAAGACGGCCGGCATCATTGGGCTCGGCAGGATTGGACAGGTGACGGCCGGAATTCTGCGGGCAATGGGCATGCGCGTCATCGCTCAGAGCCGGACGGAGACAGAAGAGGGACGCCGCGTGGCAGAATATGTTGACCTGGATACATTGCTTGCAGAGTCGGACGTTATTTTCCTGCATTGCCCGCTGTTCCCGGCAACGAAGGGGATCATTAATAAGGCCAATATCGCGAAGATGAAGGACGGCGTGATCATCATCAACACCGGGCGCGGCGCGCTGGTGGTGGAGCAGGACCTTGCGGATGCGCTGAACTTCGGAAAGGTATACGCGGCAGGACTGGATGTGACATCCACCGAACCGATCCGGGCCGACAATCCGCTGCTTGCGGCGAAGAACTGCATCATCACACCGCACATCGCCTGGGCGGCGAAGGAGGCAAGGCAGCGGATTCTCAATACCACGGTCAATAATATCAGGGCATTTCTGGAAGGGAAGACAGAAAATGCCGTGAATGGAGTACAGTAGAGCGCCGCAATGACGGAAAAGCACAGAAATCAAATGACGATAGTCTGCAATCAGAGAATAAACGCGGAGGCAGATCCGACGGAATGGAGATAGAAGGTTCTGCGCGGTCTGAGGAGAAAAGAGACATGAAGCTTACAATGCTGGGAACCGGGAATGCGACAGTAACAGAGTGCTATAACACCTGTTTTGTGCTGGAGGATGAGACGCGTCCGCAGGAGGATCGCTATTTTCTCGTGGACGGAGGAGGCGGCAACGGGCTGCTCCATCAGCTGAAGGCGGCAGGGATTAACTGGAAAGATATCCGTGTGATGTTCCTGACGCACCGCCATCTGGATCACCTGATGGGGATGATCTGGATGCTGCGAATGGTGCTGCAGAATATGCAGCGAGGGAATTACGAGGGAGAGGCGACCATCTATGGTCACGATGAAGTGATTGCGCTGCTGCGGGAAATGGCAGAGAAGCTCCTGACGGCGAAGGAATGTGCGTTCCTGGACAGCAGGCTGCACCTTGTAGAGGTGAAGGACGGTGAGAGCAAGGAAATCCTTGGGCGGAAGGTCACCTTTTTTGACATCGGATCGACGAAGGCGAAACAGTTCGGCTTCACCATGGAATATGAAGCTGGCCGCAAGCTGACCTGCTGCGGAGACGAGCCCTATAATGAGTGCGAGAAGGAATATGCAGAGGGCACCGAGTGGCTCTTGCATGAGGCCTTCTGTCTCTATGGGCAGGCGGACGTCTTCCAGCCCTACAAGAAGCATCACTCCACCGTCATGGATGCGGCGAAGCTGGCAGAGGGCCTGCAGGTGCCGAACCTGATCCTGTACCACACGGAGGACCGCAATATCCTGAAACGTCAGGAGTTGTACATGGCAGAAGGCAGGGAATACTACCACGGAAATCTGCTCATCCCGGAAGATCTGGATGTGATCGAGCTGTGAGCTGCAGCGCGCTGTACAGGACAGCGGCGTCGCGCAGGCGTGTTTTGAAGATATTGTTCTGCAGGAGGCTGCTAAGGAAGCGCTGATTTAATCAGCATTTCCTTGGCAGCCTCCTGTGGATTACACGGATTTGCAAGGGATGCTGCTTGCATCGCAAATCCGGCATGGGAAGTGCTTCCCTAAATGATCAGACAGTAAATTCTACGAGAGGAAGACAACGATATGAATGTCGTAATTGCAATTGACTCTTTTAAGGGCAGTATGACCTCCATGCAGGCCGGGCAAAGTGCAGCGGCCGGAATCAAAAGGGTATACAAGGATGCGGATGTCCTGGTACGTCCGCTGGCAGATGGCGGAGAGGGAACCGTGGATGCATTGGTGGCCGGCTGCGGCGGCAGAATGACAAAGGTTCAGGTCACCGGACCTGCCGGGAAGCCGGTCGTCTGCTCCTATGGAATACTCGATGAAACCAGAACAGCTATTATCGAAATGTCCGGAGCTGCCGGAATTACATTGGTGTCCGGGGAGGAGAAAAATCCGCTGACAACCACCACCTATGGCGTGGGAGAGGTGATTAAGGATGCCATCCAGCAGGGCTGCCGCCATTTTATCGTTGGAATCGGAGGGAGTGCTACGAATGACGGCGGCGTTGGAATGCTGCAGGCGCTTGGCTATGGTTTCCTGGATCGGAACGGTATGCCGATTCGATATGGAGCTTCCGGATTGAAGGACCTCGAATCCATCACGACAGAGAATGTTCTACCGGAGCTGGCGGACTGCAGCTTTCGCATTGCCTGCGATGTGACCAATCCGCTGTGCGGGGAGAATGGATGCTCTGCGATCTATGGACCGCAGAAGGGGGCTACGCCCACAATGATCATGCAGATGGACAAATGGCTGGCCTACTACGCTGCACTTTCCAAGGAGAAATTTCCGAATGCGGATGCCAAATATCCCGGAACCGGGGCAGCAGGCGGCATGGGCTTTGCGTTTCTGACCTTCTGCAATGCAACGCTGGAGCCTGGAATTGACATTGTGCTGGAGGAAACGAGACTCCGTCATTATGTGGAGAATGCAGACATTGTCATCACTGGGGAAGGACGGCTGGATGGCCAGACCGTGATGGGAAAGGCGCCAATCGGTGTTGCCAGAATTGCAAAGGAATACGGCAAGCGGGTGCTGGCATTTTCAGGATGCGTAACAAAGGACGCGGTTGCATGCAACGAGGCCGGAATCGATGCCTTCTTCCCGGTTCTGCGGACAGTCGTATCACTGGAAGAGGCGATGGATACCGAGAATGCGATGAACAACATGACCGATACCGTGGAGCAGGTATTCCGTGCAATCCGTGCCTTTGCGGATCTTTGATAAGACCAGAGGTATGGCTCTTTTGACCGATCACATCGAGATTCGGGGCTGAACAGATACGAGATTTTTTTGAATACAATTTGTAACTATTCAGAGCCAAGCAAATTTGCATAAAATGTGCGAGTAATGCTT
>CAYLUU010000121.1:0-5914 GCA_964386925.1 uncultured Sarcina sp. | reverse complement strand
TCCCTTAACCATTGTAGTTACAACTGTCTTAATAGTCTTCGCCAGCACATTTCCACCTTCTGTATTCTCGCCTAGATACAGAAAACCAGCCAGCACCACCGGCGTTGCATAGAATAATGCCTTCTTCAGTTTCATGTTCGTTCTCCCCTTTTCAGTAGTTATATTTGCAATAAGCAATCGGGATTTTCTTTCTCGCAAGCATATTTTCCATTTCATTTCCATGCCGTTTCATTATATTGGCATCGACCATACGTCCGCAATCTAATATGCGAAAATAACTTGTTTGCGCGCAAAAATAACCATTATCATAGTAGGGTCGTTGATTCAGGTCGCCGCTTTAAAAACACTGTCCTCTTCTATCCATGCCATCCCATAGGTAGACCAATTGTTCCATCTGGTTTAAACTAGAACATGCTGGCGATCAGCATTCTGCGGCATCCTCTGGCAGATCGCTCTGATGGCAGAGGATCTGTCACACGAAAGACCTGCAGAGAATGCAATAATCTCAGAAATCAAACATTTCACTCTGGAGACAACACCATGACTGATTTCAATCAATTCCGCTTCGGCTTCGTCGGGCTCGGCCTCATCGGCGGCTCCATCGCAAAGGCTATTCGCGAGTACTGGCCGAGAGCTTTTGTTTTTGCCTACAATCCTTCCCGGGATACGCTGGCGGAGGCAATTCAGGACGGCGTCGTAAATGACGGGCGCTGCAGCGAAGACGGCCTGCTGGACGGTGCCTGGTTCGAGGACTGCGACGTCGTCTTCCTCTGCGCGCCGGTGCAGAAGAATGCTGAGAATCTCGCGGCGCTTCGCGGGCATCTGAAGGATACGGCCATCCTCACCGACATCGGTTCCACCAAGCGCGACATTCAGGAGCACGTCGAGGCAGCAGGGCTTTCACGGTATTTTGTCGGCGGACATCCGATGACCGGCTCCGAGCGCACGAGATATCACAACTCCCGCGCCTCGCTCCTCGAAAATGCCTACTATATTGTGGCGCCCACCGCAGATACGCCGCAGGAGAAAACCGACTGCATGAAGCAGTTCGTCTCCGACATCAAGGCGATTCCGCTCGTGATCTCCTGCCCCTTCCATGATTACGCGGTGGCCGGCATCTCGCATCTGCCGCACGTGGTCTCGGCTTCGCTCGTGAACCTCGTGAAGGACTCCGACTCCGAGGATGCCGTGATGCATGCCATTGCAGCCGGCGGCTTCAAGGACATCACCCGCATTTCCTCGTCCTCGCCGGTCATGTGGCAGCAGATCTGTCTCACCAACGGCGACAACATCACGAAGCTCCTCGATGACTACATCGAAAGCCTCACCAGTATCCGTGCCAGCATTGCAGAGCAGAATAAGGACCAGATCTACCAGTTCTTCGACTCTGCCAAGACCTACCGCGACAGCTTCGATGGCAGCTCTTCCGGTGCCCGTAATCTTCTCCATGTCCTGTACGTGGACATCGAAGACCATCCCGGTATGCTGGCTGAGGTTGTAACGCTCCTGGCCGTCAATGCCATCAGTATCAAGAACATCGGCATCACACACAACCGTGAGTACCAGGAAGGTACGCTTCGCGTCGAGTTCTATTCGGAAGCCGATCTGACAGAGGCCAAGGACATTCTGACGACGAGGAACTATACGATACACTAAGACGACTATTCATAGAATGTCAGCACATTCTTTACCGTCTTCCTGTATGAAACACTCACATTGACATCTATTCAGCACGGCTGCATTTCGTTTTTCTAAAACGAAGCCTGAATGCGCGCTGGATAAATGCGATACCATCTGATACCTGCGAGGAAATTTATGAGTAATCAAACTTCTCTTCCATCCATGACTTTAACCCCCGCCACTTCTCTGAAAGGCGAGGTGAACATTCCGGGAGATAAGTCCATCTCCCATCGTGCCATCATGTTCGGCTCTCTTGCCAAGGGCGACACCGTAGTGACACACTTTCTGGAGAGTGCCGACTGTCTGGCAACCATGGACTGCTTCTCAAGACTCGGCGTTTCCATTGAGCGAGACTCTGCAGAACCCGGCAAGCTGATCGTCCGCGGGGCAGGACTCCACGGCTTAAAGCCTGCACAGTCTCCCGTCGAACTGTGTTCCCAGAACAGCGGAACAACCACCCGCATCATGAGCGGCATTCTGGCACCGCAGTCCTTCACCAGCCGGATCTCCGGCGACGCCTCCGTCAACAAGCGACCGATGAAGCGCGTCATGGAACCGCTTGCCCAGATGGGGGCTGACATCATCAGCGTAAACGGCAACGGCTGCGCTCCCCTGCAGATCACCGGCAAGCCTCTGCACGGCATCACCTATCGCACGAAGGTCGCCTCTGCGCAGGTAAAGTCTGCCATTCTCTGTGCCGGACTTTATGCTGACGGTGACACTACTGTCATTGAGCCTGCGATCTCCCGTGACCATACAGAGAAGATGCTGACGGCTTTCGGGCACGCACCGCGCATTGCCGAGCTGACAGGCGTCGATGCCGGCCATCAGGTATCCGTTTCTCCTGCTGATGAGCTCACTACCCCCGGACAGATCACGGTTCCCGGTGACATCTCCTCTGCTGCATATTTCATCGCGGCTGCCTGCCTGGTACCGAATTCCGAGGTTCTCATCCGCAATGTCGGCATGAATGAAACCCGCGACGGCATCCTTCGCGTGGCGAGAGCCATGGGCGCCGATATCACCGTACTGAATGAAAGCGATGCCGCTGAGCCGGCTGCCGACCTTCTCGTCCGCACCTCTTCTCTCCATGGGACCACGGTAGAGGGTGCACTCATTCCGACACTCATCGATGAGATCCCGATCATCGCTATCATGGCGGCTGCCGCAGACGGTACCACTGTCATCCGCGATGCCGCTGAGCTGAAGGTGAAGGAATCCGACCGCATCGCCGCAATGACCGAAGGCTTAACAGCCATGGGCTGCCGCATCACTCCTACCGAGGACGGCATGATCATCGAGGGCGGATCGCCGCTCCACGGTGCGAACATCCGCACCTTCCGGGATCACCGCATTGCCATGTCCTTTGCTGTGGCTTCTCTCATTGCAGAGGGCGAGACCACACTGGACGATGCCGGCTGCGTGAACATCAGCTATCCCACATTCTATGAGGATCTGAACGGGCTTCGTCAGGATTGACAGCAGCTGGTTGGTAGCATTAAAAAGCAGGAGACGATCTTAGATCGTCTCCTGCTTTTTTATCTGTTACTGTAAATTACCTTTATGCTTCTTTCCGAAAATACTCCTTCGTCAGTCGGATCACCGTACCGCTTAAGAGGAACACACCGATCAGGTTCGGAATCGCCATCAGGCCATTAAATGTATCTGCAATGTCCCACATTAGTCCCAGATCCACCGTTGCCCCCAGAATCGACACAAAGGAATAAATGACCAGGAACGGGCGAACCGCTTTCTCACTCGAGCACAGGAACGTAATGCAGCGTGCACCATACAGTCCCCAGCTGATGATCGTTGAAAAGGCAAAACAGCACAGTGCCAGGGCCGTGAAGATGGTAATCCAGTTCCCATATACTGCCGTGAAGCCGGAAATCGTCAGTTCCGCGCCTGCCGCCTCGCCGTAATTCACCGTCGTTCCGCTGCACAGGATGACCAGTGCTGTCAGCGTGCAAATCACAATGGTATCTGCGAACACCTCGAAGATGCCGAACATGCCTTGTCTGACCGGCTCCTTTGTGTCCGCGCAGGCATGCGCAATCGATCCGGTACCAAGCCCCGCCTCGTTTGAGAAAATTCCGCGGGATACGCCCTTTTTCATGCTGAGGAACATACTGCCAACCATGCCGCCCGTAAAGCCCTTCGGGGAGAACGCTCCGCCGATGATGGAAGCGAATACGGCCGGGATCCTATGAAAATTAAACAGCACAACGCCCAATGCCATCACCACATAGAGCAGTGCCATAAACGGTACCAGCTTCTCTGCCACACTGCCGATTCGTTTGATTCCGCCCAGAAGTACCATAGCAACCATGAGTGCAATGATGATCCCGAGAATCAGATTCAGTCTGGAAACGGTCATATCCCCCAGGGAGCCAAAGGACAGAACCGCCGAATCGATAGCTGTCGTAATCGTGTTAACCTGCGTCGCGTTGCCGGTTCCGAACACCGTCAGAACGCCGAACAGAGAATAGACGAATGCCAGCCACTGCCACTTCTTGCCGAGTCCGTTGCGAATGTAGTACATCGGACCGCCCAGGAGTTCACCGCTCTTACTGCGCTCGCGGAAATGAACGGCCAGTGTCACCTCCGCAAATTTCGTACACATTCCAAGGAGCGCCGAGCACCACATCCAGAAAACAGCTCCCGGTCCGCCCAGAGCAATTGCTCCCGCTACGCCTGCGATGTTGCCTGTTCCAACCGTTCCCGCCAGTGCTGTGCACACTGCCTGAAACGGCGTCATACTGCCGTCAGAAGCGTCCTTTTTCTGGAACATGCGGCCCAGTGTCACACGCATCGCATAGACAAATTTGCGAATCTGTACAAACCCGGTGCGAATGCTCAGGTACAAGCCAACACCCAGTATGCAGATCATGGCAGGCACGCCCCAGATGAACTGGTTGACAGCCTGGTTGATCGCGGTAATTTTCTCTACCATATTGGAAATCCCTCCTCACTTGTTCCGGCTAAGCAAACGAAAATGAAACATCCAAACGCCAGTCGGCAGCCGCCCCTGCTCCGTCAGCCGAGCGGCTTTGTAACGTTCCAAGTATACGGGAACCTATCTGTACACGCAAGTTGTCCGAAATTGTACACAAGGTTCCATAGCATGTTTGATCCTGCAGTCGTGGCAGGAAAAGCAGAAAAAAACAGAGGGGTCTCTTTTCTTAAGACTCACCTCTGTTTTCTATCATATACGATGATCGTTATTTCGGAACGACATTAGCTGCAATATCAAGCAGAACCTCATTCACTTCATCCGCCCTGTTGAGCATTCCAAAGTGATCACTGTCAATATAATATTCCTTAATCACTGGCTCATCATGAACCATGCACCGCTGCAGATAATAGGTACAGCAATTGTCCTTTAACGTATGAACGTAGTATTTCGGTACATTATGATAGACCTCCGTCAGATGAACCGGATCTCCCCACATGGTCGGATTCTCCAGCCCCAGATGTGCATCTGCAAATGCAAAGGTCTCATCATCCGTTGTATTAAATCCGGTATTCCTCAGATATCTCGGATTGAATTTCAGTAATCCGTTCGGCAATCCCAGCGCGGTATGCGGACCAACCAGCGTCCACGGATCCTTCTCAATAAACGGAATCATGTTCTGACCATCCTTACTGGGAAGGAAGGCCGCGAAATAAACCAGCTTTTCGATCTTATCTCCCAGATCTTCTGCTACCTGTGAAATGATCATTCCAGCCATGGAGTGTCCAACGAGAATCACGTTTCCGTCCATTTTAGCAATTTCTTCTTCAATGTACCCAACATGATCTCTTAACCCAACCTTCTCCAGCCTTTCCGGTTCATTCGTTCCATGTCCCACCAGATCAAGGCATATTACGCGATGACCCCCATTTTCCAGCGCCTTAACGTTTCTCTCCCAAGCCCAGGATGCACTCCAACCGCCATGAATAAAAACAAATGTAGACATTTCGTTTCTCCTTTCTGAGGCCATTGACCTCTGCCATCTACTCACCTTTTCGGCACCTTCCAATTCCTATATCAAGCATTTTCAACTGAGATTTCAGATGCCAAACCTATGTGTTGTCTGTTATGAGCATATGGTAGCAGTCGGGGTGTATCCAAAGCGTAACCGCCGTATGGGTTATGGAGCACATGGCAGCGGGTTCTGATTTCTATTTTCCTTTTCTCAATCTTATACGTTTTCGTTTAGCAGCCGCTCTTTCGTTCTCTCAATGATTTGGT
>CAYLUU010000120.1:0-5920 GCA_964386925.1 uncultured Sarcina sp. | reverse complement strand
AGAATACTGGATTATTGGCGTTAGACAGGAGTGGCCGGTGAAGATGTCCGCTTTGGGACGCCTCGCGGCTCCGTCCTCGGACCTAGCGGTACTAAGCTCGTACAGGACACTCGCAAGTACCGAGACCTCGCAAGGCCCGCAGCCGGACACTCTCCACTGTCCACTCCTGCCTGACGAGAAAACTGTACTTTACCCGCGTAAAGTGGCATAATCACAGTCGATAAGTTTGGATCCGCCGGGTACGGGCCTTACACAAACGGAGCAGGATTTCGGAATTGGCCGAATCTGAAAGCTCCGGGCACAGCGGCGGCAGGAAACGGAGGAACTGAATATGAAGAGCAAGGTAACAGGTGTGGTATTGGCCGCTGCGTTGGCAGCTGCTGCAGTGACAGGATGCGGCGCCGGGGGCAGCAGCGAGGAGAGTTCTGCAACGGTTCAGACATCGGAAACGTCAGAATCCGCTTCGACAGATTCAGCACTGGAAGAGAGTGCGGCAGGAGAGGTATCCACAGAGTCAGAGGCCGAAGAGGAGACGTCAGAAGATACGGTTCTGGATTATGATGGGACGACGATCCGCGTGGGTTCACTGAAGGGACCGACTACGATGGGACTGGTGAACCTGATGAAAGCTTCTGATGACGGAGAGGCTGCGGGGCAGTATGAATTTACCATGGCATCGGATCCGTCGGAAATCGTGGCATCCGTGGCATCCGGTGATCTTGACATTGCGATGATCCCTGCAAACCTTGCAGCTACGCTATACAACAAAACAAACGGCGGCGTAGAGGTGGTGGACATCAATACGCTGGGGGTTCTGTACTGTGTGACAGGAGATGAGTCTATTTCCTCTGTCACGGATCTGGCGGGGAAGACCGTATTGACGACCGGACAGGGAGCTACGCCGGAATATGCACTGAATTTCCTGCTGAGCGAGAACGGCGTGACAGACTGCACGCTGGAGTTCCATTCGGAGGCCAGTGAGATAGCGGCACTTCTGCAGGAGGATTCCAGCCAGATTGCGGTTCTGCCGCAGCCTTTTGTAACAGCTGCCGAGCTGCAGAACGATCAACTGCGAACGGCGTTCTCACTTACAGATGCATGGGATGAGGTTGTGACAGATGGATCCCGTTTCCTGACGGGAGCAACCATTGTGCGGAGTGCATTCCTGGAGGAGCATCCGGACGCAGTGGAGGTCTTCCTGGAGGAACATGAAGCCTCAGCAGATCAGGCCAATACAGATGTGGATGGAACTGCTGATCTGGTCGCAGAATACGGCATTGTGGAGAAGGCAGCTGTCGCAGCAAAGGCATTGCCGTACTGCAACATTGTCTGCATCACCGGGGAAGAGATGAAGACGGCATTGTCCGGATATCTGAATGTATTGTACGACGCGGACGCTTCCTCAGTTGGAGGAACACTTCCGGGAGACGATTTTTATTACATCGGAGAGTCTGCAAACGATTAAGGGAAGCTGCGCAGCAGAGATTTTGTGAATGGGCTCTGGATAGTTACGAGTTAATCAGATACCAAAATTTCTTTAAGTCAAGGGAGAAGATATGAGGAGAAAACTCGCCATAGCTGCCGGCTGGCTGATCATCTGGCAGCTTCTGGCTTTGATTGTGCATAATCCGATTCTGCTGGCAGGACCGATTGAAACGATTAAGGCTCTGTTGCTGCTGATCGGAACAGCGGCTTTTGCAAAGAGCCTCGCATTTTCCTTTCTGCGAATTGTCGGCGGGTTCTTTGCAGGAGCGGCAGTGGGCATTGCACTGGCGTGCCTCGCAAACCGCAGGGAAGTTGTGCGGGAAATTCTGGCTCCACTTATTCTGACATTGAAATCTGTTCCGGTGGCAAGCTTTATCATTCTGGCGCTGATTTGGTTCGGATCCGGGATGCTGTCTTTTTTCATCAGCTTCATCGTGGTGATGCCGATTCTGTATCTTAACACGCAGCAGGGACTGGATCACCTGGACGGGAAGCTGACAGAGATGGCAGAGGTCTTTCATATGCCGGCAGTTTCCCGGCTGCAGTACATTGTTCTGCCGGGAATCTATCCTTTCCTGCAGAGCGCCTTTGCGCTTGCGCTGGGCATGAGCTGGAAGAGCGGCGTTGCGGCTGAGCTTATCGGGCAGTACAAATACAGCATCGGAAACCAGCTGTACATGGACAAAATTTCATTGGACACAGCAGGGGTGCTGGCCTGGACGCTGGTGATCATCCTGGTGAGCTGGGCATTTGAAAAACTGTTCCTTGGTATTCTGCAGATGATTGGCAGAAGACAAGGCTGCGTTTCCGCCAGGGAGCCGCAGCAGGCAGGGGAGGATCCGGCATGACGATTGAGGCGGAGCATATTTACAAGAGCTATAACGGCAAGCCGGTGCTGACGGATTTCAGTTTGGATGTGTCCTCCGATTCCTCCTATTTGATTACCGGAGAATCCGGAGCCGGCAAGACAACCTTTCTGCGTATTCTCCTGGGACTGGAGAAGCCGGATCAGGGACGTGTGCGTCTCCTCGGCGATTACAAATATTCCCGTGTGAACGCCGGCGTGGTGTTCCAGGAGGATCGTCTCTGCGAGAATTTCTCGGCTGTGCAGAATGTTGCCATGGTGAGCAAAAAGCTTTCCGAGCGAATTGCCCGGGAAGAATTGGAAAAAATACTTCCTGCCGACCAGCTGGATAAGCCCGTACGGGAGCTGTCCGGCGGAATGCGGCGAAGAGTCTGCATCATTCGCGCCTGTGTTGTGCCGTCAGATGTTATCGTAATGGACGAGCCATTTGCAGGATTGGATGAAGAGAACCGTCAGAAATGTATTCAGTATATTCGTGGAATTCAGGGTTCGACTCCTCTGGTACTCACTGGACATTCGATGGAGGGACTGGGATTCTGCAAGGCGATCCCGGTGCACTGAGCAGGGGGGAAGTTGGTAACTATTCAGAGTACATTCGCAAAAATGAGCTCATTAATGCAAGAATTACTTGCACATTTCGTGCAGATTAGCCTGGCTCTGAATAGCTGCTATTGGTGATAGAGCAAGGGGGAATTACATATGGTTACAAGTGATAAAGGACTCGTTAGTTACAAACATAAGATCATGGAAGAGGTGGCTCGTCTTGCCTGGAACGGGCAGCTGGACGCAGAACACAAGGAAGAGCTGGTCTACAAGCTGGTTCCCGGACCAAAGCCAACCTATCGCTGCTGTATATATAAAGAGCGAGAGGTGGCAAGGCAGAGAATTCGTCTCTCCTGCGCACAGAATACGGCGGGAAATCCGGATAGCACAAACGTTGTACAGGTTATCAAGGCGGCATGCGATGAGTGTCCGCTGTCGGCCTATTCCGTTACGGACAACTGTCGCCTGTGTCCCGGAAAGGCCTGTCTGAATTCCTGTAAATTCGGAGCAATCACCATTGGTGAATTCCGCTCCCACATTGATCGTGCAAAGTGTCGTGAGTGTGGAATGTGTGCACAGGCCTGCCCGTACGGAGCCATTGTGCATCTGGTGCGGCCGTGCAAAAAGGCATGTTCGGTAGGAGCCATCACCTTTGATGAGTATGGCTTCTGTGAAATTGATGAAGGCAAGTGTATCAGCTGCGGACACTGCATCCACAGCTGTCCCTTCGGCGCCATCGGCTCGAAAACCTATCTGTCAAAGGTGATTGAGCATATTCTGGCAGGAGATGAAGTCTATGCGATGTGCGCACCGGCAACAGAGGGACAGTTCGGAGAGGACATCTCGATGGCTGCCATTCGTGCGGCCCTGAAAAAGGTTGGCTTCACGGATATGGTAGAAGTTGGACTTGGCGGCGATATGACAGCAGCCTATGAGGCGGCGGAGTGGAGCGAAGCGCTGAAGGAAGGCAAGAAGATGACAACTTCCTGCTGCCCGGCCTTCATCAACATGCTGCGTAAGCATTTCCCGGATCAGTTCAAGGAGAATATGTCCACAACGGTTTCACCGATGTGTGCGGTTTCACGCCTGCTGAAGGCGGAGCATCCAGGATGCATTACCGTGTTCATCGGACCTTGCATTGCCAAAAAGAGCGAGGCTGAGGACAAGAGCGTTCCGGACAATGCCGATTATGTTATGACCTACGGAGAACTGCGTGCACTGCTGCGTTCGAAGGATGTAGAGGTTACGCCGGTGGAGGAGGAGTATCAGGAATCCTCGATCTATGGAAAGCGCTTTGCAACGAGCGGCGGAGTGGCAGCTGCAGTCGTTGAGGTAATGAAGGAGCGCGGAGAGGATGTATCGAATATCAAACTCAAGCAGGTTGCCGGCGGACAGGACTGCCGTACGGCACTGACCATGCTGAAGATGGGACGTCTTCAGGAAGACTTTGTAGAGGGAATGGTTTGTCCCGGCGGCTGTGTCGGCGGACCTTCCAGACACAAGACAGAGATTGAGATCAAGAGGGCAAGAGAGGGACTTCTCTCGAAGGCAGATGGCCGGAAGGTGCTGGAGAACCTGAAGGATTACCCGATGGATCAGTTCAGCATGCATCGCGACGGACACATGTGATTGGTTCGTCAGCTGCATCAGAGTTTTCCGGAGGAAATTGGATATGTAGCTGCTGTATGCCGCAGAGGAGAAAACAAGAAGGGACCGATAGGCTTTGCCTGTCGGTCCCTTCTTAATTATGCTATGTATCAGCATCACTTTGTTTTCTCGGCCTCCTGCTGGCGCTGCAGTGCCTTCTGCGCACCGGAGAGGAGGAGCTTGATTCGGTTAAGCTGGTTCACTTCAGAGGCTCCGGGATCGTAATCAATGGCGGCCAGGTTGGCTTCCGGATAAAGCTTTCGTACCATCTTGGAGACGCCCTTTCCTACTACGTGGTTTGGCAGGCAGCCGAAGGGTTGGATACAGATGACATTCGGAACACCGCTCTTGATGAGCTCGACCATTTCACCGGTCAGGAACCATCCCTCACCGGTCTGATTGCCGATGTCAACGATCGGCTTGGCATATTCTACTACCTGATAAATGCTGGCCGGAGCCTCGAAGTGACGGCTCTTCTCATACTCCCGGTAAATGGGACGAAGAGCGATGTCTTCAATGGCATGAATCGCGGCATGCATGCCGATGGCAGCCTTCTTGGAGGTACCAAGGTAGTCTGCCTTATAAATCTGGTTGTAGAAGCAGTACAGCATAAAGCCCATAAGATCCGGTACCACAGCCTCGGCGCCTTCGTGCTCGAGCACCTCAACCAGATGGTTGTTGGCGGCATAGGAATATTTTACCAGGATCTCACCGACAACGCCGACCCGGGGCTTTTTGAGCGTCTCATCAATGGGGAGCTGATCGAAATCACGGATGATCTCGCAGCTGAGCTTCTGTACCTTGCGGAGCGGGAAGCCCTTTGTTTTCACCAGGAATTCGGAGCAACGCTTCGTCCACTTTTCATACAATGCCTGTGTGGATCCTTTTTCGAGCTCATAAGGGCGCATCCGGTAGACGCACTTCATGAGAACATCACCCAGAATGACGGCAAAGGCCAGGCGCGTGATGAGCGGGAAGGTAATCTTAAAGCCGGGATTCCCCTCGAGTCCGGAGAGGTTCGCGGAGATAACCGGTACCTGTTCCATGCCAGCCTTTTTCAGCGCACGACGGATGAAGCCGATGTAGTTGGAGGCACGGCAGCCGCCGCCTGTCTGGGACATGATGACAGCGGTATGGTTCAGGTCGTATTTGCCCGAAGAGAGTGCCTCCATAACCTGTCCTACCACGAACAGAGAAGGGTAGCAGGCATCGTTGTTGACGTACTTTAAGCCGTAATCGATGGCTGTGTGGTTGTCGTTGCGCATCAGCACCAGATTGTAGCCGCAGGATCTGGCTGCCGGCTCGATGAGGTCGAAATGAATCGGCGACATCTGCGGGCAGAGGATGGTGTAATGGTCATCGAACATCTCCTTGGTAAAG
>CAYLUU010000119.1:0-5973 GCA_964386925.1 uncultured Sarcina sp. | reverse complement strand
TGCTGTCCCTGGATTGCATTCCATCGTAATCTCCGCGTCCGGCAGAACATCATAGCAGTCCCGCACCGCTGCCATCAGCCGCATCAGCTGCTCGCCTGTCAGAAGAGACGGTGTCCCGCCTCCGAGGAAGATGGTGTCAACCGTTATGGGATGCGCCATTTCCCGCAATGCAGCCGTCCCTCGCAGCTCCGTCTCCAGCGCACGCAGATAACGTTCCCGCACATCGGCATCCGATGGACCGGAGAGAAAATCACAGTACCGGCACTTCCGAACACAGAAGGGGAAATGCAGATACAGGCTTACCGCCTGCTCTGCATTTCCCCTTTCGCTTTTCTTTGTCCTGTATTTTAAGCTTTTATTCAAATTCTCACTCAAAATTCCATTCAAGTCTTATAACTTCCATTCAAGTCTTATTCTGAATGATTCCGGCATCTGCCCAAACTACCACTGCTATACAGGATGCCTCCACAGACTTCGGTATGGATCTCTGATCCGTCACTTACTGCTCATCTCCCAGCTTCAGCACGTTCATGAAGGCTTCCTTCGGAATCTCTACGTTTCCGACCATCTGCATGCGCTTCTTGCCTTCCTTCTGTTTCTCCAGGAGCTTCTTCTTGCGGCTGACGTCGCCGCCGTAACACTTTGCCAGAACGTCCTTGCGATATGCCCGCACCGTTTCTCTTGCAATGACTCTGCCGCCGACAGCCGCCTGAATCGGAACCTCGAACATCTGGCGCGGAATCTCATCTTTGAGCTTCTCGCACATCTTACGGCCGCGCTCATAGGCTCCCGCCTCATGCACGATGAAGGACAGCGCATCCACCGGCTCCTTGTTCACCAGAATGTCCAGCTTCACGAGTTTGGACGGAACATAACCCTTCAGCTCATAATCAAACGAAGCATATCCTCTCGATCGGGATTTCAATGCATCGAAGAAATCATAGATGATCTCATTTAACGGCAGCTCGTATTTGAGCACCGCTCGTGTTTTCTCAATGTAATCTGTAGACAGATAAATGCCCCGGCGCTCCTGGCACAGCTGCATGATGGCACCGATGTATTCCGTCGTCACCATGATCTCTGCCGAAACAATCGGCTCCTCCATATGCTCGATCTCGGAAGGGTCCGGAAGGTTCGCCGGGTTCGTCAGCTCGATCATGCTGCCATCCGTTTTGTACACCTTGTATACAACGCCCGGTGCAGTTGAGATGATATCCAGATCGTACTCCCGCTCCAGTCGTTCCAGAACAACCTCCATATGGAGGAGTCCCAGGAATCCGCAGCGAAAGCCAAAGCCCAGTGCAAGCGAAGTCTCCGGCTCATACGAGAGACTGGCATCGGAGAGCTGGAATTTTTCCAGTGCATCCTTGAGATCTGGATATTTGGCCGTGTCCTGCGGATAAAGGCCCGCAAATACCATCGGCTGCGCCGGCTTGTAGCCGGGCAGTGCCTCATTGCAGGGACGTTCCGCTTCGGTGACGGTGTCGCCCACTCTTGCGTCGCGGATGTTCTTAATGGAAGCGGTAAAATATCCCACCATGCCGGCCGACAACTCATTGCAGGGAATGAACCGGCCGGGTCCGAAGTAGCCGACCTCAACCACCTCTTCCTCTGCGCCGCTTGCCATGAAGCGCACCTTCGTTCCCTTGCGGATTACACCGTCGCGCACGCGGATGAATACAATGACACCGCGGTAGGAGTCATACAGAGAATCGAAAATCAAGGCCTTCAGCGGTGCCTCCGGATCTCCGTCCGGTGCCGGAATGTCCGTCACGACCTTCTCCAGAACCTCTTCGATATTCAGACCGCTCTTAGCAGAAATCTCCGGTGCATCCAGCGCTTCGATACCGATGACGTCCTCGATCTCCTGTTTGACCTCCTCCGGTCTGGCACTGGGCAGATCAATCTTGTTGATCACCGGGAACACATCCAGATTGTGCTCCAGAGCCAGATAGACATTGGCCAGCGTCTGCGCCTGAATGCCCTGCGTTGCATCCACCACCAGAATGGCACCGTCGCAGGCCGCGAGCGACCTTGATACCTCGTAATTAAAGTCCACATGCCCGGGCGTATCAATGAGATTTAATGTGTATTCCTGACCATCCTTGGCATGGTAGATCAGACGCACAGCCTGCGACTTGATCGTAATGCCGCGCTCGCGCTCCACATCAATGTTGTCCAGCACCTGATCCTTCATTTCTCGTTCGGTCAGGACACCGGTCTTCTCGATCATGCGGTCCGCCAAGGTGGATTTGCCGTGATCAATGTGTGCCACGATGCAGAAGTTTCGAATTCTCTCCTGTGCGTTTTCTCCTGCTGTGGTCGTCTTGCCCGTTTCTGCCATTCTTCCTGATCTCCCTGTTACTGTCTCTTTGTTCTGCATATGACGTCTATCGTGCTGACTCGCAGCACTGCTCCAGCTGCTGCACTTCTTCCTCACTCAGCCTTCGATATTCCCCGGCTTCCAAGCTCTCATCCAATTCCAGCGGTCCGAAGGACACCCGCTTCAGGGCCGTCACTTCCTTCCCGCCGCCAAGAGCCGCCACCATCTTCTTAATCTGATGGAACTTGCCCTCCCGGATGGTCACAAGCGCCTCCATGGCGTCTCCTGCAGGGGCAATCTTCATCCCGGCCGGCAATGCCGTCAGGCTCTCATCATACTGGATGCCTGCAGCGAATTTTGCTGCGTCCTTTTCCGTAAAAGGCGTTCCTGCCGTCCGCACCAGATAGGTCTTGTCCACGTGGAATTTCGGAGCAAGGAGGCGATGCGCCATCTCCCCGTCATTCGTGATGAGGAGAAGCCCCTCCGTGTCCTTGTCGAGCCTTCCAACGGGGAACAGATCGGTGCGCTTGCGCTCTGTGATGAGATCGAGTACCGTCCTCTGGTGCCGATCCTCACTGGCAGAGAGGACACCTGCCGGCTTGTTCATCAGGTACCAGACCGTCGGCTCATAGTTCCATTCCTCACCTCGGAACAAGACGGTCAGCGGCTCCCCTGTTTCGGACTGTGTCGTACTCTTCGGATCCGGTACCGAATATCCCGGATCGTAAATCATCTCGCCGTCAATCTGTACACCGGCCTTGCGGATTTCCTTTTTAAGGTCACTGCGCGATCCTGCCCCCAGATCCGCCAGATATTTATCAATTCTCATGAAATCTCCGGCTTTCCCCGGTGCTTGTCCAGCCATTCCTGCGGGATCTTGTTCTCGAAGCGATCCTTCGATGTCTCCGAAGGAACCTCTGTAGGATATTTGCCGTCAAAACATGCTGCGCAGAACCGATGCTCCGTGTCATTGCCGCCGGCCAGCTTCAGCGCATTCTCTACCGAGAGGTATCCCAGGGAATCTGCACCGATGATCTTCGCAATCTCATCCACCGAGTGATGGCAGGCAATCAGATTCTCTCTCGAATCGATGTCCGTGCCGTAATAGCAAGGGTTCAGGAACGGCGGTGCCGATACCCGGAAATGTACCTCTGTCGCTCCCGCCTCGCGCACCAGACGCACGATGCGGGCGGATGTCGTTCCGCGCACAATGGAGTCATCGATCAGCACCACGCGCTTGCCGCGGATGGTGTCTGCAATCGGGTTCAGCTTGATCTTCACCAGATTCTCACGTGCTGCCTGCCCCGGCGAAATAAAGGTTCTGCCGATGTATTTGTTCTTCAGCATGCCAATTCCGTAAGGGATGCCGGACTGTTTAGAGTATCCAAGGGCTGCATCCAGACCGGAATCCGGTACGCCGATGACGACATCTGCCTGCACCGGATGCTCCAATGCAAGGAACGCACCGGCGCGCACTCTGGCGGCATGTACCGAGGCCCCGTCGATCACAGAGTCCGGACGTGCAAAATAGATATATTCAAATACGCACATGGAGGGCTTTACCTTGTCCTCATGGTCGTGGATGGAACGAAGGCCGTTGCGGTCGCAGATCATGATCTCACCCGGCTTCAGATCGCGAACGAGCTTCGCCCCCACGGCATCCAGTGCGCAGGACTCTGATGCGAATACCACGCATCCATCCTCTGTTACGCCATAGCACAGCGGGCGGAAGCCATGCGGATCACGCACTGCAATCAGCTTGGTCGGCGACATGATAACGAGCGAATAAGCGCCATGAATTCTCTCTACGATATGGCTCACCGCCTCCTCAATGGAGGTGCAGTGCAGCCGCTCTCTTGTGATCAGGTAGGAAATAACCTCGGTATCCGTCGTAGAGTGGAAGATACATCCCTCGTTCTCGAGCTCCTCACGCAGCTCATAGGAGTTTACCAGGTTTCCGTTATGGCACAGTGCCATGCTGCCCTTAATGTGGCGCACAACCACCGGCTGCGCATTGCTGCGGTTTGATACACCGCTGGTCGAATAGCGGACATGGCCAACTGCGATCTGGCCCTCACCCAGCTTCTCCATATTTTCCGGATGAAATACCTCGTGCACCAATCCCAGATCCCGGTGATACCGGAACACGCCGTCCTCGTTCACTGCAATTCCAGCAGACTCCTGTCCGCGGTGCTGCAGAGCAAACAATCCATAATAGGCCAGCATCGGCAGATTCTGCTTGGTCGGTGACCAGATGCCGAATACGCCGCACTCTTCTCCGATTTTCTTCATGCCGCTTTTCTTTCCTTCCTGTGGCTTTGATTCAAACGATTCCGTAATGCTTCACGCGCCATATCGATTCAGAACACTCTCGCATAATCGCCCGGTTCTGAATCATTGCCATGCATCGTTAATACAGCAGATAGAATAACACACCTCGTCCTCAAACGCGAAACGTTTCAGAACGAGGTGTGAAAGAGTTGTTAGCCACCCCAGCGAGGCGACGGGTCCTGTCGACTATACCCTAACAAGGAAAATCATTTGCTGCGGTAGCAGGCTGCTTCGAAGTTTTTGAGACTATCCACAGCCTCCTGGCTCAGGTTCTTCGGAACCTGAATCTCCACAACGACATACAGGTCCCCCTTCACAGAAGGATCCTTGCCGGAGGGCATTCCCTTTCCACGGATCCGGATGCGGCTGCCGGACTGCGTTCCTGCCGGAATCTTCACCATGATGCGTCCGCTCCCCGTATTCACCGGAGCCTCACCGCCAAGGCAGGCTGTGATGAACGGTACTCGCACTGTTGTCGTGCGGTCTCCGGTCTCCTGTGGGGAAGCCTGCGAGTCGCAGCCGCCATGCCCATGCGAGCACCCGCTGCCCCCACAGCCACTGTTATGATTTCCGCTTTCACTCCGGGCATAACCACCGGCACCTCCGGTGTTCCGGCTGCCTGCTCCGCCGAATCCCTGAAAGCCGTGAAAACCGCCCGTTCCGCCCGCACCGAAGAACTGCTCGAACAGATCGCTCATGTCTCCCATATCGCCCATGTTCCCAGACGTGTAATAGGTAGTTTTCCCGTCACTCGAGCGATAAAATCTTCCGCCGCCACCGAACCCGTTGCCTCTTCCTGCTCCGCCTGCAGAGCCTGACGCATAGGACTGCCCTTGCGCCTGGTCAAAAGCCGCCATGCCGAAACGGTCATAAAGCTTTCTCTTCTCTGAATCCGAGAGAACACTGTATGCCTCTCCAATCTCTTCAAATCTTTTCTTGGCTTCCGCATCATTCGGATTGGTATCCGGATGGTATTTTTTGGCTAATTTTCGATACGCAGACTTAATCTGCTTCTCATCCGCTGTTCTGGAAACGCCCAGAACCTCGTAAAAATCTCTTTTCATGACGAAGTGTCCTCCTTCCTGATCACAGATTTCGGACATTGCTGTCTCGAAATCTATAGATCATTCTATGTATCCATCCAAAGTCACATTCACATAACAAAGCTTGATTATCAACGCAATTCCCCGGCTCAGGATCACTGCCGTATTTTCTGCGCACGTTTGTTATATCACAAGTAGAACAAGTCGTCAAATATGTATACGTTCAGCACAGAGCGATTTTCAGAGAGAACTGACCGTTTACGGGCATGTTCTCGA
>CAYLUU010000118.1:0-6061 GCA_964386925.1 uncultured Sarcina sp. | reverse complement strand
CAAGTACCGAGGCCTCGCAAGGCCCTGCCCTTGGACATCCTTCCGCCACCCTGTCACTTCGCTGTCATCTCATCCTTAACAAGCCCTGATGTGGATCTGTACTGCCTCATTCTCCACCGTCGAGATTGGCAGCGTCAACCCGGCATTTTCGAGTGCTGCGCCAGAAAGGTATCCCTTCCCCGCAGACTCTTTCCCTACTGTTTCAATCTCGTACCGCTGCTCCGGCTTCAATCCGTATACATTCACATGATACGGGCACTGATTGCCTTCTACGCCATGATAGACCGCGGTCAGAAGTGCTTCGCTCTGATCCGCACTCACCATTGCCCACGCCGTGCACTGCTCCTTCGGTCCGGACAGACGGTAATAATCACCGTATTGGATCAAATCATAGAACTCCTTGAAGGTACGAATCTGCTCCTTCACCTCTGCCTTCTCTTCCGGCGTCATCTTCGTGATATCCAGCTCATAGCCGAAAGTCCCCGCCATTGCCACGCATCCTCTGGTGTGGAGCGGCGTAGTCCGTCCGGTCTGATGGTTGGGCACCGCACTGACATGCGATCCCATCACAGATACCGGATACCCCAGCGAACTTCCGTACTGAATTGAGACACGGTTCACCGCATCTGTGTTGTCGCTCGTCCAGATCTGCGGCGTGTAATACATCATGCCGGCATCAAACCGTCCGCCGCCTCCGCTGCAACCTTCGATCAGCACCTCCGGGAAGCGCTGGTGCAGCTGCTCCAGCACATAATAAAGTCCCAGAATATACCGATGTGAGAATTCTCCCTGATGCTGCGGATCCAGTCCTCTGCTGAACTTATCGCAGATGCTGCGGTTCATATCCCACTTCACATAGCTGATGGGGGCACTGCCCAGAATGTCGCATATGCGGCCCAGAACATAATCGCAAACCTCACGTCTGGAATAATCGAGCACAAGCTGATTACGGCTAAGGCATGGTTTGCGGTCCGGTGCCGCAATGGCCCAATCCGGATGCTCCCGGTACAGATCGCTGTCAATTGAGATTGCCTCCGGCTCGAACCAGATACCGAAGAGCATCCCATCCGCTGTGATTCGCTCTACCATATCCTTCAATGTACAGCCCAGCTTCTCCTCATTCGGATACCAGTCGCCCAACGCGCAATTGTCATTCTCGCGCTTGCCGAACCACCCATCATCCATGACGAACATATCAATGCCCATGTCATGTGCCTCTTTGGCAATGTCAACCAGCTGATCCCCGGTAAAATTAAAATACGTTGCCTCCCAGTTGTTAATGAGAACCGGGCGTCTTTTGCTCTTCCAGGGGCCTCGGCATACATTCTCTCGAATGGTCTTGTGAAAATTCCGGCTGAGCCTGCCGAGTCCCTCGCGGCTGTAGGTCATCATCACCTGCGGGAGTTCAAGTGTCTCACCAGCTCCCAGATTCCAGGAGAAGTCGTCCGGATGAATTCCGCAGAGGAACCTCGTCTGGTTCAGCTGATCCTTTTCCACTTCCATAAGGAAGTCTCCGCTGTAGAGGAATGAGAATCCGTAGCACTTGCCCTGTGTCTCCGTTGCCTGCGGCTCACACAGGATCGAGAACGGATGGTATTGATGGCTGCTCGTTCCACGAACGCTTCCCACTGAAGAGATCCCATGCGCCACTCTCCTGCGTGTCACACTCCGCTCCATGGCATGTCGACCGTTCAGCGTAATCCAATCGAATTCTCCGAACTGGAAATCCAGGCAAAGAGAGGCCGCCTTTTCGATCTGCAGCGCGCTTGTGCCGTTATTGACCAGTCTGGTCGACCTTGTAATGATGTCCAGTTCCTCCATGACGCCGTACCACAACTCCACGGTCAGCTTGCTGCAAGGATCCTGCATGGTGATGCAAATGCTCTGATTCCCGTTCTCCTCTCCGTACACTGCCGGCAATCCCTCGATGGAATACAAGCCGTCCATCACCCGGCAGCCCACGTACCGCAGTGCTGCCGTCTGATCTCCCATCGGCTCCTTCACCCGCAATCCGGTAATCCGGAAATCTCCCGTGCCGTAACAGCTGTATTCCTGCGGCAGTGCATCCAGCGAGTAAGTCCGATCCACTGCGCCGATCTCATACGGGTTGCCGCAAAAACCGCGATCCATGAATCGAATTTGTCCATACAGGTCGCTCTCATCGATTCTGCTGCCATAGTAGGTATGAATCAGATTCTTCTTGTCATCAACCTTCATCTGATAGGTTGCGTTCTTCGTATGCAGGCTGATGAGCCCCGCCGCCTCATTTACAACAATTGCCATTTGTCCTCCTCGGCACCATCGTGCCTTGCAGTCTTAACCGCCGCATCCTGCATCGTCCTCACGATGGAATCGGTTCATTCGAATCGTTTCCTTCGAATCAGTTCATTCGAATCGATTCATTCCGCGAAATGTACCCCTCACAGACACGCAGGTTCATACGTATCGATTGATTGACACATCAACTTTCAATGCTGTACTTTTTCCAGCATTTCTTCTGCTCTTCTCTGAAAAGCCGCCATCATGCAAGGCCGCACCGTCTTCAGAAGCTCGTGGTCAAAATCCGGGCGAAGCGACCATGTATCGTCGACCACCATCACATTCTCCGTTTCCTCTGTGCAGGCCGGCCACTCCGGAACTCTGTCATTGGAAGGATTCCCTGTTCTCGCAAAAGCCATCACAGAGGCAAAGATGCTCTCCTCCAGCCGCTCTGTCACACCGCCCGGCTCCTGTGTCGAGGGCACGAGTTCCGTGTTGTGGAATACATACGGAATATCCGAGCAGTGCCAGGGCGTGGCGCCGCCGTCGATCGGCATATCGTGATTGAACAGATAGGAATAGGTGCAGCGATTCAACTTGCTCCTCTCCGCAATGTAATCGATGTCGTTGACGCGGAACATGAAGTCAATTCGCGTCACATCAGCAATGGCACGCTCCGGATAGGCTGCTTCATACAGCGGAATAATCTTCTCCGCCTCCTTCTCCCCGAGCGCTGCCTTTACAATACCAATCTGTTCCTCCCTGGATGCTGTCCTTTTGTCATAGGGTGCTGCATTGAACGAACTGAACTCTCCGTAGGTCGTGCCAATGAGGAGCGGGATCCCGGCGGTCTCCTTCCGGAATCCGTTGAACAAAGGATCGCCAGCGTAATACGCGTTTTTAAACGGTGCACAGCCGATGTTGCACCCCTGCTCCTTCAGTATCGGAGATACTTTCAGATAGGCATTTGCCAGATCGCGGTACGGAACCCCTTCCAGCTCCTGAATTGTGTGAATTCCCAGCACCTCCATCATCGCTTCCGCGCAGGGCTTTCCGCTCCCTGCCGCATCCGGGAGATTCACCGGCGCCGTTTCCCTTCCGCTGCAGACACCGCTCATGATGATCCCGCGATGATACAAACCGTCTGCCTCCGGAGACTGCAGAACGCAGGTCACCTTTCCGCCGCCGCCCGACTGACCGAAGATTGTAACATTGTCAGGATCTCCGCCGAACACCTCTGCATTATCGTGCACCCACTGAAGTGCCGCAATCAGGTCGTCCGTGCCGGCATTTCCGGAATTCACGTACTCCTCGCCGTAATCCGAGAGATCCAGATATCCGATGATGTTCAGTCTATGATTGACGCTCACCACCACAGCATCCCCCAGCTGTGACATGTTCTCGCCTTCGTAGGCCACCTGTTCAATGGAGGATCCTGCAAAATATCCGCCGCCATGGAACCATACGAGGACGGGACGCTTTTCCCCATCTCCCAGTCCCGGCGTCCAGATGTTGAGATTCAGGCAATCCTCATTCTGCGGCCAGTACCGATGCGGTACCAAGAGTTCTCCGTTAGGCCGATCCTCGCTCATCAACGGGCATACATATCCGTAACTGGAGGCGTCGAACACGCCCTCCCAGTCGTACCGCTCCGGCCGGTGGAAACGCCTCGCCTTCGCATACGGAATTCCCTTGAACATATACAGTCCCTCTTTGATGTACCCCTGGACGGTTCCGTGCGTCGTCTCTGCAACAGCAACACCTTTTTCTCTCTTAAACTGATAAGCCATCATCCCCTCCTGTTAAAAGCTGTGCGGCGCGGACCCCCACTCCTCTTCGGCACTCTTTCCGGTGCGTTCCTCTCTCCAGTGAATTCCCAGGAACAGGAATTCTCCCGGTTCAATATGCACCTCGAATACCGTCTCGTTGCCGCGGGTCTCGATTGGTTCATAGCAAAGCTTCTCATTTTCCAGACTGTAGAGTTCCTCTGCCAGGCCCTTCACTCGAACACGCAGCTGCTGCTCCGCCGCATTCTCATCGCAGGCATATGGATAAATGCAGAAAGTATCGTTGTCATACGTGAACAGTGAAATCTGACTCGGCCCTTCCAGCTGCACATCCCCTACACTCAGCTCATGACGAATACGGTTCAGAATCGGGACCGGCAGGTATTTCAGATCCGCGATGCTGTCCGGCAGAACCAAGGTGATCAGCTGGCCGCGTCCATACGTATCACGCAGCAGAAGGCCATAGCTCTCATCTCCGCCAAAACCCTTAGCCAGTGCCCAGGTCGTATTGTTGCGGTGCTCCATGACAGGGAAGAGCACCGGCTTGCTCCCACTGCAAAGCTCCGTCCCCCAGCCATGGTCCCGTTCCGTCATATACTCCTGAGCCGCGAAAATACGACCGCGGAATCGGATCGACGTCAGTTCCCCCATCTGCTCCGGTGCCTTTGCAAGAGCCTCCTTTACAAACCCGGAGGTCACGATTGCCTTCCCTCCGCCCGCAACGAACCGCTCCAGCTTCTCCAGGATTTTCTCATCCTTCAGAGCCTGCATCGTCAGGAAAACAGCCTTTGCCCCTTCCGGGAACTCCGGAACTCCCTCGAATGGAATTCCCGCCATTCCGAGATAATCTTCTGCGTGATCCTCGCCCTGCGCGTTCACCGGCAGGTAGCAAGGCAGACCGGTGCAGCCGCCGACCTTCGACAGCATTGCATCGAGGCGCTCCAGCTGAAAGCCCATCGGCGTAATCAGCTTATTCCTGTAAAGACTGCCCCAGCAGAACATCATGACCTCCCTCGGACGGGAGAGCACCGTCAGATACGCCTGCTCCAGATAGCTGTCCATCGGATAGCACTGGTAGCAGTCAAACCAGCCGCCGCCGTTGCGCCCGGGTGCCAGATTCTCCATATACCGCATGATCGAATAGCTCTCATAGCGCGGCAGATGTTGGTCAGTATGCCGCTGATGGCGGGTCTCGGTGCCGGTAAATATTCTCTCAAACAGATCTTTCTGTTCGCCCGGATTGTAGCCTGCCTCCTGGTAGCTCTCCATCCAGTTCGGGAATTTGATGGTGACGGAAATCTTCGGATTGACAGCTCTGGCCGGCTTGAGAATGAGATTTTCCGAAACCTCCTTCATCAGTGCGAGTCGGAATTCTTCCCAGCTACGATTCCCCTTTGCCTTGCGGCAGTCGTCACAGGTGCAGTTGGTGAAAAAGTAATCATCGATGATAAACTCATCGTATATCCCCGCGATGTACTCCACGGTCTCTTTCAGGTGACGGCGCATCCTTTCGTTGCTGTAGCAATAAGTGTTGAACAGGCGCTGACGACCGGCATCTGCTTCGCCCTGCCCGGAAATCGTCGTGGTGATGCCCCCTGCAACCTCAATCCCATTCCGGTGGAACACTTCGATGCAATGCCCCAGCTGCTCTCTCGGCACCAGACAGTCATCTCGGTATGGCTCCAGATACACCTTGTCCACGCCGACATATTTCTGGAAAAAATCCACCTGCCGCTGCAGTTCCTCCATCGGAATGGATACCATCGACTGTGCTGTGCAGTAGATCACACTCTTAAAATTCTGATAATGTCCCATATAAAAACAGCCCTCCTTTTGCAGAAAATTTCCCCTTCTCCCAGTATAGCAAACCTGGGATACCCGCAAAAGAAGAGCTGTGAATTATGTAACTGCAAAAATCCCGGCCAGAGGCTGCGGGAGTGTTGCAGACATATAACACCTGATTTTGTAACTATTCAGAGCCAAGCAAATTTGCATAAAATGTGCGAGTAATGCTT
>CAYLUU010000117.1:0-6224 GCA_964386925.1 uncultured Sarcina sp. | reverse complement strand
GCCATTGAAGGACGTGAGAAAAAGATCATCTATAACGTCTTTGATTTCGGCGATGCCGTGGCCAAGGACATTATGGTCCCCCGAATTGATATGTCCTGCGTCTCAGATGATGCGACCTACGAGGACGTTATGGCAGTCTTCCGTATGGAAATGTTCACCCGCCTGCCGGTCTACGAGCACGACAATCCGGACAAAATCATCGGACACCTCAACATCAAGGACTTCGTCGGTCTCTCCGATCCTTCCCGGTTCAATCTGCGCCGGATGCTGCACGCGTCCTATTTTACCTATGAATATAAGCGCACCTCCGACCTCCTCAAGGAGATGCAGCAGCATTCCTTCGGCGTGGCCTTTGTGCTGGATGAGTATGGCAATACCGTCGGCATGATCACGCTCGAGGACCTCGTAGAGGAGATTGTCGGCGACATCCGCGACGAGTATGACGATGACGAGAAGAGCCAGCTGCGCCAGTATGACGATGTGACATATCTTGCAGACGGTTCCATGAAGCTCATTGATCTTAATGATGCTCTCGGAACAGATTTTGACTCCGAAGACTACGATTCCATCGGCGGCCTTATCATTGAGCAGCTCGACCGCATTCCACAGGACGGCGAGACGGTCACCTTAGAGGACGGCACTGTTCTGCAGGCCAAAGGCATTCGCCGCAATCGTATTATGAAGGTCCTGATCCGTTTCCGGCAGGCACCGGGGAGCAGCCCGGAGGCAGCGAATGAAAGTCGTGAATCCGTGTAACTACGCCGATGTTTATGGACATGTACTCTCAACTGTTATGTACCATTAGCGTTTCCTCCTGCGAATTTGCGCTGTGATGCAGCCATTTCCATTTATGAAAATCTATTCCGAAAACTTCCGCACCCATCAATTGGATGGCGAAACTGATAAATCCGCCATCCACCGTCTCCAGATCGCTCTCCTGCATCAGGCATTGACAAGCGCAGGTCTGCTCTGTGAATCAACGCGTGATGCGCTCCTGCAGAAGCGAACGCCCGCAGGGAAGCCCTATCTTCCTGACTTTCCGGATTTCCACTACAACTTTTCTGATTCCGGCGATTACCTTGTGCTGGCAGTCTCTCTTGATGGCAGCATCGGTGTAGATCTTCAGAAGATTACTCCCATTCATGGCGGTGTCATGAAGCTCGCGCAGCGCTTCTTCCACCCCCAGGATGTTGCTCTGCTTCAGGCCTGCCATTCCGAAGAGGAACAGCAAAGCCTCTTCTTCCGTATCTGGAGCGTGAAGGAATCGTATCTCAAATGCACCGGCGAGGGGCTGCCCGGCGGTCTGGACCGGTTCCCCGTCGATTTCGAGCACGAACAGATTGCAGATTATGGCTTTCAGGAGCTCACGCCGCCAGAAGCTGGATATGTGCTGTGCGTGTGTACCTGACCCAGAATAGAGGCCGACTGACTCGGATCCAGCCAGCTGACTTCATCCTTGTATGCAGAACACCCCGGCCGCGGATTTCTCCGCAGCCGGGGTGTTCTCTATTTATGGATATTCCTACTTTACTGTCAGCACAGCGTCCGAGGGAAGGTCTTACTCTGCCTTCTCTTCCTCTGTCGCCGTCACCTTGATGTGCAGTTCTTCCAGCTGATGCTCAGTAACTTCGGAAGGTGCCCCCATCATGATATCCTGTGCATTCTTGTTCATCGGGAATGCGATGATCTCACGGATGGATTCCTCTCCTGCGAGCAGCATGACCATACGATCTACTCCAGGTGCAATGCCGGCATGCGGCGGTGCGCCGTAGCAGAATGCATTGTACATGGCCGGGAACTTCTTCTTCACGTCCTCTTCGCCGAGGCGTACCATCTCGAAGGCCTTGACCATGATCTCAGGATCGTGGTTACGAACAGCTCCGGAGGACAGCTCCACGCCGTTGCAGACGAGGTCGTACTGATCTGCTGTAATGGACAGCGGATCGATCTCTCCTCTTTCTGCCTTCAACAGGGTCTCCAGACCACCGGACGGCATGGAGAAGGGGTTGTGGCAGAACTCCAGCTCGCCGCTCTCCTCACCGAACTCATACATCGGGAAGTCTACAATCCAGCAGAATGCATACTGCTCTTTGTCCATATGTCCGGGAACAGCCGCTCCAAGGGTCTTAACCAGAACGCCTGCCGTCTTCTGTGCTGCCGTCTTCTTGCCGGCACCGATGGCTACGAAATCGCCAGGCTGCAGATTCAGTGCGGATACCACCTGATCCTTGATCGGGGCAACGAACTTGGAAATGCCGCCGACCAGCTCGCCGTTCTCATCCATGCGGAACCAGTACGGCTTGCTGCCTGCCTGTACCTCAACCTCGCCGAGGGTCTTGTCGATGAACTTGCGGGTTCCTTCGAATCCGGAGACCACAACCGCCTTGATGACAACCTTTGTCTCTTCCGTTCCGGTCACATTGCCCTCTGCATCCTTAATCTCCGCCGTTGTGGCAAACGGTCCGAAGCCACAATCCTTCAGGACATCTGTGACATCCTGAACGGTCAGATCGATACGCAGATCCGGCTTATC
Source organism: uncultured Sarcina sp. (assembly GCA_964386925.1). Classification (GTDB taxonomy): domain Bacteria; phylum Bacillota; class Clostridia; order Lachnospirales; family Lachnospiraceae; genus CAG-791. The sequence continues at coordinate 3,691 of CAYLUU010000117.1, read as the reverse complement.
GGAGCCATATTTCTCCATCGCTTCGGTATAGGGAATACGCATGAACGGGGCAGAGCTTGCCCGGTTGTAGGTTCCATATTTTGCAAAGATCGGAGGCAGTACATCCTCCAGAACGGCAAAGACGTCCTCCTGGCTTGCGAAGGCCATCTCCATATCCAGCTGATAGAACTCTCCCGGGGAACGGTCTCCTCTTGCGTCCTCATCGCGGAAGCAAGGCGCGATCTGAAAATAACGATCGAACCCAGCCGTCATCAGCAGCTGCTTGAACTGCTGCGGTGCCTGCGGGAGGGCATAGAACTGTCCCGGATGCTTTCTTGCAGGGACCAGGTAGTCGCGGGCGCCTTCCGGTGAAGATGCAGTCAGGATCGGCGTTGTGATCTCAAGGAAGCCATGCTCTGTCATCGCCTGGCGCAGTGCAGCGACCACGTTGCAGCGCAGGATGATGTTCTTCTTCACTTCCGGATTGCGCAGATCCAGGTAGCGGTACTTCAGACGTACCTGCTCGTCCGCCTCGCGGCTGTGATTAATCTCAAACGGCAGATTTGCGTAGCGGCAGCGGCCGAGAACGGTCATGCTCTCCGGCACAACCTCGATCTCACCGGTTGCCTGCTTGGGGTTCTTGGAGCTTCTCTCCCGGACGGTGCCGGTGACGCTGATCGTGGATTCCTTGGTGATGCCCTTGAACTGGTTCATCATCTCTTCGGTTTCCACCACGATCTGTGTTGTTCCGTAGAAATCGCGCAGCACCGCGAATCCAAGATTCGCCGATACCACACGCAGGTTCTCCATCCAGCCGGACAGCTGAACCTTCTTGCCTGCATCCGCGAGACGGAGCTCACCGCAGGTATGTGTACGTGACTGCATAATTACCTCCCATTGTATCTTCAGCTCCGCACCCAGCAAGTCTTTCAAAGGATATCCGAATAGGTACGGGATAAGTACAAATTAAATCTCTGGTATCATTTCATTACAGCGGCTTTGCGTAGAATTCCTCGAAGGCAGTGTAGCCCTGGGATTCCAGCTGCTGTTTCTGGAACTTCTTGTTCTTATTCATGCGGACCACCAGGACAGATTTGCCCTCGGCACGATCCTGCTGTGCCTTCTCGATCGCTTCCTTCAAGCGATCACCAGGCAGATTCTTCTCCAGGAGGAATGCAACCTTCTCACCCTTTCCGGGTACCTGGAAGCCCTGCTCTAAGAGGATCAGAATGATGCGCTCGAAGCCAATGGAGAAGCCGCACGCCGGCACATCCTTGCCGGTGAATTTGCCGACCATGCCATCATAACGTCCGCCGCCGCCGGCGCTGATGCCGAGCTCCGGCATTGCAATCTCGAAGATTGTACCGGTGTAATAGCTCATGCCGCGGACAATCGTCGGATCGAATACCATCCGGAAATCCGCCTGCTTCGTCGCCTCAACGGTCTGAATGGTCTCCCGCAGATTCGGAATTACATCCTCCTCGATGACACCGGATAGCTTCTCCTCCAGATAGGACAGCGGATCCTCCGATGCATTCAGTCCCTCGAACAGAGCCGCGTACTGCTGCGCCGCCTCTTCACCGAAGCCGCTCTCGATCAGCTCTTTCTCAACGCCATCCAGACCGATCTTGTCCATCTTATCCAGAGTGATGAACACCTCGTCGAAGCGTTCCTCCGGGAAGCCGCAGGCCTTTGCCATCGCCTTCAGGATCCGGCGCTCATTGATTCGAATCTGGAAATTCTTAAATCCAAGCCGCCCCAGCGTTGTCGTTGTTGCCAGAATCAGCTCGATCTCCGCAAGGTTCGTCGGCTCACCGATAATGTCAATGTCGCACTGCATGAACTGGCGATAGCGTCCCTTCTGCGGACGATCTGCTCTCCACACATTGCCCATCTGTAATGCCTTAAACGGCATCGGCAGCTCATTCTCATGATTGGAAAAATACCGCACCAGCGGCACCGTCAGATCGTAGCGAAGGCCTCCGTCGACCAGATCCGCCTCGCCCTTAGCATCCTCCAGACGCAGCTTCTCACCTCTCTTCAGGATCTTGAAGATCAGCTTCTCATTGTCGCCGCCGGACTTGGAGGTCAGGTTCTCGATGTTCTCTACGCTGGGCGTCTCAATTCCCTGAAAGCCAAATTCTGCGTAGGTCTTCTTAATCACGGAGATGCAATAATCGCGAATCTCCATCTCGGCCGGCATCACATCCTTCATGCCGGTTACCGGTTTCTTCGTCAGTGCCATAGAATATCCTCACCCGTGTACTGAATTCATTCAAAGTCAGGAGTCCTTTTTGTGACTCCGAAGGTTCATCATACACCATACAGCGCGGGATTTCTACCAGGAAGCGTACGCAAGGGCAAAGTGGCAAGGCAACAAGAACTGCGCGTCACCATGTCATGCGTACACCTTTCGCCCTGTCGCTCTCACAACTGCATTGCCTCCTGCTCCGCCTTCTTCGCCTGCTCCTTGTACTGGTACATCATGGCATCCGCCTCTGCCACAGCATCCTCGATGTTGTGACTAGCCGGATCGAAATACGTATATCCGATGGACACGGATGGCAGACGAGGCTCTTTTTCGCGAGCTTCGCCCATGGCGGTGAAGAAGTCGTGATTCCTTGTATCAATCTCGCCGGGCTTTCTGGTGAGCACGACGCAGAATTCGTCTCCGCCGTAGCGGAAGCACTGGCCATAGCGTGCATAGCTTTTCTTCAGGATCTCTCCGACTTGCTGCAATACCTGATCGCCGAACCGGTGGCCGTAGGTATCGTTGGCTTGCTTGAAGCTATTGACATCAAAGAACGCGATCACACAGGGTTTGTCCAGGTGCGAAATGCAGTTTTCATACCCGCGGCGATTTAAAAGCGTCGTCAGTTCGTCTGTCTGCTGCACCATTTCCAGTGTGAAGATGTACAGCATGCTGGCAACAAACCCAAGAGCCAGATATCCAACGCGCAGATTGTTGTCATAGATCTGAATCACAATGCCGACGAATAACGTGGCCAGAATCATGCCGAACACCAACAGTCCTTTGTATTGATAGGTCTTGATATTGCGGACGACGATATAGGTTGCGTAGACAACCGAGCCCATGTAGGCCGCCAGATAGATCCAGTAAAAGCTTGCATGTTCATAGACATTGTCTTCATTCACGCGGTAGATGAAGCCCCAGCAGCCGGACAGAATCTCCAGAATCCCGTGAATCGTCAGATATATAAGGATCACCTTGGTCCACTTTTTCTCGAGAATCCAGGAGAAAACAAACGCAATGCTCGGTGCCATGGACAGCTCCACCGCCTTCGCTGCGATGTGCGGAATTCTCGTCCAGGCCGGTGCGCCGTCCAGAATGACTCCCAGCCATTCCCCGCATGCACACACGCAAATGAATAGGAACAGGGCGCGGAACAGCTTCTTGCGCTCATGCGACAGCGTGTTGCTCCGGCCGGCACTCACCATCATGGTGAGCATTGCAATCATGCACAGGACAACAGTGGCTGAATAAAATGCTGTCATAACTGCTCCTTTCCGCTGCTATCATAATAGTAGCCACATTCCGAGCCAAAACTACCATGCCCACTCGCGCAGGCACCACCATAAATAAAAATCAGCAGCTACGTATCTGCGACACTCCCGCAGCTGACGCATACATTCGCAAATTAGGGAAACGCTGATTAAAGCGTTTCCCTCGCCGGATTTGCGCTGCGAAGCA
>CAYLUU010000116.1:0-6452 GCA_964386925.1 uncultured Sarcina sp. | reverse complement strand
CACCGTCTGGTCAATGTATTCCACGTTCAGAAGCTTGGTCATTTGATTTATTCCTTCCCTCACAGCTGTTTTTCATACTCTTCCAACTCCCATTTGTTGCCGGACACGAAATGTCCCGGGCGGATCTCCACCCACTTCGGCGGATCGGCCTTGTACCCGGAAGAAAGCGGATCATAAACCAAGAGTTTTTTCTCCCGCTCCATCTCCGGATCCGGCAGCGGAACGGCAGACAACAATGCTTTCGTATACGGGTGCAACGGATGAGCGAACAGCTCCTCCGTTTCTGCCAGCTCTTTGAATTCTCCCTTGTAGATGACAGCAATCCGGTCACAAATGAACCTCATGACGGATAGATCATGAGAGATGAACAGATAGGTCAGTCCTCTCTCCTTCTGCATTTGTGAGAGCAGATTCAGAACTTGTGCCCGAATTGACACATCCAGCGCCGAGATCGGTTCATCGCAAATCAGGAATTCCGGTTCCATAATGAGGCATCTTGCCAAACCAATGCGCTGTCTTTGACCACCGGAGAATTCATGCGGGAAGCGGCTGGCAAACTCCGGCAGAAGTCCTACATCTGTCAGAGCCTTCCGTACCTTCTCTGCACGTTCCTTCTCGCTAAGCTCCGGGTGAATGTTCATCAGGCCTTCTTCAACAATATAGGAGATCTTTGCTCGATCATTCAAGGACGCCATCGGATCCTGGAAGACCATTTGAATTTTGCGGGTGATCTCCTTGTCCAGCTTGCGGTCAATTTTGCCGCTGATTTGTTTGCCGTCATACAGGACTTCTCCCTCCGACGCTTCATTGATACGGATCAAAGCCCGCCCAATGGTTGTCTTTCCGGAGCCGGATTCTCCTACCAGGCCAAATGTCTCTCCCTTGCGGATATCAAAGGAAACATTCCGTACCGCCTTGAACGGATGACTGGCCGATCCGAACTGAACAGACAGGTTATGTACCTCCAGCAGATTTGTTTTCGAAATATCCTTGTGATATTCCTCTTCCCGCCTTGCATTGTCCTCCAGTGCCTTCTTCAGAGAAGTGTTCGGCGGCTCCACCTTCGGTGCTCTCTCATCCAGCAGCCAGGTTCTGGCTTTATGCGTCGGAGATACCTCAAAATACGGCGGCTTCTCAATCGTGTCAATTTGCAGTGCATATCGGTTACGCGGTGCGAATGCATCACCTTTAATCTCCCGGAACAGGCTCGGCGGTGCACCTTCAATGGAATACAGCGGTTTCCCCTTCACGCCCAGCTGCGGCAGGGACGACAACAAGGCCCAGCTGTAGGGATGCTTCGGCTCATGGAAAATCTCTTCACAGGTTCCGATCTCCACAATGTCGCCTGCATAGAGCACTGCCACACGATCTGCCACATTGGCAACAACTCCCAGATCATGCGTAATATAAATGATCGTCAGATTATATTCCTTCTGGAGTCTGCGCAGGAGCGCCAGGATCTGTGCCTGAATGGTCACATCCAAACCAGTTGTCGGCTCATCGCAGACCAGAATCTTCGGCTTGCATGCCAGTGCAATAGCGATAACTACGCGCTGCCGCATGCCGCCGGAGAATTCATGCGGATAATCCATGACACGCTCCGCCGGCTTCACAATGCCGACCTCACCCAGAAGGCGGATTGCCTCCAGCTTCGCCTCTGCTTTGTTCATTCCCTGATGCAGCATCAGTGCTTCCATGATCTGCTTGCCCACCGGCATCAAGGGATCCAGCGAAGTCATCGGATCCTGGAAAACAATGGCGATCTCCTTGCCGCGGATTTTGATCCATTCCTGCTCCGTTTTGAACCTGGCAAGATCCTGCCCTTCATAGAGAATACTGCCGCTGTCCACCCAGCCGTTCTTGTCCAGCATTCCCAGAAATGACTTCGTAAATACCGATTTGCCCGATCCGGATTCGCCTACAATAGCAAGGCTCTCTCCACGGTACAGATCCAGTGAAATTCCGCGCACTGCCGTCAGCTCCTGTCCGCGCAGAGAGAACTTGATCACCAGATCCTTTACCGAGAGGATTACATTGTCGTCACAATATTTGTTTTCTGCCATGACACCATCCTCCTACACGTGGTTGCGCGGATCTGCGGAGTCCGCAAATCGGTTTCCAAGATAATAGAATGCAATCGTAATAATTGCCACAATGATTGCCGGGAATACCAGCTGATAGGTCTGTGACAGGTTCATCATAACCCGTCGTCCTTCATTGATCAGATTGCCCAGCGATGGTGTATCAACCGGCAGTCCCAAACCGATATATGTCAGGAAAACCTCAGAATCGATAACACCCGGAATGGACAGTGCCATATCCATTACAACGACCGATACAATCTGCGGCAGAAGGTTTCGGATGATAATTCGATGTGTCGGGGTGCCAAGGCATCGCGAGGCAAGGTTATATTCCCGGTCACGGATGATAATGATCAGATTCCGAATCCACTTGGCTTCATACACCCAGCTCGTCAGACACATGGCGAAAATCAGCGTCCCGACACTGGGCTTTAACACATAGGCAATCAGCATTCGAAACACCGTTGTCGGGATATTATCAATTACGTTGTAGATCTCCGTCATAAACCAGTCCATCTGACGGATATATCCCCACAAAGTTCCAATAATAATACCAACAACCGTACTGAAGGAAACGGATACCACGGCAATCAGCATGGTTGTTCTGGTTCCGCTCCATACACGAGACCACAGGTCCTGACCGATGGTATTCGTGCCGAACCAGTATTCTGCTGTCGGCTGCAGACTGCGCAGCTGTCTGCCAGTTTCCGGATCCAGGAAAATCTCTGTGGCATCCTTCTGGCCAGGCAGATACGGCTGAATAAAGGTGAAGAGCAGCAACGCTCCCAGGAAAAATAATGTAAACCTTGTTGCCGGAGATTTCACGAACATCTGCAGCGTACTGCGCCAGTAGGAATATCCGGTACTCTTCACCTCCTCCGCTTTTCTGGAATCATAGGTCAGGAAGGAGAAAAGCTCCTCGTCCGACATGTTCGCAATTTTCTTCAACTGCTTGGACATTATCTTCCGCCTCCTTCCTTTGTCAGTGTGATGCGGGGATCGCAGGCCATCATGGCAAGATCACCCAAGAGCATTCCTGTTACACCCAGAATTGCATAGAACATAACGATTGCCTGTACCAACGGATTGTCCTGTGCCTGAATAGCATTCACCAGAAGGCCTCCCATTCCCGGAATGGAATACAGTGACTCAATATAGAGAGAACCGGAAATGGTGAAGATAATCGACGTCGGAAGGTTCTGCGCCATCGGTGCAAAGGCATTGCGCAGGACGTGTCTGGACATGATCTGCCGGTTGGTCAGGCCCTTGGCTCTTGCCAATGATACATAGTCCTGGTTGACCTGGTCCAACATGTACCGCCTCGTCCACATGGCATACGAGGCGATACTGCCAAGTGACATCGAGATCGTCGGCAGAATGCAGGTCATGATATTGCCTTCCTTATACAACATGCCGATATTCAACAATTTGGTCCCTACAAATTGCAGAAACAGATAATACACAGCCGATGGCACGGCATTGATGAACATAATAAAGCCATTCCCTGCGTGATCCTGCAGCTTGTCCTTATTCCTCACCATCAGAAGGCCAAGACCTATACCAAGGACCAGTGACAATGCCAGCGAAGCCAGACCAAAGCGCAGTGAATATCCGATCTTCGGTGCAATGATTTCCGTCACCGACTTTCCCTTATAAAAGGTGATGGACGTTCCCAGATCCCCGTGCAGAATGCCGTCAATGTACTTAACGAATTGCACCGGAATGGGATCCGTCAGTCCATAGGACTCCAGGATCGCATGCTTCTCCTGATCTGTCAGATGATCTGCACGATCCCCATAATAACGATCCACCGGCAGCGCCCGCATCATTAAAAATACGATCAGCAGGATCAGCACCAATGAAATCAATGATCTGCCGATTCTTCCCAATATATACTTGAGCAGTTTCAATGGTTTTCCTCTTTTCCTTTACTCATAAGCGAGACTGCCGCAATCCCCTGCAAGGCAATTGCGGCAGTTCCTGTTACTCTTTCATTGCAGATATTGATGAAGTTCTTCAGCTTAATTTATTTCCAAAAGCTTGAGACATTTCAAAGTAAGGTACATTGAAAGTTTTTAAGAAAACACTGATCTAATCAGCTTTTTCTTAGAAATCTACTCCGAAAACCTTTCCTTCATCGGTCAGTTCCTTGATTCTGGCAGCTCTCTCCTCCTGCCACTGCTGGTAGGCCTCCTCATACTGCTCTGTGTTGATGCCCTTGTCATAGATGTACTGATATTTATATCGTCCATCGGATGCGCCAAAGGCTGCATACTGTGATTCGAACGGCATCAGCGAAGATGCCAGATATCCGGTGCCTCCTCTCATATAAGGGATCAACAGGCACTCATCATCCAGAAGCCACTTCTCGCATTCTGCGAATTTGTTGTAACGTGCATTCAAATCCGTCACCTCTGCGTTAGCTTCCGCTACCATGTCATCATAAATGATGTTGTAGTAATACTTGCCGTCCTTGCCCTGATAAGAGCCATCTACGTAAGTGTCCGAAACCTCAGACAGGCCATCTGCCATATAAATGCAGTTACCGTTATTCTGCACAATACGGAAAGGATCGGTATAAGACAGCGGATCCAGATAGTCAGCCATCCAGGTTGTTCTCATCAATCCGAAGTTGCCGGCACGATAGGTCTGGTTGCTGTAATCGGTATCTGCATAACCTTCCGTCTGCACATCTACAAAATCCTCACCAAGGTTACGCTCCAGCATCTGTGCAAGAACTTGAACACGCTGCGTGTCCAGAGAACTTCCGGTGTTATACGGCATATATACGATAACAGGGAACTTACAGCCTGCTGCCTCTAACTCTTCTTTGGCCTTTTCCTTGTACTCAGTTGCTTCGTCCAGGTTAAATGTGGTCGAATTCGTCAAATCTGCCAGTGCGTCGAGCTGCTGGTAATCCTTGCCGTCAGCAGAAACGAAATCAGCCGGTGTGAATGTATTCTCAACATGCGTATCTGCATTGTAAGGATCATCAACCTCGACCAGGGCCTCCTTGTCAATCGCATGAAGGATTGCCTTTCGGAAGTTTACGTTGTTGACAGCGATCTTCCAGTTTTCCGGCTCGTACTTCTCATCGAACTGAGCCCAGAAGCCGAACACGTAAGCGTAGGAATAGAAGCTCGGACGGCAGGGACGGATCTGGTCAGCTTTCTCCGGGTCGTTCAGCCACTCATCCAGCTGCTCAGTCGGGATATCCGCGTAGTTGACTTCGCCGCGCAGGAACATCTCCGGTGCCACCGTCTCCGCCTCTGCATTGTAGATTTCATGGATTGCTGTGATGTGCATGTTCTCCGCATCCCAGTATTCCGGATTCAGAACGGACTCAATTTTGGACTGCGGTACATACTCAGTCATAATGTACTCACCGCAGTACAGCATCGTCTGGTTATCGGTAGAGAACTGATCTCCCTGCTCATCAATCCACTTCTGATTTGCCGGGAAGAAATTCTTGTAGGTTGTCGAAGAAAGGAAATAAGGGCTAGCCGATGCCAGCGTATACTGCAGCGTGTAATCATCCAGTGCCTTTACACCAACAGTATCGAAATCTGCATCTTCACCAGCCACCATGCTGTTGTAGTAGTCCTCTGCGCCGGCAATGGTGAACATCATGTCAGCTAGCTTAGAACCATGGGAAGGATCCAGAATGTATTTGCAGGACGTCACGAAATCGTTAGCCGTCACATCCTCGCCGTATTCCTGGCAGTCATAGGTCATCCACTTTACACCCTTACGAATATGAAAGGTCCAGGTCAGTCCGTCATCAGAGCGTTCCCAGCTCTCTGCCAGGCATGGCTGACAGATGCCGTAGTTGTCATACTCTACCAGCGAGTCAATGTACATTGCCGGCGTGTTCGATGTCTCCACCAGGTAGTTCCAGTCCGTGGTGTCCTCACTGAACAGCTCTGTCAGCTCAGTCGAATCGCTCACCTGTGGTGCCGCATCCGAATCCGAGGACGCCGACGTCGTTGTCCCCGACGAACTCCCTGATCCGCTCGAGCTCCCGCAAGCGGTCAGCATTCCGACTGCCATCGCGGCAGCCAGAATCATGGACATTGCCTTCTTTCTCATGATTCTTTCTCCTCCTCATAACCCCATCCGGATATGAAAGATATCCGGTTTGTTATCCCCCGCTCCCTTCGGGAGACAAAAAAGGCGCACCCGGAATATTCCGGATGCGCCCTTGCAGCCAAATCATTTTGTATTATTGTATACAGGTATCTGCTACTGCCCTTTATACCACCCCTACGCGAAGATTACAAGGGGATTATGGATATCTATATGGCGGACTTCACCTTGCAATCTCCACCTTCTTCCCGCAGAATGCAATCCCGTACTTCACAATATCCTGCA
>CAYLUU010000115.1:0-6575 GCA_964386925.1 uncultured Sarcina sp. | reverse complement strand
GGTGTGGTCCATCTCATGTACCATGTCATTCAGAATCACATGATTCTCGCGCAGATCCTCATCGGAATCACCGCCCATGGTAATCTCATTGGACAGTCCCCATACTACGATCGATGCATGGTTATAGTTCTGCAGAACCAGCTCCTTCATCTGAGAAATTGTGTTCTCGCGCCCGGTCGGCATATGACTGGAAATATAGGGAATCTCCGCCCAGATTACGAGTCCCTTCTCATCGCACAGGTCATAGAAATACTGATCATGCTGATAATGTGCCAGGCGAATGGTTGTTGCACCCAGCTCCATGATGAGATCAATATCCTCCTCATGATGCTCCGGAAGGAGCGCATTGCCGACGCCCCAGCGGTCCTGATGGCGGGATACGCCGTGCAGCGGGTAGGATTCCCCGTTCAGGAAAAATCCCTTCTCCGGATCAATGAAGAATTCTCTGCAGCCGAATCGAGCGGATACAGCATCGATGACCTCATCCCCATCCAGCAGCTCAGCCTCAGCGGTATAGAGATAGGGATCTTTGCGGCCGTTCCAGCGATGCACTCCGGCAATTGTCATCGTGCACTCTGCCTCATCTGCTGCCTTCGTCTCCGATCCGACAACCGTCCCATCTGCTTCCTTAATGGTATAACGGATCTTCTGGCCGTCCTTCGCATCCGTCACCATCGTCTCGATGGATACCGCTGCGTCTGCACCTTTCAGCTCCGGTGTCACGCGGATACCGGGAGCTCCGTAATAATCCAAATCGAAGTGTGTGGAATCTACGCTGATGATGGATACCGTCCGATACAGACCGCCATAGAAGGTAAAGTCCGCCTTCTGCGGATAAACTGTCTCATTGACAGAATTGTCCACAGCCACCACAACAAGATTCTGATCCTGCAGTGCATTTGTGATGTTCACACGGAAGGTAGAATATCCACCGTCATGATGCGCCAGCTGCTGTCCGTTCACATAGACCGTTGCAGAGGCGTTCGCTCCCAGGAATTCCAGATAATACTGCCGGCCGGTATCGTCTCTTCCCTCTGTCAGCTCCGTTCTCTCAAAGCTCTTAGCATAGTAAGCCGTTCCGCGGTAATAATCTGATCCCCCGTCCTGTCCGTCGATCGCATTCCAGGTATGGGGCAAATTCACCCAATACCATTTCTTCGGCATGGTCTTGGGCACTTCGGTCGCTTCCTTGGAAAATGCCCATTTCGTATTCAGTGCATAACGCTCTCTCATTTTTCACCTCACAATGTGGCGGCCACTCGTTCCGGCACCCATTGGATGCATCTCCCAATTCCAACGCAAAACGTGCATCCAGCAGACGAATCTTGATTGAAGCGGAACAGGTACCATTTGATGGCCATAATATAAAAGGAGCGAAACGAATCACCTCTTCGCTCCAACAGCAACGATAATCCATCCCGCTCCATAACTCCAGTTAACTTTCTATAAAAGTTTAAATTTCGAAATACCCTTCCCCATCTGCCGGCTTCGGCATTGATTTTGTCAACATCGTTCAGCCCGGGAAGAGCGATTCCCCAGATATGCTGCAATGAAAACGTTTGTCCTCTTTGCACGCCACGCTCTTCCTGCCCGGTGCCAAATCGATGTTTTCCTATCACCGGGTGAATCGGCAGCGCTGCCTTACATGTCCGGTGACAAACCTTGCAGATACACTATACATTGCATTTCGCACAAGTCGGCAGTAATATTTATTTATTGTTTTGTAGGATTTTTACATTTTTTTATCTTTGCAAAAGAAAAAACAAATTGAGACGAAAATTTTACATTTTAGAATGCTGTTTTTCCGCACGTTCTGTTGCAGGCTGCCCAATGGTGTCATTTCCATATGGCATATCCGTACAGGTAGCGAATCGACGTTCGATCTTCCGCGCCGGATTTACAGCAACTCCGATGAGGTCACTATGAGTATTAAAAGTACTAACATAAGTGCTGATACGAGTACGAACAATATGGATACTTTCCCCCACCAGAGTGAATATGTTCTGCTGCGGGAATTTCTGAAGAATATGAATATCCCGGTTTCCATCATTGATGCTTCCGCATTGGGCAAGTTCAAGCCGGAAATCGCCAGCGTTTTTGGCTATTACTATACGCAGGAATCCATTGAGCGTTACATCAGCCATGTAATTGCCTCCTATGACCGCCACACCTTGTATAAACTCAGCAGCGACCTTCTGTGTCAATGCTATCTGTTCTTCCTGCCCGAAGAGAAGGTTCGTTTTGCCTTTGTCGGTCCATTTTGTGAAACAAGGCCAACGGAGGCCGCCATTCGTTGCACCATGGCGGCTCATCGGGTCTCAGAGTCCCGCTACAGTGATCTTGCCAATTACTACAGTACACTCCGCCAGCTGTCCGATCCTTCGATTCTGCACACACTGCTCACTACGTTCTGTGCCTCTCTCTGGGGCGGAATGGATCGTTTCCATTTTGCAGAGGTGACTGCTGTTCCTCCGGCTCACATCCAGCAGGATGCTGCCGTTGTTCTGCCGTCCGATGAGGAAACCTCAGCTGCCGACAATCTTCGCAGTATGGATATTCTGGCAGAACGTTATGCACTGGAGAATTCCCTCATTCATGCCGTTTCCAATGGCGAGCTTCATTCTGCCGAGATGTACCTTGCCAAAATGACAGCACTTCATGTGGAAGAGCGCCGCGCCGCAACTCCTGTGCGGAATTCTCAGAATTACAGCATTATTCTCAACACATTGCTTCGGAAAGCCGCTGAAAAGGGCAAGGTTCATCCCCTTTATATAGACCGTCTTTCCAGCAGCCTGGCTCATCGAATTGAAGCTTGCCGTACCCTTCAGGAGATCAGCCAGCTGCAGTCGGATATCGTCCGCAAATACTGTCTTCTCGTCCAGAATCATTCGATTCAAAAATATTCGCGGCTGATTCAGCAGGCGCTGACACTGATCCACTCCGATCTGACCGCAGAGCTGACGTTGTCCGCCCTTGCTTCAAATTTAAATGTAAATGCAAGCTATCTATCCACGAAATTTAAACAGGAACTGGGCGAGACCCTGACCGATTACATTGCAAGGAAGCGCGTCGAGCAAGCGATTCTGCTCCTGAACTCCACAGATTTGTCCATTGCCGAGATTGCGGCCGCCTGCGGGGTTCCGGATGTCCAGTATTTTTCCAAGATTTTCAAAAAACAGATTGGGCACACCCCCAGCGGCTATCGCAAGATCATCCGCCCTGCCGGGATTGATGAAGCCTGATAACTACTTGCCATGTTCTTCCTTTGTTTTCCATCACAACCGGTATCGCCTTCCGTATCATCTTGAAGGCGGTGCCGGTTGTTCTTGTTGCCTGAAGAAAATTTGCTTGACAGATATTCTCTTCAGGAATATAGTTCTAATCAAGTTATTCATATGTGTTTGGTAGGAATTAAATTTATTTAGACCATCATTCATCTGATGGATAGAAACGGAGGTTATATCATGGCTAAGATTTATAAGAGCGCATTGGAACTGATCGGACATACTCCGCTGCTGGAGCTGACAGCCTTTGAGGCCAAGAAAGGCATTACGGACACAAAGCTCATTGCCAAGCTGGAGTATTTCAATCCGGCAGGTTCTGTAAAGGATCGCATTGCCGCAGGAATGATTGCAGATGCCGAGGCAAGCGGCAAGCTACAGCCCGGTGCAACGATCATCGAACCCACCAGCGGCAACACCGGAATCGGTCTTGCATCCGTTGCTGCAGCCAAGGGCTACCACGCCATCCTGACGCTCCCTGACACCATGAGTGTAGAGCGCCGCACATTACTCAAGGCATATGGCGCTGAGCTGGTCCTGACGGAAGGTGCGAAGGGCATGAAAGGCGCTATTGCAAAGGCAGAAGAACTGCAGAAGACCATCCCCGGCTCCATTATTCTGGGGCAGTTCGACAATCCCGCGAATCCGAAAACACATTATGAGACGACCGGTCCCGAGATTTGGGAGGACACTGACGGCCATGTTGATGCCTTTGTTGCAGGTGTCGGCACCGGCGGAACTCTCACCGGCGTTGGCAAATATCTGAAGGAAAAGAATCCGGATGTGAAAGTCATTGCAGCAGAGCCGGATACCTCTCCTGTTCTCTCCGGAGGAGCTCCCGGACCGCACAAGATCCAGGGAATCGGAGCCGGCTTTGTTCCGAAGACACTGGACACGGCAATCTATGACGAAATCATCCGAGTTCCCAACGAGGCAGCCTTTGAGACCGGCCGCGAACTGGCCCATGCAGAGGGCTTTCTGACCGGTATCAGCTCCGGCGCAGCCGTATGGGCAGCTCTGCAGCTGGCAGCACGGCCGGAGTACAAGGGCAAGAATATCGTTGTCCTCCTTCCGGATTCCGGAGATCGCTACCTCTCCACAGCGCTTTATAACGCAGAATCCTAATCCAGAAGCTGATCCGCATCAGCATAATAGAATCCGGTATTTTACAAAGCACCGCAGTCTCTTCAAGAGGCTGCGGTGTTTTGCAAAATCAGCTTCCGTTCTCCGATCATTTGCGTATAATGAAGGGAACGTCATAAAGTTGCACACTTGCACTCGTTCCTGCCGGACAGCAGGCAAGGTACGCGCTGTGCCAAAACGTATTGGTATCTATTTAACTCATCACACATAAAGGAGATCATTCACATGGCTAAGGAAGGCGGATTCATTTCAGAATTCAAGAAGTTCATTATGCGCGGCAACGTGATGGATATGGCAGTCGGTGTCATTATCGGCGGTGCCTTCACCTCTGTCGTCACCTCGCTGAACACGGACATCATCTCTCCCATCATCGCCGTATTCGGCGGAACGGATTTTTCCTATCTGAGCATTACTCTGGGCGAGGGAGCCAATGCACCGGTGATCACTTACGGTGTATTCATTACCGCTGTTATTAATTTCCTGATCACCGCACTAATCCTGTTCTGCATTCTGCGCGGCTTCAACAAAGCCTCCGAAAAGGCTGCATCGCTGATTAAGAAAAAAGAGGAAGAGACGGTTCCGGAACCCACTGAGAAGGAATGCCCGTATTGCTACACCAAAATTCACATCAAGGCAACACGCTGCCCGCATTGCACCTCTGAACTGAAATAATAGCCACAAGAGTCCCCATTCACGGACAACCATTGCGGCAGAGTCAAAACTTTTTGACTCTGCCGCCTTTTTGAGAACTAAGTGAGGTGAAATTACGTGAACGCCACACGTCAGAAAAGTACAGTCAAAGATCTTACCACAGGTGAACCGATGTCGCTGATTCTCGGATTTGCACTTCCCCTGTTCGGCGGCATGCTCTTCCAGCAATTCTACAGTCTGGTCGACACACTGATTGTCGGACGGTTTCTCGGGGTCAAAGCCCTGGCCGGCGTCGGCGATACCGGTTCCATCACCTTTATGATCATCGGCTTTTGCATGGGCATCTGCAACGGCTTCACGATCCCGATCTCCCAACGCTTTGGAGCCAAGGATTACAAGGACATGCGACGGTTTCTTTCGCATTCCATCTATGTATGCCTGTTCTTCACCGTGATCATGACGGTATTCTGCTCCATCTTCTGCCGCCAGATCCTGACAGTTATGAATACACCGGATGATATTTTCGAGTATGCCTATGACTATCTGATTATCATTTTCCTGGGCATTCCCACCAACTTTCTGTACAATCTGTTCTCCGGTGCCATCCGTGCTCTGGGTGATTCCAAGGCGCCCGTATTGTTCCTGGTGGTGTCCTCTGTTGTGAACATTGTACTGGATCTGGTGCTGATCCTGGTCATTCCGATGGGTGTCGCCGGAGCCGCCGTTGCAACAGTCATCTCACAGGGAGTATCCGGACTTCTCGCCCTCTTCTATATGATCCGTAAGGTTGAAATCCTGAAAGTTCAGCATGACGAATGGCTGTTTAATCCCTATTATGTCAAAATACTGCTGGCCATGGGTATCCCCATGGGCCTGCAGTATTCCATCACAGCCATTGGTTCTGTCGTACTGACCACTGCCGTAAACGGCCTCGGTTCCTCCTATGTGGCTGCCCAGACTGCTGCCGGACGTGTCGGCAACTTCTTCTGCACGCCCTACGATGCCCTCGGCTCTACCATGGCAACCTACGGCGGCCAAAACGTCGGTGCCAGGAAGCTGGATCGTCTGAACAAAGGAATGTTCTCCGCCTCCCTTGTGGGCGTCATCTATTCTCTATGTGCACTGGTTATTATGATCTTCTTCGGACGTTCTCTGGCTTCCCTGTTCGTGAGTGGTGCAGAAGGAACTCTTATTCTGGATTCCGCACGCCTGTTCCTCGTTGTCAATGCCGCCTTCTATGTGCCGCTTACGTTTGTGAACGTGGTACGTTTCCTCATTCAGGGCATGGGATATTCGGCTCTTGCCATCCTCTCCGGCGTCTTTGAAATGATCGGCCGCATCATTGCCGCAGTTGTTCTGATCCCGATTCTTGGGTATCTTGGTGCCTGCTTCGCAAGCCCCATTGCCTGGGTTCTGGCAGACTGTTTCCTGCTCCCTGCCTATTTCTATGTGCGCAAGAGAACCTATCGCCTGTTCGGAATCGCAGACAAACGCTAGATA
>CAYLUU010000114.1:0-6669 GCA_964386925.1 uncultured Sarcina sp. | reverse complement strand
ACTGCGCTCATCCTTGCATTCGATGTGGCACGCTGATAAACTGATTACAGTGAAAATCCCGGACAGCGTCTGCGCGTCTGCGCGAGCATGTTCGCGCAGACGCGCAGACACGTAGCGGTTGATTTTTATTTGGGGTGCTGCCTGCGCGAGCAGGCATAGCAGTTGCAGTGGCTGTACCGCAGGGGACGGCCCTGATGGAGAATGTTCCAGACAGATTAGGAGGTATTGCCCAATGGCAAAGGTTACATTTGATTATTCGAAGGCGAAGAGTTTTGTAACAGAGGATGAGGTGAAGAACATCGAGAGCCAGATCCTTGCAGCGAAGGAGCTCCTGGTATCCGGAACGGGTGCCGGCAACGATTTCCTGGGCTGGGTGAATCTCCCGGTAGATTATGACAAGGATGAGTTCGCACGGATCAAGAAGGCAGCTGAGAAGATTCAGAGCGATTCTGAGGTTCTCCTGGTGCTCGGCATCGGCGGCTCTTATCTGGGCGCACGCGCAGCCATCAACTTCCTGCGTCACAGCTTCTACAACAGCGTATCCAAGGAGATTCGCAAGACACCGGAGATCTATTTTGCAGGGAACTCCATCAGCGGAACCTACCTGGCACATCTGGTTGAGGTGATCGGCGATCGCGACTTCTCCATCAATGTCATCTCCAAGTCCGGTACCACAACAGAGACCTCCATTGCCTTCCGCCTCTTCCGCGAGATGGCAGAGAAGAAATACGGCAAAGAGGGCGCAGCAAAGAGAATCTATGCTACCACCGACAAGGCTCGCGGAGCACTGAAGACCCTGGCAGATGCAGAGGGCTATGAGACCTTCGTGATTCCGGATAATGTTGGCGGACGTTTCTCTGTTCTGACTGCTGTTGGCCTTCTGCCGATCGCAGTATCCGGTGCAGACATTGACAAGCTCATGGAGGGCGCTGCAGAGGGCAGACGCCTGGCAATGGAGTCTGATTATGCAGACAACGATGCACTGAAGTACGCTGCACTGCGCAACATCTTCCTGCGCAAGGGCAAGAGCGTAGAGATCCTGGCGAACTACGAGCCGTCCCTGCACTACACCTCTGAGTGGTGGAAGCAGCTCTACGGTGAGTCTGAGGGCAAGGATCAGAGAGGCCTCTTCCCGGCAAGCGTAGATCTGACCACAGACCTGCATTCTATGGGACAGTTCATTCAGGACGGCGCTCGCATTATGTTCGAGACCATCCTGAACGTAGAGAACCCTCGTGCGGATGTAACAATTGGTGAGGATCCGGAGAACCTGGACGGCCTGAACTTCCTGACCGGCAAGACCATGCACTTTGCAAATCAGGCGGCTATGAACGGCACCATTCTGGCCCACACGGACGGAAACGTTCCGAACCTGATGGTGAAGATTCCGGAGCAGAACGAGTTCTATCTCGGCGAGCTGTTCTATTTCTTCGAGTTCGCCTGCGGTGTATCCGGCTATGTACTGGGTGTGAACCCGTTCAACCAGCCCGGCGTTGAGTCTTATAAGCACAACATGTTCGCGCTGCTGGGCAAGCCTGGATTCGAGGGCGAGACCGACGCACTGAAGGCAAGACTGGCTGAGTAAATATATATCTGGCCGGCCATCTTGAGGTTTCCTTCGGAAAACTTCGATGTGGCTGCTGATTAGGTATGGATATATTTTGATATGAAGATTACCCGAAAAGGAACCAAGAAGGAAATACTGGAGCGGGACTTCACGAACAGGGACGGGAGTATGCTTCCGTCCCTGTATTTTCCTGCGCTGGAGGCAGATGGAACTGCAATGAATCTGATCACCACTCGGGAGGGCGGCGTATCGGAGGGAATGTTCTCATCGATGAACCTGACGACCGGTCGGGGCGACAGCCGGGAGAATGTGCTGGAGAATTTCTCACGGGTTACTGCGGCGTTCGGCACAGACCTGCAGCACTGCGTCTGCTCGCATCAGGTGCATGAGACCAATGTCGTGCGGGTTGCTATGTCGGATGCCGGAGCGGGGCTTACGAAGCCGAAGGAATGGACGAGCGCAGACGGACTCGTGACGAACGAGCCGGGACTCGTGCTGGCGACCTTCTATGCGGACTGTGTGCCGCTCCTCTTCGTGGATCCGGTGAAGCGGGCAGTCGGGGCAAGCCATTCGGGCTGGCGCGGAACCGTCGGCCGAATCGGTGCGAAGACGATTCAGAAGATGCAGGAGGAGTTCGGCACAGATCCTGCGGACGTGATGGTGGGGATCGGGCCATCAATCTGCGCGGATCACTATGAGGTCAGCGAGGATGTGGCAGAGGAGTTCCGTCTGGCCTTTCCGGGACAGGAGGAGCAGCTTCTGACATACCGCGGCAATCCGGGGCATTACCAGCTGAATCTCTGGGAAGCCTGCCGGATCGCGCTGCTGGAATCCGGGGTTCTGGCGGAGCACATCCACGTGACGGACGTCTGCACGGCCTGCAATCCGGAGGTTCTGTTCAGCCACCGGGCGAGTCAGGGGAAGAGAGGCAATTTCGGCGCGTTGATCATGCTGCGGTGAAGGGGAACAAAGTTTTTGACACTGGTGTAACGATCAGGAGTCCGTTCGCAGAAAATGGCTCGTTATCGCAAACGTTACTGGCGCATCTTACGCAATCTTTTGGCTTTGGATCGTTGTGATTAAAAAGGGGGGTAGATGGAACAGAAAAATCAGAGTGAATTTAAGCCATACATTCCGGCGGATCAGGTGATGCCGGAGCTGACACCGACATCGATTATCATCGGAGTGCTGTTGGCTGTTATTTTCGGAGCTGCCAATGCTTACCTCGGACTGAGAGTGGGAATGACGGTATCCGCATCCATTCCGGCGGCGGTTATCTCCATGGGCGTCATTCGGGTCATCATGAAACGCAGCTCTATTCTGGAGAGCAACATGGTGCAGACGATCGGTTCTGCGGGAGAGGCTCTGGCGGCCGGGGCGATTTTTACCTTGCCGGCGTTGTTCCTGTGGGCAGAGGAGGGCTTGTGCAGCAAGCCGAGCCTGCTGGAAATTTCGCTGATCGCATTGTGCGGCGGAGTTCTGGGCGTGCTGTTCATGGTGCCGCTTCGCAATGCCCTGATTGTGAAGGAGCATGAAACGCTTCTGTACCCGGAGGGAACGGCCTGTGCAGATGTTCTCCTCGCAGGAGAAGAGGGCGGAGCCAGTGCCGGTGTCGTATTCTCCGGAATGGGGCTGGCAGCAGTCCTTAAATTCGTGGTGGATGGTCTGAAGGTGATTCCGTCGGACATTGCTGTTGCATTTAAATCCTTTAAGGGAGAGATCGGCGTGGAGGTGTATCCGGCCCTTTTGGGAGTCGGCTATATTGTCGGACCGAAGGTCGCGTCCTATATGTTCGTGGGATCTTTGATGGGGTGGATGGTGATCATTCCCATGATCTGCCTGTTCGGCTCCGGTACCTGGCTGTATCCCGCTGCGGAGGGCGTTACGATTTCGGAACTGTATGCCTCGGGAGGTGCAGCGGCCATCTGGAGCACGTATGTGAAATACATCGGCGCTGGAGCCATTGCGACAGGCGGCGTGATCTCTCTTATTAAGTCGCTGCCTCTTATCGTGACCATGTTCCGGGATTCGATGAAGGCTGCCCGGAGCAGCGAGAAGGCTGCAGGCATCCGCACGGAGCAGGATCTGCCGATGGGCGTGATTCTGGGCGGAATCATTGTAATGATTCTGGTTATCTGGGCGGCACCGGCCATTCCGGTATCGTTCCTTGGCGCAGTGATTATTGCGGTATTTGGATTCTTTTTCTCAACGGTTGCAGCACGCATCGTGGGAATTGTCGGCAGCTCGAACAGTCCGGCCTCCGGAATGACCATCGCAACGATTCTGATCGCAACCTTTTTGATCAAGTCCAGCGGAACAACAGGGATCAGCGGAATGAAGGCGGCAATTGCCATTGGTTCTGTGATCTGTATCATCATTGCAATTTCGGGCGATACTTCACAGGATCTGAAGACGGGATATCTTCTGGGCGCAACACCGAAGAAGCAGCAGATCGGTGAGCTGATCGGCGTGGTGGCTGCGAGTGCATCGGTTGGCGGCGTTCTGTACCTTTTGAATGCAGCGTGGGGCTTTGGCGGAGCGGAGGTTCCTGCCCCGCAGGCAACCCTGATGAAGATGATCGTGGAGGGTGTCATGGGAGGAAACCTTCCCTGGAATCTGGTCTTTATCGGTGTATTCCTGGCGATTGCAATGGAAATTCTGGGCGTTCCCGTGATGGCCTTCGCCATCGGCCTGTATCTGCCGATTTATATGGACGCAGCCATTATGATCGGCGGTGTTGTACGAATGATTCTGGAGCGCCGCAAGAATGTGGATGAAGAATTGAAAAAGCGGCAGATCACGAACGGAACCCTGTACTGCGCGGGAATGATTGCCGGAGAAGGTTTGGTGGGAATCCTGATGGCGATCCTGTCTGTACTGGGCATTAACACCAGTATAGGAGAGAGAATAAGTCTCGGAAATGCCGGAGGGTTGGCACTGCTGGTCCTTCTGATTGCCTCGCTTGTGCTGGCGGTTATGAAGAAGAATGATAAGAAATCATGAAGCAGAAAAAGAGTACGCAGTCCCGGAATTATCTGGACCTGATTCCTGCGCATAATCCGGCAATTCACTGGCATCTGGATTGGCGGCAGCGAGTGGTGCTGGAAGTGGAGAATAAGGGCTTTTTCAACAGGATCGCGCAGGAGCTGTTCTGCAAGCCCAAGACCACGAAGGTACATCTGGATGCACAGGGCAGTTATTTGTGGCCGCTGATCGATGGGAAGAAAACGGTTATGGAGCTGGCTGCATTGCAGAAGGAGCACTTCGGAGATGCGGCAGAGCCGCTGTATCCGCGGATTGTTAAGTATTTTCAGATCCTTGAGAGTTACCACTTCTGTGAGCTATCGGGGCGAACCGGGGACGATACAGGGATTTCGGGGAACGGATCATGCTGCGGGGAATCCCTTAGCGATTGGTGAACCTGCCGCTAAAGGCAAGGGGAGAGATAATAGAGCGAAAGTGCGCTGCATCGCATGGAAAAGGAGGAAACAATAATGCCTGCATGGTTGAAGGACGCTGTATTTTATGAGATTTATCCGCAGTCTTTCTGCGATTCCAATGGGGACGGAATCGGAGATTTCAACGGAATTATCTCTAAACTGGATTACATTAAGGAGCTCGGCTGCAATGCCCTGTGGATCAATCCCTGCTACGACTCGCCCTTTAAGGATGCGGGCTATGATGTGCGGGATTACAAGAAGGTTGCACCCCGTTACGGCACGAATGAGGATCTGGTGAACCTGTTCAACACAGCACATGAAAAGGGAATGCATGTCATTCTCGACCTGGTGCCGGGACATACCTCCGAGGAGCATCCGTGGTTCCGTGAGAGCCAGAAGGCAGAGCAGAATGAATATTCCGACCGGTTCATCTGGAGCGAGAATGTATTCAACGGCATGGCAGGACGCCCCTATGTGGCCGGTGAGTCTGAGCGCAGCGGCGCGTATATGCTGAACTTCTTTAAATGCCAGCCGGCGCTGAATTACGGCTTCCTGCATCCGAACGAAGAGTGGCAGCTGCCCATGGAGGCACCGGCCTGCATCGCGACGAAGGAAGCCATGAAGGATGTCATGCGTTTCTGGCTGGACCTTGGCTGTGACGGCTTCCGCGTGGATATGGCGGATTCTCTGGTAAAGGGAGACGACGAGCAGAAGTCCGGCACCTGCCGCATCTGGAGAGACGTGCGCCGCATGCTGGACCGCGACTATCCGGAGGCTGCGATGGTATCTGAGTGGTGTAATCCGGAACTGTCCCTGAAGGCCGGCTTCCACATGGATTTCATGCTCGATGGCTGGAGCCGTCCCTGCTCTTATCTTCTGAGAGATTACAAAAACTACGACGACCACGCCATTCTTCATGGCGGCTTCGCCGGCGGCAAGAAGGCCGACTGGCTGGAGGACCACACGTATTTTCGCAAGGATTCGGGCGGATCGATCCGTTCCTTCCTGAATGGGTATGAGCGGATGTATGAGAATACGAAGAACGATGGATATATCTGCTTCATCACCTGCAATCATGACACACCTCGCCTGACGCTCAATCTGGATGACCGTGAGAGGCGCCTCGCCTATGCCTTCATGCTGACCATGCCCGGCGCACCGTTCATTTACTACGGCGATGAGATCGGTATGCGGTATCAGCAGCAGCTCCCGACAAAGGAGGGCGGCTACGAGAGAACGGGAACCAGAACTCCGATGCAGTGGAACAGCGGCGCGAACCTTGGCTTCTCCACAGCGGCGCCGGAGGATATCTATCTGCCGGTGGACCCTGCAGAGGATGCACCGACGGCGGAAGCGCAGATGGCAGATGCGGGTTCCCTGTACCATACGGTGAAGGATATCCTGGCCCTGCGCCACGCAACGCCGGATCTGCAGGCGGATGCAAGCTTCGAGACCATCTACGGAGAGGACACGGAGCCGATGTATGTGTACCGGCGCGGCGCACTCATTCTGGCGGTGAATCCGTCCTCGGAAAGCCGCACGGTGAAGCTCCCGGCAGCCGATCAGGGAACTCACACGAAGGTGCTGTACGCACTGGGCGAAGGCTCCTGCGACGGAGCGGCTGTGACGCTGACTCCGCAGAGCTTTGTGGTACTGCAGTAG
>CAYLUU010000113.1:0-6825 GCA_964386925.1 uncultured Sarcina sp. | reverse complement strand
CAGTCCTTGATGATGCCGACTCTCATGCCATGAGGATTAACTTTCTGTCCCATATAGGCTCCTTTCCATCACCTGAATTACTTGGTCTCTGCTGCATCAGCAGGCTGCTCTGCCTTCTTCTCATCAAGAGTGATGTAGAGATGGCTCATTCTCTTGAAGATCCGATAAGCTCTGCCCTGTGCACGAGGCTGAATTCTCTTCATGATCGGGCCGTTGGAAGCGCTGCACTCTGCGATGTAGAGATCAGCGGCATTCATTCCGAGGTTGTTCTCTGCATTTGCAATTGCAGACTTCAGTAATTTCAGGATTACGCCCGAAGCATATCTCGGACTGTATTCAAGAATTCCAATTGCTGTCGTAACATCCTTACCTCTGATGGCATCCATTACGAAGCAGGCCTTCTGAACCGGAATTCTTGCATTCGTGAGCTTTGCATGAGGTCTTGTATCCTTGACCGCATTTCTGGCTCTCTTTACTTGTGTTCTATGTCCGTTAGCCATAGATCTGAACTCCTTTCAATATAGCGCGGGATTACTTGCGGCCCGAGCTGGACTCTTTGTTGTTTCCGTTGTGACCGCGGAAGGTTCTGGTCTGAACAAACTCACCGAGCTTGTGTCCAACCATATCCTCAGTAATGTAAACCGGAACATGCTTTCTGCCATCATGAACGGCAATGGTGTGTCCTACAAAGGACGGGAAAATTGTGGAACGGCGGGACCAGGTCTTGATGACCTGCTTGTCACCGGCTGCGTTCATTGCATCTACCTTCTTCAAAAGGCTTTCGTCAGCGAAAGGTCCTTTTTTCAGTGATCTAGCCATTTCGTACCTCCTTATTTAAGTCCCTTTCCGTTTCTTCTTCTCACGATCAGCTTGTCAGAAGACTTCTTCTTGCGAGTCTTGTAACCCAGAGCAGGCTTGCCCCAAGGAGTTACAGGGCCGGGACGTCCGACCGGAGCCTTACCTTCACCACCACCATGCGGGTGATCGTTCGGGTTCATAACGGAACCGCGGACATGAGGACGAATGCCCATGTGACGAATGCGTCCAGCCTTACCATAGTGGATCAGGTTGTGATCTGCATTTCCTACAACACCGATGGTTGCGCGGCAAGCCAGCGGAACCATTCTCATCTCGCCAGAGGGAAGGCGAAGCGTTGCATAACCATTCTCTTTAGCCATCAGCTGAGCAGATGCGCCTGCGGTTCTGGCCATCTGGCCGCCCTTGCCTGCGTACAGCTCAACGTTATGTACCAGAGTACCTACCGGAATCTCAGAGAGCGGAAGGCAGTTGCCTACGCGGATCTCAGCCTTGGCACCGTTCATAACCTTCATGCCATCAGTCAGACCCTGAGGAGCAAGAATGTAGCTCTTCTCGCCGTCTGCATAGCAGATCAGTGCGATGTTGGCTGTACGGTTCGGATCGTACTCGATGCCGATAACAGTTGCCGGGACATCATCCTTCAGTCTGCGAAAATCTACATTTCTGTATTTCTGTCTGTTTCCGCCGCCTCTGTGACGAACCGTGATCTTGCCCTGGTTATTTCTTCCGGCATTCTTGCGCTTGGAAACAATCAGACTCTTCTCAGGAGTAGTCTTTGTTACCTCAGCGAAGTCGGAGCCGGACATGTTACGTCTGGACGGGGTATAAGCGGTATACTTTTTAATTCCCATTTTGAAACTCCTTCTATCTTACTTAACTGCACCGCGCCCGGAGCAATGTGTGCCTTGGGATGGCCTGTCTGCTCTGGGACTTACACATCCGGAGATTAAAGTCCGGCGAAGAACTCAATGTCCTTGCTGTCCTCAGTCAGGAACACAACTGCTTTCTTGCCCTTTGCAGTCTTTCCTACTGTCATGCCTCTTCTCTTGGTCTTAGCTCTGCAGGTGATGGTGTTAACCTTCTCAACCTTAGCGCCCTCAAAGAGCTTCTCAACAGCTTCCTTGATCTGAATCTTGTTTGCTTCCGGATGTACATAGAACGTGTACTTCTTCTCAGCAGTAAGGCCCATGCTCTTCTCAGTCAGAACAGGCTTTAAGATGACATCATAATATCCAAGTGCTGCCATTATGCGTACACCTCCTCAATCTTAGCAACTGCATCCTTAGTCAGGACAACAGTCTGTGCGTTCATCAGATCGTAAACGTTGATGGTGTTTACGGTAGATGTCTTAGCATCCGGAACATTTCCGGAAGCACGAAGAACAGATGCATCATCTGCTCCCAGAACAACCAGAGACTTGCCGGCTGCCTTCAGGTTCTCCATGGTCTTTACGAAGTTCTTGGTCTTAGGCTCATCAAAGTGGAACTCGTCCACAACAATAAGCTTGCCGCCTGCAAGGCGATCAGACAGAGCAGACTTCAGAGCAGTTCTCTTCTCCTTCTTGTTCAGCTTGAAAGAGTAGTCTCTCGGAACCGGAGCGAAAACAACGCCGCCGTGTCTCCACTGAGGAGAACGGGTGGATCCCTGTCTTGCATGACCAGTTCCCTTCTGTCTCCACGGCTTAGCAGTGCTGCCGGAAACCTCAGAACGAGTCTTAGCCTTCTGTGTGCCCTGACGTCCGTTTGCCAGGTACTGAACAACTGCCAGATGCAGCAGGTTCTCATTAGGCTCTACACCGAAAATTGCATCAGAAAGTTCGATCTTTCCGATCTCTTTTCCTTCCATATTGAAAACAGATACGTTAGCCATTTTTAAATGGTCCTCCTTTCATCCAGGCAGCCGATTAAACTTCTACCTTCGTTGTCTCTTTGATCGTGACGAGACCCTTCTTCGGTCCGGGAACTGCACCCTTTACCAGGATGATGTTCTTCTCAGGATCAACCTTAACAACCTCAAGGTTTCTTACCGTTACCTGAACGTGTCCCACATGGCCAGGCATTACCTTGCCAGGGAATACACGGCTGGGAGTAGAAGAAGTACCGTTGGAGCCCTGGTGACGATGGAACTTAGAACCATGTCCCATAGGTCCTCTGTGCTGGCCCTTCTGAATTGCAGAGCAGAAGCCCTTACCCTTGCTGGTAGCAGTCACATCAATGTGATCGCCCTCAGCGAAGATATCAGCCTTGATCTCAGCGCCAAGCTGATACTCTGCTGCGTTCTCAAAACGGAACTCACGGACAAACTTCTTGCTGGATACGCCGGCTTTCTCAAAATGTCCCTTCTGAGCCTTGTTGACGCCATGGCGATGAGCAACTTCTACTTTTCCGCTCTTGTCAACGTTCTTAGCACGATCCACTGCATCCACATAGCCAACCTGAACTGCTTCGTAGCCATCGTTCTCAGCAGTCTTGATCTGGGTAACCACGTTCGGGCCTGCCTCCAGGACCGTAACAGGAACCAGTGTGCCGT
Source organism: uncultured Sarcina sp. (assembly GCA_964386925.1). Classification (GTDB taxonomy): domain Bacteria; phylum Bacillota; class Clostridia; order Lachnospirales; family Lachnospiraceae; genus CAG-791. The sequence continues at coordinate 3,477 of CAYLUU010000113.1, read as the reverse complement.
CCTCTGCGAAGATCTGTGTCATTCCGATCTTCGTTGCAAGTATTGCTTTTTTCATACTCTTTACCTCTTTCTGCCGCATTAGCGGCGTTGTAACACCACTTGGGTGTTAATCCCTACAGCGGACATCGGCTTGAACCGGAAGGTGTGACTTCTATTCAAAAGGCAAGGTCTGCTGTCTGACCCGCGGTGACCTGAACCGCAGCCTTTTGTGTTCTTGCTGCTCCCTGCCGGCAGTTCACAGGTTCTGTCGTCAGCAAGGGATGTCATACTAAGTAGAGGTTATTGTTACGTCCAGCTCTGCAAGCTCTCTGCTCCGCCGCCTTTTAATGACGCAACTTACATTCTTGCGGGATTGTCCCGGCCGTCTTTCCGGCTGTCTTTTCTCCCCGATAGGATCCGTAATTCGTACTCCCGAATTACTTCGTCACCATCTTGACGTTGATGTAAACACCTGCAGGCATTTCCAGACGCTGCAGAGCGTCAACTGTCTTCTGAGTAGGAGCGATTACGTCGATCAGTCTCTTGTGCGTTCTCTGCTCGAACTGCTCGCGGCTGTCCTTATACTTATGAACTGCACGAAGGATTGTAACAACTTCCTTCTTAGTCGGCAGCGGAACAGGGCCGCTTACCTGGGATCCACTCTTCTTCACCGTCTCAATGATCTTGCGGGCGGATGCATCGATGAGCTCATGATCGTACGCTTTCAATGTGATTCTCATTACCTGATTTGCCATAAAAAAAGTCGCCTCCTTATTCGCACTTTTTAATGAAGTACGACAAGCGGTGACTGTACACACTCCCGTGCGTGTCCTGTTCTTTTCAAAAGAAAATCAACGGCGAAACCGTTGACAGGACGCTTATCACGTCGTTTCTGCACTGGGCAGACGGTTCTTCGGTACAGTGACTTGTCGTCAGATTCTTGGGCGTTTTCTGCCAGGTCCTGCAGCGCCCCAGACATTCGCTCCACGGAGTAACCCAGTCAATCTCATCCAACCCGAACCCGAATCAGATTCAACTGCCTGACAATCTCTCGTTTCATCGCTATCATGTCACAGCGTGTTTCATTTTACATGAAGGTTTTTCGGAATGCAAGATTTATTTTCTGCTTTTCTAACAAAATTTTACGTGGATTTTTGTGCAAAATAAAACCGGCCGCCCAATCGTTTCAGGCATCCGGTTTTATTTTCCATACAGAATTCTATGCGCGTTTAATCCCGGGCTTTCATCAGCTTCTGCACCTTTTCGTGGCAGCGTACAATCTCATCTTCCGGCTTCGGCGTCAAAAGAGAAATCACGACATTCACAATCAGAGCAATCAGGAACGCCGGCAGAAGCTCATAGATTCCCAACACACCTCCCCGAGGACGGATCAGGAATTTCCAGACGAAGACCATTACTCCTCCCGTCAGCATTCCAGCCAGTGCGCCATATCGGTTCGAGCGTTTCCAGAAAAGTGCCAGCAGCACCACCGGTCCAAAGGAAGCTCCGAATCCAGCCCAGGCAAAGCTCACAATTCCGAAAACCGAGCTATCCGGATCCCATGCCAGAAAAACACCGATTACGGCAATTACAATGAGGCTGATTCTGGACAGAAGCAGTGACTGCTCCTTTTTAATGTCAAAATGAAAGGTCTTCACAAGGATGTCGTTGCTAACCGACGAGGATGCCGCCAGCAGCTGTGAATCCGCCGTTGACATCGTACTTGCCAAAATGCCGGAGAGAACGATTCCTGCCAGAAGGGCCGCTGCAATTCCGTGTCTGGAAAGCATATCTGCAATCTTAACGATAATCGTTTCCGAGTCCGACCCGAACAGCATTTCAATCTTCCCTTTTGATGTGATCCCCAATCCAGCCATTCCAATTAGTACGGCTACCGCCATAGACAGTACAACCCATACAGAAGCAACTCTTCTGGAGATCTTCAGCTTACCGGCATCCTCAATCGCCATAAATCGCAGCAAAATGTGCGGCATTCCAAAATAACCAAGTCCCCAGGCCAGCGTAGAACAAATCGACAGCAGATTATACGGTGTTGCCGTTCCGGTCGTTACGTCATAGGACTGTGTCATAGACAGATATCCAGGAAGACTTCTGGCATTGTCCATCACCGCAGCTACGCCGCCCGCCTGCAAAAAGCTGAAGATCAGAATTGCTGCCAGAGCAATTGTCATCACGATACTCTGAATGAAATCCGTCATAGATGCAGCAAGGAATCCGCCCATAGCCGTATAAAAAATGATAACAACTGCACTGACAATCATTGCCGCGTGATAATCTACGCCGAACAGAGATTCGAACAGCTTTCCGCAGGCCGCAAACCCAGAAGCTGTATATGGAACAAAGAACACAATGATCCAGATTGCCGCAAGGAAGGTCAGAATATTCTTCTTATCTCCCCATCGATTTGAAAAAAACTCCGGTACCGTAATCGAATTCGTCTGTTCCGTATAGCAGCGCAGGCGTCTGGCCACAATCAGCCAGTTCAGATAGGTTCCTACCGCCAGGCCAACCACCGTCCAGCCTACTTCTGCAGTTCCGGACAAATAAGCCAGCCCCGGCAGTCCCATCAGCAGATAGCTGGACATGTCCGATGCCTCTGCGCTCATAGCCGTCACAAGCGGTCCCAGCTGACGTCCCCCCAGATAGAAATCACCCACGGTCTCATTCTTCTCAGAAAGCTTAATGCCAACGCCAACCATTGCAAACAGATATACTGCCATGGCTACCAGCATCGTAATCTGTGCTGCAGTCATCTTCCATCCTCCTTTAGTTCTATGTCACAATCGGCGCCGCAATCAGTGCGCCTCAACTTCAGCCTCTATTCTGTCCTTTGTAAAAGTGAAGCTTGATTGTATACAAAAATACACTTTGGTCATTCTACGTGATTCTAATTCGATCGTCAATACAGCAAATTATATACAAAACTCCTCCATCTAACAGCTTGTTTCCTCTGCAACACACTGTACAACCATCTAGTGACTGTATTCGCTTCGCTTTTCCCAAAACAGGCTATTTATGATAAACTTGCACGTATAACGTTTATGTGACGTCAAAGGCAAAGCCCTTATTTGCAAAAATGAGCTCGTCAATGCAAGCATTACCGCACATTTTATGCAAATTTGCTTGGCTCTGAATAGTTACAAATAGGTAAGAATTGTAAGATGAAATAACCAGAAAGGACACCGCCTATGTGGCTTGCAGATAATTGGAAAGATTATGAAGTGATTGATACTTCCAGTGGAGAAAAGCTGGAACGTTGGGGCGAATATCGTCTGATCCGCCCGGATCCGCAGGTGATCTGGAATACTCCAAAAGGAAATAACTGGAAAAGTCCCAATGCCCACTATCATCGCAGTAAAAGCGGCGGCGGCAGCTGGGAATTCTTTTCGCTCCCTGAGGAATGGATGATTTCCTACACCGGTATCGGAAAACAGCGTAATTTTATGTTAAAGCCCTTCAGCTTTAAGCATACAGGCC
>CAYLUU010000112.1:0-6975 GCA_964386925.1 uncultured Sarcina sp. | reverse complement strand
ACCGGAACCAATTTATCATTCCTATAGAATCGTGACACAAACTCTCCGCTGCTGAACCTCTGTCTTTGTTCTTTACCTTTATGGAATAAAAACAATTGGTTTCCGTGCATAAGTTTCCGATGTGAATCAGATAAGAATTAGATCAGTCCGGTCTCTGCCATCTGCTGGCAGCATGCCGTATTCACAGACTTGCTGAACGTTATGCAACTGTCCTTAGTGTAACAGCTGCACTGCGGCTCGTAAATATCAAAATACCCTCCCCGCACGTAACATCCGCAGCAGATAAAAGAAAAAGGAGCCGCAGCTGCGGCTCCCCATGTTTCTGTTCTTTTTTATTTGCTTACTCTCCGCGATGCTTGCCCTGTGCCAGATCTGCGACAACCTGATCGTATTTCTTATCGAGGTCGAAGAAGAACATGCAGATAACGGCGATGACAACCATGATGAACGGAATCCATGCGAAGGACCAGTTGATGGCAGCAAGAGCGCTTGCCGACTGAACCTCGAGCTGTGCGTCGAATCCGCCTGCCTCCAGGACCCAGCCAAGTGCTGCCGTTCCGATGCCGGAGCCGACCTTCATGCAGAAGGAAGACGCTGCATTTCCCATGCCGGCAGTTCCGTATCCGTTATACCACTCGCCGTAGGTAATGGCATCCTGCAGGAGTCCGTACATAGAAGCTCCGCCGCAGGCAAAGCCGATTCCCTTAACTGCAGAGAGGATGCAGATAAGAGTCACATTCGTTGTGAGTCCGGAGAGAAGGAAGCCGAGCGCCGACAGTCCCATGCCATACATGAACAGGTTCTTTTTGGAAACCTTCTTCATGATAAACGGTGTCACGAAGAGGAACACGATCTGTGCCAGCGACAGGGTATTGGAAATCAGTGTGTACTGGCTGCTGTCTCCGATGTTGTACTGGGCAAAATAAACTGCGGAACCGAAGAACGTGGACATCATGAAATACATAACGAATTCTGCCACAACCATCAGAACCCAGTATTTGTTGTTGATCAGACCCTTCACGCCCTTGAGGAAGGATACGTTGCTCTCCTTCGCCTGCGCATCCTTTACTTGGCTGGTCTTCGCCTGATTTTCCTGGGAGTTCTGTTCCTGGCTTCCCTGTGCGCCGTCCTCAACGACACGCTCCTTGCAGCAGAAGAAGGTGAACATGTTCAGGATAACGAACACGATCATCAGAACAACAAAGGTCAGTGTCCAGCCCTTCTGGGAATACGGATCTCCGCCGCCGAAGGCTGCCGTCATCTTCAGCACAACGGTGTTGATGGTCATCGTGCCGGCAGTTGCCAGGAGGTTACGGAAGTTTCCGAGAAGGCCTCTCTCATACTGGTTGGTTGTCATCAGGCCGTTCAGCGTCGCATACGGCACGTTGATTCCGGTGTAGAAAATGGTGGAAACCAGGTTGTAGGTCAGGAAGATATAGGCCAGCTGCGTCTTGCCGACGAAGGAAGCCGGAACCGAGAACATCAGCACCGTGCACACTGCAAGCGGCACGCACAGTCTCGCAATCCACGGACGAGCCTTGCCCCATTTGCTGTGGGTGTGGTCGATGATGTAACCCATGACCAGATCCGAAATTCCATCAAAGATCTTTGAGATCGCAATGATGGAAGCTGCCGCTGCTGCGCTTACGCCGACAACATTGGTGTAATACACGAGCAGGAACGCGCTGATTGCGGAATAAACCAGGTTTCCTGCATAGTCGCCCATACCATAGGCAAACCGTTCCAAAAAGCTAAGCTTGGCATTGGAATCCATATTTTTCTCTTTCATTAATTGTCTCCTCTTCATTCACAGAGTCCTTGCAGACGCTAAGTTACCGATCCAGCGGGAACCATCCGAAATCAACGCAGCGCCCCAGATCCCAGCTGTCCCAGCCGATCCAGCCTTCTGTGTTCACGGTATCGGTCAGCAGCTTGTAGCTCCAGTAAAAATATCCAGAGCCCTTCTCCCAGGCTTCCTTCTGCACCTTCGCAACGGCCCGGTAAATTTCCTTTTTCTGCTCGGGCGAGTAGGTCTCAATTACAGCCCCCTCGACGCCGTTCAGGACGGTCTGGCCGCCCTTCGTGTCGCACCCGCAGGCAAGGGAATTGAACAGGCACCACTCGCCGCAGATCACCGGGAAATACTGCTGCATTTCCTCGATGTCCTTCATGAAGTGCTCGCGAACGAATTTCTCATAGCCCTCGATCGTCTGCTCGCAGCCCATCATCTCGGCCAGCATCAGGTACTGGTGGGTATCGAGTACGACGTTTTTGTATTTCTCCTCGCGCATGAAGTCCTTCCAGATGGTCAGCTCAAAGCCGTCATGGATGACGACATATTTGTCCTCCGCAAGGTAGGGCGTGATGCGGTCATAGGCATCCAGGTAGAACTGCCGGATGAAGTCGTAGGTGATGGGTGCGCTGCCCTTCGCCATCTCTGCATCCATCGGGGGATAGCGCTTCTGCATGTCCATCAGATCCCAGGCCTTCGGCAGAACCGGCTCGTTGAGAAGCTCGATTCCCCATAGTCCCTCTCTGTGGCCGTATCTCTTCGCCAGACGCTCCAGCACGGTGTGAACGAATTCCACCTCATCCGGCGTCTGTGCCCACTTGCACACGCCGCAGATACCGCCGTTGTCCGAGCCGTTCTGTCCCATCGGCGCGGTGTGCAGATCGATCAGAATCTTCAGACCGTATTTCTCCGCCCAGTTAAAGGCCTTGTCCAGCTCTTCGATGCAGCCGATGAACGGCTCCCTGTCACCGAAGATAAAATACGGCACCGGAATCCGGACGGCGTCCAAGCCCCAGGATTTGATCGTCACGAAATCGCGCTCCGTGATGTACTCGCTGCGGTGGATCTTAATCCGCGCCTCATAGACCTCCTTCGGCAGCTGTCTCGGAAGCCAGTATTCATCCTCCGCCGTCGTCCCCTCGAACAGCGCGGGGTTCATCCACTTCTCGAGAACCAGCCAGTTTCCTAAATTGACACCCTTGACCTTCATCTCACCTTTCCCTTTCCCGACGGTACGGAATCGCATCTGTTCTGAAGCTGTTCTGCATCTACTCATATGTATGCAGCACCCGTTCCGTCTCCATGTCTTATTGATCCAGTCGCAGACATGCTTCCTTGCCTTCTGCAGCTGCTCTGAGCAGTTACCTTACATCGATTAGCGGTGGACTTTATATCAAAAATATTATATTTTTATCACAATTCTCAGATCAATATGCTAAGATCCCTTTGCAATACCTCTGCCAGCAAACCATGCTGCTGCGGAAATGATGCAGGCACACAGCATCTGATTTTATTTGTGGTGATGCCTGTGCGAGCAGGCATGGATTTTTAGGAAAACGCTGATGAAAGCGTTTCCCCCGCCGGATTTGCGCTGCGAAGCAGCATTTTCCCTTGCAACTCCGTGCGATCCCTAAGGAAATGCTGCATTCTGGCAGGTATACGTGTTATCAGTTCAGCATCCACAGGAGGACAAAGCCTTGCAGGATACCACCTTGCTCCAATATCTCTCACGGAAAATGCACACCTGTGCTTCCAGCTTCTCCCTCTCCGGGGAACTGCTCTTCTCCTATTGCGGTGTCCCGTCCATGCAGGCTTTGCAGGAATCCTTTCTGAAAGACAGCGATTTTATGGCGTTCCTGCTCCGCGATATGGATATCGTGATTCAGACCGCCTCCGAAGATTCACAGCCTTCGAACATCATGTCCCAGTCAGACTTAGAAAATCCAGATTTTCCGGAAGCCATTCCTCATTTCAATTCCGAAAACTCGCAGGATGCTCTTCAGCCTCCGCATACCAAGGCTTCGGCAGACGCAGCTCTGACAGGTCCCATTATGAAATCTCTGCAGCAGGACAATATCTTCTGCTGTATCACCGGTTCCGATGCAACCTATGTCCTGGGGCCGGTCCGATTCGCAGCGCCGATTCACCTTCGCTGCAACTATGATGGCGACCTCCCGAAGTGGAGTGCCGGCAGCACAGTTCCGCAAGTTGATTTTCTCACTTATATGGACGATATTGGCTTCTTCTATCAGATGATAACGGATATCGAAATGACTCCTTCGCAGATTATCCATGATAACCTCATCCATACGGACAACGCGCAGGAAACCCAGAAGGCCTTCAACAGCCTCTTATTCGAGAATCAGGAGAATGATGTCCATCACAACTCCTACGATCAGGAGCTTCGAGAACAGAGCAGTATTGAGAATGGTGATCTTCTCCAGCTGCAGAAGAGCTGGCAGGAGGATTATGACGGAACCATCGGCACACTGGCCAAGGATCCTCTGCGGAATATGAAGAATCTGATGATCGTTCTCATTACACTCGCCAGCCGCACTGCAATCCGTGGCGGGCTGTCACCGGAGATTTCTTTTTCCCTCAGTGACGTCTACATTCAGGAGATCGAGGACTGCAGTGATATCGCTCTCCTCCCCACCCTCGGGCGCAATGCCGAGCTTCAGTATGCCAGCCTGGTGCATGAGCTCAGGGAGCAGCAAAAAGGAATCCTGCAAAAGCAAAATAATCCTCGCATCAACAAATGCAAGGATTACATTTTCTCTCATCTGCACAGCCGGATCACCGTGACGGACCTGGCCCGCGAGGCAGGCTGCAGCCCGAACTACCTCTCCCAGCTGTTCAAACAATGTGAAGGCACTACCATCTCTGCCTATATCCTGCAGGAGAAAATAAGCCGTGCCAAAAATCTTCTGATCTATTCCGACTACTCCTACATCGAAATTGCCTCCTACCTGGGCTTCTCCTCACAAAGCCACCTGGGCCAGCAATTCAGGAAATTCACCGGCTGCACACTGCGCCAGTACCGGGAACAGAACGGAAACTTTCAATCAAGCACTGATGCTCCTTGCTGGTCCTGTCGTAATTGATTCCAACCAGCAGAATCTCTCCGGTATAATTCAGAATTGAGGACGGGTACTTCCTGCTCTTAATCTGCTGAATTGCCGTCTCTGCGCTCTGGTTCCACTTCAGTTCTACAACCAACGCCGGATAATCTGCTCTAAATTCCGGCTTTGGAATAAACACAAAGTCCGCAAAACCACGTCCTGTCGGCAATTCACGCACTGGCTTGAAATAATACTGGATTGCACTAAGATAGGCAATCGCAAGCACGCTACTCAGGGAATTCTCATTGTGATACTGAATAACCGACATGTACTCATTATGGATTTTTTCAATTTCTTCGGCAACGACAGTTCCATCCATATCCAGCGTCGCCTCCAGCAGCCTCTCCGATTCCTGCTGAAACAGCAAGAGTTCATTCCATGCCTTGCTCTGAACAGCAGTTGCCAGTTCCTGCCGGATTTCCTCATTCGGAACAAATGCGGTTCCTCTTACGGCATTATAGCCTAGATATCCCAGATGAATCATATAGGTCAATACATCATCTTTGCTCCGGATATCGGCTGTATCATTTTCAAAAGCAGCCGTATTTACTCTTACCTCTGCTCCGGAAAGCATCTCTATAATCGCTGTTTTCAGGCCGTCGTAATTCATACTGATCAGCGGTACCACAGCCTCATATGATCCCGTCTCAGACCAGTAGCTCTTAAACTCGCCCCTCTGCATCACGCTGACAACCGCTCTAGGATTATAGACTTGATGCTCTTTCAGAAGATACCCATCATACCAGCGCTTTACTTCGTCAAAATTCTGATGGTATTCCTGTGCCAGCTGGCTGACTTCATTTTCTGTGAAACCAACATAAGGAGCCAGCTCGCCGGCACTCAACATCGTAAACTCGTCAAAATTATTCAGCGCAGACTGCGTCTTCTCCCTCTTGATCGGAAGAATTCCCGTCAAATAAGCCAACTGTATATATCGAGTCGGCTCCGTTCCCTTGAACAATCCCCGCAGGAACTGAATGTACTCCTTCTGTGCCCTGCTGCCCGCCGCAGCATCCCGAATCAAGACATCCCATTCATCTATGATAATGATGAATTTCTGTCCCGCTTTCTCGCGAATTCTTGAAAGTGCATCCGGCAGACGGCACGCTCCGTCCGGCAGTATCTCAGGATAAATAACGCGAAGCTCATCCAGAATACTCTCCGTTATATAATCCGTCACCCGATCCGCTGCATCACAATTGGTCACAAACCATTGGATATCAATATGGATAACATCATACCGGTTAAGGTGCTCCCGAAACCCATCGCTCCTGCCAATTTCCAACCCGGCAAACATAGCCTCAGAATCTGCACCCTTGCTGTAATAGGCTGACAGCATATTGGCTGCATAGGATTTGCCGAACCGGCGCGGTCTGCTGTTGCAGATATACGCATTCGATGTTCCCAGCACACTGTTGGTGTATGTGATCAAGCCCGTTTTATCCACATAGATTCTGGAATTCAGTGCAACCTGAAATGCACTGTTATCCGGATTCACAAATCTTCCCATACTGTTCAGACTCTCTGCTTTCTTTTGCCAATAGATACACGCATTTTAGGTAATTATTCATAGCTCATTCGATATAAATTTGCCCAGCTCTGAATAGTTACCGTTTTAGGTTCAACTCCTGCTGCCAGTATAGCAGTCAGCTAGCTCACAAAGAACTTCTCCTCAAATTCCGTCTCTGTCATTCCAGCCTTCCTCGTTACAGCTGTGACTCCCCCTAGCTTTTATTCGCCTCTTAATTCTCTGAACCGATTAACTTCCATTTCCTCTTTATAGTTACGGAACAATGCCTCCACGTCATACTGCGGTTCATATCCAAGCTCTTCTTTTGCATTCGTCACATCCATCCGAAATCCGCCACCGACAGGTTTGTCCGGACAATAAATAATTTCTGATGGATGGTCTTTTGGTGAAAACACCTTGATAATCGTCTCAATTTGCTCCTGCAGCGTCACAAGCACACCCGTTCCAACATTATACCAGCCATGCTCACGATCAACGTCAACAGCCCTGCATATCATCTGTGCGCAGTCATAGACATGTACCATATCTTT
>CAYLUU010000111.1:0-7039 GCA_964386925.1 uncultured Sarcina sp. | reverse complement strand
CCATGCCCGCTCGTGCAGGCACCACGCCAAATAAAATCAGATGTAACTATTCAGATATCTGTTTAGCGGCCGACGTCCTTGATTTTTACCGCAAATTCCATACGCTGATCCGCCTCAATATGCTAAACTGATAGCATATGAGCAAATTCAGACATTTCAACTGCATCCTGCGTGTTCTTGCGTTCCTTCTCCTGGCTGCCATCGGTTTCCACTACGTGGATCGAGTGCTTATGGCCAAGGATGGAGAGGAACTGTCTCCTTATTATTACGACTATCCATCGGATTATTTTGACGTAATCATTGCCGGCCCTTCTGTCATGAAGAACGGCGTGCAGCCGGTCGAGCTCTGGCAGGATTACGGTATTGCCGCCTACAATCTCTCCTGCGGCAATCAGTCTCTGGCGTGCAGCTATTACATCCTGAAGGATGCCATTTCCAAAGACCATCCCCAGCTGATCGTACTGGATGTCACCTATGCAGAGGAGATCTATATCACGCGGAGCAACACCTTCGTTCACTATCTCACGGATATGATGCCTCTGACGGATCGCTATCGCTATCAGCTGATTCAGGATGTAATCTCGGAAGACCAGCGGATGGAGTTCTACCTTCCTTTTTATTCCTTCCATTCCCGTTGGAAGGAAGTATCGGCTTCCGATTTCAAGCTGGGTAATTACCAGAAGGACACACTCGGTTCGGTTACCTATGCGCAGACCGTCTCCTACGATGCCGTTCCTTTCCAGAATTACGACGTGGATGCTTCCCTCAGTGATATTTCCCGGGAATATCTGGAGAAAATTATTTCTCTCTGCCAGGAAAATGACACACAGCTTCTGTTCACCTGCTGCCCCGTCAGCTCCGCCAACGGAGACTGCGACGAACGCAGCTACAATTCCCGCCGTGCCATTATGCAGGATGTATCTGCGCTGGCTGTGGAGAACGATGTTCCCTTCCTGAACTTTCTCGAGAATCCGGACGCTCTGCAGATGGATGCCTACAAGGATTTCTGGGACGGCATCCATCTCAACATGTACGGATCAGCCAAGCTGACCTCCTTCCTCGGAACCTATATCCGCAATAACTACGATATTCCTGATCGCAGCGCGGACAGCAAGTACACTGGCCGCCTGGACAAGGTTGCCTCCAATTATGTTAAAACCAAGCGTTCTCAGGCCATCACCACGGTCAGCAGGACCGATGTCTGCATGGAAGTACTGGAGCAGTACCGCCGCGACGATGACCTTCTTTATGTGATTGAAGGCAGCGAACTGGACAGCAGCCAGCTCTCCGAAGAGATCACCAATGGCCTGCGCAAGCTGGGACTGACTCTATCTGTGAATGCAGCCTCTGCTGATTCAGACTCAGATAACACAGCAGCACAGCCTTGCTCTATCAATTACCTTGCTGTCATCGACGGCGGCACCGTTGTTCAGGAAGAGGAAAGCCTCGATGGGTCTGCTGTTTCCTGGGCCGGGACTTCCTCCGACTGCCGCATCAGCCTGCAGACGAGCGGCTATATTCTCACAGAAGACACCAGTGCAGATACCCTCCTATCCAGCCTGTTCTCTGCATCTCAAACCGGCGACTCACAGGATGAATCCGCACTTATGTATGAAGACAAGATAGAATCTCTGCTCCTGCAGGGCGGCAATTATGCCGGATCGGATTCCGGTCTGCACATCGCCGTATACAACAAATCTAAGAACAAACTCATTGACTGCATCACCATCTCCGCAGATGGCACCAGTCTGACGCATTGGAAGGAGGCCGGAAACTAATGCTCTCTGAACTGGAATATCCCTTTGATTCTGAACTGATCCTGCAGAAGAAGAAATCTCTGCGCCGCCGCCTTTTCGAGGAGGAGCAGAATCCCTCCGCCAGGATCAGAAAGAAAATCGCCATCCTCGGCGGCTCCACTACCAGTGACATTAAGAAGATTCTGGAGCTGTTCCTCCTAAATGAAGGAATTGAGCCGGATTTCTATGAATGTGAATATGCCCAGTACTGGCAGGATGTCATGTTCGACAACCCGGAACTCGTGGAATTCGCGCCGGATCTGATTTACATTCACACATCCGCGCGCAACATTCGCTCCTTCCCCACCGTCCGCATGGATGAAGCCTCCATTGATGCGCTTCTTCAGAGCACCTTCCTGCCCTTCCAGCAGATGTGGGACAAAATAGCTTCCACCTACCATTGTCCGATCATCCAGAACAATTTCGAGCAGCCCTTCTATCGCCTTCTTGGGAACAAGGATGTCTCGGATGTCCACGGCAAGCTGAATTTTGTGAATCGTCTGAACGATCTTCTCTACACATATGCACAGACACACGACAATTTCTACGTGCAGGACCTCAATTATCTGGCGTCCTGCTATGGCCTGACCAAGTGGGCGGATCCTTACTACTGGCATATGTACAAATATGCTCTGGCCGTTCCAGCTATTCCTGAACTGGCCTATAACCTTGCCTGCATCATCAAGTCAATCTACGGCAAGAACAAGAAAGCGCTGGTTCTCGATCTGGACAATACGCTTTGGGGCGGAATTGTCGGCGATGATGGTCCCGAGAATATCGAGATCGGTCAGGAAACGCCTACTGCTCAGCTCTACAGCGAATTCCAGAGTTATCTAAAGGAACACAAGGATCTCGGCATTCTCCTCGCAGTTGACTCCAAGAATGACGAAGAAAATGCACTGGCCGGCCTGAATCGTCCGGATTCTGTTCTACATCCCGATGATTTTCTGGTGATTAAGGCCAACTGGAATCCGAAGGACCAGAACCTTCTGCAAATTGCAAAGGACATCAATATTGGCAGCGACGCACTTGTTTTCGTAGACGACAATCCCGCAGAGCGTCACATCGTGAAGAGCCAGGTTCCCGGGGCAGCCGTCCCGGAGATGACGGTTCCCGAACATTACATCACGGATCTGGATCGAGCCGGGTATTTTGAGATCACATCCTTCTCGAAGGATGACCTTGCCCGCAATGAGATGTACAAGGCGAATCTGCAGCGGGCACAGCAGGAGGCCAGCTTCACCGATTATCACGAATATCTGCTGTCTCTGGACATGAAGGGTGAGATTAAGCCTTTTGCGCCCATGTATATGGCACGCATTGCCCAGCTGACGAATAAGAGCAACCAGTTCAATCTGACGACGCTCCGCTGTTCCCAGGCCGATATTGAACAGTATGCTGTCCATCCCGATTACATCACGCTCTATGGAAAGCTGGAGGACCGGTTCGGCGATAATGGTGTGGTGAGCGTTGTTTTCGGTCATGTAGATCCGCAGGATTCTACGCTGTTTCATATTGATCTGTGGCTTATGAGCTGCCGCGTTTTGAAGCGTGAGATGGAGTTTGCCATGATGGACGCCCTGGCGGATACCTGCATAGCCCGAGGCATTCAGGAACTGCGCGGATATTACTATCCTACGGCTAAGAACAAAATGGTTCAGGAATTTTACAGAACCATGGGCTTTACGAAAGATTCCGAGGATGAAACCGGCAATACCACCTGGTCGCTTTCCCTTGCGGAAGGTTATCAGCATAAGACAGACGTGATACAGGTCAACTGCTAAGAGAGATTTATACTGCAACAGATATCCATTAAAATACATTGTATCTATTTAACACCCACATCATGAATCCGTCCGCAGGGCGTCCGATTCACTTTGAAATCGCTGAACTAGAGCAATTATGCGTATTCAGAAAGGAATGAATGATGACAAGAGAAGAAGTTTATAACAAGCTGAACGACGTTTTCCGTACTGTTTTCGACGATGATTCCATCACCGTCGGCGATACAACGACCTCCGCAGATATTGAGGACTGGGATTCACTGGAGCACATTGATCTCATCGTTTCCATTGAGAAGGCCTTCGGGATGAAGTTTACCATGTCTGAAACCACCGGCATGAAGAACGTCGGTGAAATGGTAGACATTATACTGCAGAGAATTTGAGATTCGAGCACTATGAATCTTGTTCTGAGAATTGCAGCACAGGCGCACGATTCAAGTTGAAACTGCCAGGTGTTGCTTTTCTGCGGCGTTCCAGAAGTTGACACATACATATGTGTAACGTTCAGCACCGCATCTCAAATGCTTCGCATTATCGATGCGGTTGTCCAGAGCCCCTCCGGGGCTTGTCCACAGAGCGATTTTCAGAGTAAACATGCCTGTAAACAGTCCGTTTTCTCTGAAAATCGCTCTGTGCTGAACATATACACATTCAGGAAGAGTTTTCCATGACCTTAATATCACTACAGTTTCTCGGCTTTTGCCTGCTCCTGATCTTCATATACTACCTTCTGCCCGCAAAGCTGCAGAATCTGTGCCTTCTGGCTGCTAATGTCATATTTTTGCTGCCCTCCACCTACGCTGGAACAGCAATTATTTCGCTTGGAATCTCTATCCTCTCTACCTATGCAGCAGCAAGGGTGATCGAACAACGCAGAGGCTCCTTGCTTCATCATGCCGCATTTCATGGCTGTGTAATCCTGAATCTGCTGATGCTGTTCCTGTATAAATACCTTCCCGGAGTAAAGCTCTTTCTCCAGGCGTTCCGACTGCCGGACGGCCTTCCGGATTTATCTGCGCTGGCACCTCTTGGAATTTCTTTTTATACCCTGCAGCTTCTGGGATATCTGATTACGGTCAATGACGGCGGTTTATCTGCGGAACACAATTTTATTCGTTTTGCCGTATTCGGCAGCTTTTTCCCGCAGCTAACCTCCGGTCCCATTTCCCGGTATGAGGACATTGCTCCGCAGCTCTCGAAGAAAAGATCTTTGTCCTATGCCAACATTACCCGCGGCGCCCAGCGTATGCTGTGGGGTTTTTTCAAAAAAATCGTAATCTCTGAGCGTGCTGCAGTTCCGGTTAATACCATTTTTGCCAGCTATGGTGTCTACAATGGGTTTTATATTCCGTTTGCTGCCTGCCTGTTCGCACTTCAGCTCTACTGCGATTTCTCCGGATGCATGGATATTGTCATCGGTCTTTCGGAAATGCTGGGCATCAAACTTCCTGAGAATTTTACTTCTCCTTTTTTCTCAACTTCCATGACGGAATTCTGGCGCAGATGGCATATTACACTGGGTGGCTGGTGCAAAGATTTTGTATTCTACCCTCTGCAGAAATCCGCCCCCTTCTGCCGCCTACGTGAATGGGCTATGAAGAAATTTGGCCGGAAAAAAGGTAAGAAAATACCAATGTATGCCGCCATGTTCCTGATGTGGTTCGTTGTTGGTTACTGGCACGGCGGTTATCTGCGTTATATCATTGGCTCGGGCCTTCTTCATTTCTGCTATATTGTTCTCGAGCAGGAAGGTGCCCCTCTATGGAATCGACTGAATTCCCTGCTTCATTTTAGACCCGGTTCAGCCGGACATGTTGCTTTTCAGCGAATCCGAACTTTTCTGCTGGCCTGCAGCGGTTTCATCTTCTTCCGCTCTGCAAGCTTTGCTGACGCCATTCATATGTATGGCGCAATCACAACATGGAACCCATCCGTTTTCTCTTTAACCGGACTGGAAGGGCTTGGATTGGATCTGCCGGATATTCTGGTTCTGATCCTTTCCGTACTCCTTCTTGCATTTGTTGAGCATTTGCAGCAGAATCGCAGTGTCAGAGATCAATTGGCCGAACAGAGTCTTGTGATTCGCTATGCCTTGCTCCTTGCTCTTTTCTTCATCGTTATTATCTTCGGAGAATACGGTGCAGGGTTCCAGGCAGAATCCTTTATCTACGCAAACTTTTAATATCGCTATCCATTACTGTAAAAATCCTGTACAGTGGCTGATATTATTTGTAGTGGTGCCTGCGCGAGCAGGCATGGTTGTCTTAATCGTTCTATGGTATCAGTTCGAAGCTCTTCCGGCTCTAATGAGATGACGTAATTTTCCTCTCGTGAAGAGTTTTGAATCAAAAGCATCATAATAGAAAGTGAGATTATTAATGAAAATTGGAATTATTGGCGCAATGGATGTAGAGGTGGCCTCTTTAAAGGCTAAGCTGAACGTAACAAATACTGCGACCTTCGCCGGCATGAACTTCTGTGAAGGAACACTTGGCAAGACTCCTGTTGTTATCGTTCAATGCGGAATCTGCAAAGTCAATGCAGCTTTGTGTGTACAACTTTTGGTTGATCATTTCGCAGTAACCCACGTTCTGAACACAGGCGTTGCTGGCTCTCTCGACAGTAAAATCAATATTGGAGACATTGTGGTCTCTACAGATGCTCAATATCACGATGTGGATGCTACTGTATTCGGTTACCAGCCTGGCGAAATTCCGCAGCAGGGTATTGTTTCCTTCCCCGCGGATCCGATGCTTCGTGCACAGGCCGTACAAGCCGTCCAGAAGGCCGCTCCTGACGTTCAGGTCTTTG
Source organism: uncultured Sarcina sp. (assembly GCA_964386925.1). Lineage (GTDB taxonomy): Bacteria > Bacillota > Clostridia > Lachnospirales > Lachnospiraceae > CAG-791. The sequence goes on along the minus strand of CAYLUU010000111.1, from coordinate 648 downwards.
AGGGGCAGGTACTGTCCGGCGATCAGTTCATTGCAACCAAGGCCAAAAAAGAACAGCTTATGAACGACTTCCACGGTATGTGCTGTGAAATGGAAGGTGCAGCCATTGCACAGGCTGCTCATGCCAACAACATTCCCTTTGTAATTATACGTGCCATCTCTGACAAGGCAGATGAGAGCAGTGAAGAGTCCTACGATGTGTTTGAAGGAAAAGCAGCCAGACACTGTGCTGCTATTGTTGAATACATGGTGAGCAACATGGATCAGAATCATCAGAATTGAAAATAACCACAGATAACAGTCATCTGCCCCGCTGATTTATATTCAGCGGGGCAGATTTTATTTTATATAGAATAGCTACGACTTTTGAGCAATAAAAAAATGCCTAGAGCCGGAATCGAACCAGCGACACGAGGATTTTCAGTCCTCTGCTCTACCAACTGAGCTATCTAGGCATATAACAAAACTATTTAGTTTTGAGTAGCGGGGACAGGATTTGAACCTATGACCTTCGGGTTATGAGCCCGACGAGCTTCCAGACTGCTCCACCCCGCGTTGATGCAATGGAGCTTCGTCCACTGTAATGGTGTTGCTAATGGATGGAGGTGGATTCGAACCACCGAAGCAAATATGCAGCAGATTTACAGTC
>CAYLUU010000110.1:0-7223 GCA_964386925.1 uncultured Sarcina sp. | reverse complement strand
ACAGCAAAGCAATTCAGCCATTCCACACCGAGTTCGTGAAGCTTGTCAACAAGGCCTGCCCTGTTCATGGAGCTGAACCAACCGCCGTTGCCGTTCGGTGAGGATGCAATCTGAGACGTACTTTCCATATAAACCTTACCACTATAATCCGTGGCAGGGGCCATGTCCTGGCGGAAGAAGAAGACCATCTCCGGGTCATATCCGAAATAATGATGCTCCTTCATAAAGGAGACAGTAACTTCATGATTCTTGTCACTGGTCATGATGAAGAAAGGGAAGAAGACGCCTGCTTCCCTGACGACATCCATCATATTCTCAACAAGGCGCTGCATGATATAGACGGGATGTGTCTTGCCGATGTCATACATGCATTTCGGATTGTCGGAGCCAAGCCTCGTTCCCATACCGCCGGCGAGCAGGACGGCGGCAAGTTTCCCGGAACGAATAGCCTGCAACCCTTTTTGACGATAAATTTCTTCCTTTGCCTTGATTTCGGACATCTCCATCGCCTTCAGGGGAGTGATTACACCGCGCTCCGGAAGATTTTCCCGATGAAGAGCATATTGCGTGACCGAAAGATCCATGTCTTCAATTTGTGTTAAGAGCCGATCCTTCTCTGTGTCTGAGAGATTGTTATAATACTGCAGCACATGCTCCTGACCAAACTGGCCAAGCTTTTCCTGCGCCCTTTTAAAGCGCGCAGAATCAATCTGTAGTGTGCTCATTGCCTTCCTCCTAAGGTACAGTTCGTTTTTGACATTTACGCAGCATCTGAATCTCGACCTGCCGGTGACAGATTTACGTTGAAATTGCCAGATGCTGAAATTAAGTAAGCAACTATTCAGAGCCCATTCGCAAAAATGGGCTCGTTAATGCAGGCATTACTCGCGCATTTTTTGCAAATTTGCTTGGCTCTGAATAGTTACCATTGTAAGTGGTATTGATTAACAAAGCAACCAATGAAAAACGGCACATCTGTTGTGCAAATCATCGATTTGTCAGATAAAGAGTGCGCGGGGAATGTCTGAATTTGCTTTATTTGTTGACACTTCCACTGTAATTCGCTAAAATTGACCGCAGGTTTTCAAAAAGACAAATGTCCGTGCATACGCTACAAAATTTCTGCAATGGTAGGGATATAGCGAACCATTGCTTTTTTTGTTTATGTTCAGCACCTGACGATTTAATTTGAATCAGCCGCCACACGGACGAATTCATGATAGAAAACGCCAGGTGGACAGATTTGAAAACGATTACTTAATTATTGGAAGAGAGGAAATCATCTTGGCTAAGTATGTAGTAAAGCGAGTATTGCTGGCAGTGGCAACCTTGTTCCTCATCTGCTTCATTACGTTCTTTGCGATGAACGCGATCCCAGGTGGTCCGTTCAACGGAGAGAAGGCAAAGTCGGAAGCAGTCATGCAGGTTCTGAACGAAAGATATGGATTGGACAAGCCGGTGGGGGTGCAGTTCATCAACTATATGAAGAATCTGCTTCATGGAGACTTTGGCGTATCGCTGAAGACCGGTCGTGACATCGGCCAGACCATTATGGAATCCTTTAAGGTTTCTGCAACGCTGGGTCTGCGTGCCGTTTTGGTTGCACTGATCTGCGGACTGGTTCTGGGATGTATTGCAGCTCTGGAACGCAACAAATGGCCGGACCATATCATTATTTTCTTTGTAACATTGTTCACGGCAATGCCGAGCTTCGTGGCGGCATCGCTCCTGCTCCTTGTATTCTGCATTCAGCTGGGATGGTTCCCGGTGTGGAGCACCTCATCGCCGAGCTACGTACTGCCGGTTCTTGCACTGTCCCTGTCTCCGATGGCGTATATTACGAGACTGACCAAGACCAGTATGCTGGATGTTCTGGGACAGGATTATGTTCGAACTGCAAGAGCAAAAGGCGTGCGGCCGACGAAGGTAATTTTCGTTCACGCACTGCGCAATGCCCTGATTCCGGTTATTACCTATCTGGGACCGCTGATTGCCGGCATCCTGACCGGTTCGCTGGTCATTGAGAAGATTTTCACCATTGGCGGATTGGGATCTAAATTCGTAGATTCCATCACCAACCGTGACTATCCGATGATCATGGGAACCACAATTTTCCTGGCGTTTATCATGGTCCTCATGAACCTGATCAGTGATCTGGTGTATAAGCTGGTGGATCCTCGGATTACGCTGGATTAAGGAAGGAGAGGCTAGAATCAATGGCACAGAATTACGAAGTACCTACACCTAAAAAGAGACTGCTGAGCCTTCAGCTGGATCCGGCTCTGTTCGAAAAGGCCTCTGACGAGGAGAAAAAACAGCAGGATGTTATGGCAGAATCCACCACCTTCCTCAAGGATGGACTGCGCCGCCTGCGCAAGAATCCGCTGGCTGTTTTTGCTATCGTCGTACTGGCCCTGGTCATCCTGACAATGATCATTGCGCCGATCGTTGTTCCGTACAGTTATGAACAGATCATCACAGTAGAAGGCGTTCGTGACAAAGGTGCAGCGAATATGGCACCCTTCGAGTTCTCGCAGCTCGAACAGGCCTACATGGCAAAATACAATGTCAAGATTTTCCCGCATATTATGGGAACCGATGAGCTGGGCCGCGACTACTTCATTCGTGTTGTGTACGGCTCGAGAGTTTCCTTCCTGGTTGGTCTGGTAGCAGCTGTCATGGTTGCCATTATCGGTACCATCTACGGTGCCATCTCCGGCTACTGCGGCGGCAAGGTCGATCTGATCATGATGCGTATCGTCGATCTGATTTATTCCCTGCCGGATTTGCTGATCATCATTCTGTTATCGGTGGTGTTTAAAGAGACCTTTAACTTTTCCAAGATCCCGGTCATCGGCAAGCTGGGAACGAACATGGTATCCATGTTCATCGTGTTCGGCCTTCTGTACTGGGTTGGCATGGCACGCCTTGTGCGCGGGCAGATCCTGACGATTAAGAACAATGAGTATGTTCTGGCAGCAAAGTCCATGGGCGCTTCCGGCTCCCGTATCATTAAGAAGCATATTTTACCGAACTGCCTGTCTGTCATCATCATCATGACCGCACAGCAAATTCCGTCGGCGATCTTCACAGAGTCTTACCTGTCCTTCCTGGGACTGGGCGTTTCTCTGCCGATGCCGTCACTGGGATCCCTGGCCAATGCGGCGCGTTCCGGCATGCAGTCCTATCCGCTCAAGCTCGTATTCCCTGCGGTTGCCATCGTGCTGATCGTGCTGTCCTTCAACCTGCTGGGTGATGCACTTCGCGATGCGTTTGATCCGAAGCTGAAAAAATAAGGAGGCCGGTATGTCTGAGACTATGAATGAAATGAAAAATAACAATCTGGCCGCCCAGTCTGATTTGTCCGCTGATTCTGTGAATGCGGAAAATGCTGAAAATAAGGGAGCGGCTGCGGAGGAATTGGTTCTGCAGGTAAAAGATCTGCATACATCGTTTTTCACCGATTCCGGCGAGGTGCAGGCTGTTAACGGCGTGAGCTTCAATCTGGGAAAAGGAAAGATTCTGGGCGTTGTAGGTGAGTCTGGCTCCGGTAAGTCGGTTACGGCATATTCGATCATGCAGATTCTGGCCGATACCGGACGGGTTGTAAAAGGCGAGATCCTTTACAAGGGCGAGAATGTCCTGGAATATGACAACCGCAAGCTGGAGGCATTCCGCGGTGCCAAATGTTCCATTATTTTCCAGGATCCGATGACTTCCTTGAATCCGACCTTCACCATTGGCTGGCAGCTGCGGGAAGCGTTGCAGATGCATACGCAGTATAAGAGCAAGGAGGCCGCGAACAAGCGTGCCATTGAGCTGCTCGAGATGGTCGGTGTAAATGAGCCTGCAAGCCGTATCAAGCAGTATCCCTTTGAATTGTCCGGCGGTATGCGGCAGCGCGTGATGATCGCTATGGCACTGGCCTGCGAACCGGATATTCTGATCGCCGATGAGCCGACGACAGCATTGGACGTAACCATTCAGGCACAGATTCTGGAACTGATGAAGGATCTGCAGAAAAAGCTGGGAATGGCCATCATCATCGTTACGCACGACCTTGGTGTCATTGCTTCCATGTGCGATGAGATCATTGTTATGTACGGCGGACGCGTTTGTGAGCGCGGAACTGCGGACGACATTTTCTATCGTCCGTCTCATGAGTATACAAAGGGGCTTCTTCGTTCCATTCCGAATATCGACAACATGAAGGAGAAGCTGGTGCCGATCGGTGGAACTCCGATCAATATGCTGGCAATGCCGAAGGGCTGTGCATTCTGTCCTCGTTGCGAGAATGCATTGAAGATCTGTCTGAACGAAATTCCGGAAGAGCTGCAGATGCCGGATGGTCATTATGCGGCTTGCTGGCTGAACATCAAAAAGGCTTATGAAGAGGAGGTACGAGCATAATGGCGGCAGAAAAGAACAAAAGCGAATACCTCGTTGAAGTAAAGGATCTGAAGCAGTATTTTCCGGTGAAGACCGGTCTGTTCTCTACCACGCCTTTGAAGGCTGTGGACGGCGTATCCTTTAACATTAAGCCCGGTGAGACACTGGGACTTGTTGGTGAGTCGGGCTGCGGCAAGACAACGGTCGGAAGATCGCTGCTGCGGTTGTATGAGCCGACGGGTGGTGAATTCTATTTTGACGGCGAGCTGGTAACGGACAAGAATATTTATCCGTTGCGCAAGCAGATGCAGATGGTTTTCCAGGATCCGTATTCTTCCCTGAATCCTCGTATGACGGTAGAGGATATCATCGGCGAGCCTTTGGATATTCATAACCTGTATTCCTCCAAAGGAGAGCGCCATGACAAGATCATGCACCTCATGGAGCTGGTAGGTCTGAATGCTGAGCACGGAACCCGCTATGCACATGAGTTCTCCGGTGGCCAGAGACAGCGAATTGGTATCGCCAGAGCACTTGCAGTTAATCCGAAGTTCATTGTCTGTGATGAGCCGGTATCGGCCCTGGATGTTTCCATTCAGGCGCAGGTCATCAATATGTTCGAGGAGATCCAGGAGCAGCTGGGCGTGGCTTATCTGTTCATTGCTCATGACCTGTTGGTCGTACATCACATTTCCAATCGAATTGCCGTGATGTACCTCGGCCGAATCGTAGAGATTGCTGATGCAGACGAGCTGAATGAGCATCCGATTCATCCGTATACGCTCTCACTCCTGTCGGCAGTTCCGATTCCGGATCCGAAGACAGCAAGAGAGTCCAAGCGTATCGTGCTCGAGGGAGACATTCCTTCGCCGCTGCATATGCCGAGCGGATGCCCGTTCCGGACACGCTGCCGTTACGCAACAGAGCAGTGTGCGCAGGAATGCCCGCACCTTACGGATCGCGGCAATGGACACCAGGTGGCCTGCTGGGTAAAATAAGTCAGGCATTCGGCCGGTGACTGCCGGAAAGTCACCTTTGTGGCTGCTGATCAGCTACGATATTTTTGCTGGTATCGGATGCTCCTTATAGGGAGTATCTGTTATCAGGATTCAGGATAACCTGAATCCGTGTCCGTTTGCACGACTTTTTGTACGACGGACACATACATGTAAACTGGGTGGAAAAGGTTTTGTTTATCCTTTGTGTCAGGAATTTGGCACAGCTCCGGTTATGGTTGGCCGGCTGTTTGGATAAGTGAAAATGGTTTCAGCCCGAGATTTTTCCAACGTTTTAGGGAGGAATTATGAAAAAGAGAGTTGTAGCAATTCTGCTTACAGGCGTTATGTCTGCAAGCCTGCTGGCTGGCTGCTCTGACGCATCCTCTGCTCCTGCATCTGCTTCTACCGAGGCTGCAGAAGAGAGCACTGAGGCTGCTGAAGAGGGATCTACCGAGACAGCAGAGACAACCGAGGACACGGTTGCAATGGAGTTCGAGGGAAGAGATGATTATTCTTATTCTCCGAAGTGGGACGATTACAACAACCTGATCGATGAGATCCGTGTAACCACCGATGCTACTGAGCGTGAGGCGAAGCTTCACGAGGCAGAGGATATGCTCATGGCTACCGGTGCTGTTCTGCCGATCTACTATTACAATGATCTGTACCTGGAGAAGACCGAGTGGACGGGAGATTACTCCACTGTATTCGGCACCAAGTACTTCATGTACTGCAAGAAGAACGGCGAGAATGCAGACGTTATGAAGATCAACCTGGCTTCCGAGCCGGATCACCTGGATCCTGCTCTGAACAGCACGGTTGACGGCGCTTGCCTGGCTTCCAACTCCTTTGTTGGTCTGTACACCAGCGATGCTGACGGCAATTACGTAGCAGCTCTGGCTGACGGCGATCCGGAGGTTTCTGAGGACGGCCTGACCTATACCATTCACGTGAAGGAAGGTCTGAAGTGGTCTGACGGCACGGATCTGAATGCCAACGACATCGTATATTCCTGGAACAGAGCAGTAGATCCGAACACCGCTTCTGACTACGCTTATCTGTTCTCTGTATTCGAAGGCTATGGCGACGGCACCGATCCTCAGCTGGCTTTGGAGGCAACGGACGATTACACCATTACCTTTACTCTGACCGCTCCCTGCCCGTACATGATGAGCCTTCTGGCATTCCCGGTATTCATGCCGGTACAGCAGGCGCAGGTTGAGAGTGCTTCTGACTGGGAGAGCAACCCTGGTTCCTGGGCTTCTGAGGCTGGCTTCGTTTCCAACGGCGCATATGTGCTGAAGGAGTGGAAGCACAACGAGTCCATGGTATATGTGAAGAACCCTTACTACTATGATGCTGAGAATGTATCCGTAGATGAGCTGGACTTCATGCTGTCTGCTGATGACACTGCAATCCTTGCAGCATATCAGGCAGGTGATATCGACTTCGCGGATACCGTTCCTACCAACGAGATCCAGAACCTGAAGGATGGCGATGATTTCCACATCATCCCGAACATGGGAACCTACTATGTTGCCTTCAATGTAAACTCCGAGATGTTCGAGGGACTGACAGCAACACAGGCAGCTCTGGAGCGCCGCGCAATTGCGAAGCTGATCGATCGTCAGTATATCGTTGATACCATCGGCCAGACGGAGCAGCAGGTTGCTACTTCCTTCGTTCCTGCAGGAATGAGCGACGGCAACGGCGGCATCTTCAAGGCTAACGATGACACCTACACCTTCCCTTATGCAGATGAGGAAGGTTACTACAGCGCATCTGTTGATGTTGAGGGTGCAATCGAGCTGCTGAAAGAGGCAGGCTTTGAGTTTG
>CAYLUU010000109.1:0-7454 GCA_964386925.1 uncultured Sarcina sp. | reverse complement strand
AGGCACTATATACTTCCGGTAATATTATGCCAGATTTGCCTTGATTTCATGCTCCTCCGTTGCCTTCCCCGGCAGGCTGTGGAAGGATTTCTCCGCAAGCTTACGGTTGGAATAGAAGATTCCAAATCCGGTAAAGGCGCAGATCATAGCAGCAATCGGTGCCAGATAGCTCATGAATGCAAAAGGCAGATATTGCAGATAGGTGACACCGAGAACACCGCAGAAATAAATGCTCGAGGTATGCCAAGGATACATGATGGCACCTACTGTGCCGCAGTCCTCCATGGTTCTGGAGAGGACCTCCGGTGCAACCCCCTTTTCCTTGTATACCGGAGCCATGATCTTGCCGGTAAGAACGTGATCCATTGCCATCGTGCAGCCGATCATGCCGCATGCATAGGATACAATAATGGTGGAACCAATCAGTTCCGGAATGTTCTGGATCTTCGCAACCACCGGATCTGTCAGATGATGCAGAACGCCAAGGTTCTCCAGTGCTCCGCCAAGGCCAACGGCGAAGATCATAACAAAAGCTACCGATGCCATCGATGTGATGCCGCCGCGATTTAAGAGCTTGTCAATCAATGCACTTCCGGATTCAATCGTGAAACCGTTGTAGCCGATTCCCAGAAGGTCCACAAGAGACTCGCCCTGCAGCGGAATGGCAACCGCAATGCCTGCGATGGCACCGAGAAGGATGGCCGGTACCGCATCTATTTTGAATATCAAGAGAACAATGACAACCGCAACCGGGATCAGCACCAGCGGAGAAAGATTGAAGTTCTCCTGAATTCCGGTGCAGGTCTCGTCAATCAAAGAAGGGTCATAATTCGCGGAACCATAACGCAGACCGAGAACCGTGAACAGAACCGCACTGATTACATAGGTAGGAATGGTCGTGTACAGCATGCTCTTGATGTGCTTGAAAAGCTCGCCGCCCGCCATGGCAGGTGCCATGTTCGTGGTGTCGGAGAACGGAGAAAGCTTGTCACCGAAGAGCGCTCCGCACAGAACCGCACCGGCTGTCATCCCAGCCGGAATTCCCATCGCTTCGCCGATCGCCATCATGGCAATTCCGGCAGAGCCTGCACTGCCGTAGGAGGTTCCGGTAGCCAGCGACAGAAGGGAACAGATGATCAACGCGCAGAGCAGGAAAACGTTCGGATTGATCAGCTTCAGTCCCACATAGATAATCGCCGGAATGGTACCGGAAGCGATCCAGGTTCCGACCATTACGCCGACTACCAACAGGATCATGATCGCGCCAAGTGCCGAACGAATGGCATCGAACATTGCGGTCTGAACCTTGCTGTAATCAAGCCCCCGGATTTTACAGAAGCAGAAAATAATAGCCCAGGTACACAACATAGGTACCGGAAGGCTGGATCCGCCTCTGACGCAGACGACCAGCCAGGCAATCACAACGGCCATGAGAACAATGGCCTCCGTGAAGCTGACCTCCGTCCTCGCCGGAGCTTTCGCTGCTGATGGTTCTTTGGTGATTTTACTCATAATGTATTCTCCTTTCCTGCATCGTCTTCTGCCAAAAGGAGAACCATTATGAAGAATCTGTAATCGATCCATTCCGACGCAACGGCATCCGTCTGACAAAAGACGCCATTGCCTTGAATTACGTTATCTATTTCTTACTCACATTCCGATTTTGCCACTCGAAGATACCGGATGGCGGTTTCTTCTTGCATTCAAAATTTTCATGCGACGCTTCCGTTCAATCCTTATACACTTCTCTCTCGCACTCTCCGGTTGTTTCGAATTCAATGAAATTCTCGAGTGCAGTGCGAATCAGGTTCGATACGCTGGTCTCGGTGAAGAACGCGACATGGGGAGTCAAAATAACGTCCTCCCTTCCCAACAGCTCCGCAAGCACAGGGTCCTGAATCTCCTGACCACTCAAATCCTTCCGAATGAACTGTGCCTCCTTGTCATAGACATCGCTGGCAAAGCCTGCGATCTTCCCGGACTTCAGAGCCTCCAGAACCGCCTCGAAATCAATCAGACCGCCGCGGGCCGTGTTCACCAGATACACGCCGTCCTTCATCTGTGCGATGGTCTCTCGGTTCACCATCTGCCGGGTCGAATCATTCAATACGCAGTGGAAGAACAAGAGGTCCGACTGGCGGAACACCTCTTCCTGCGAGGTGTAGGTAACATACTCCTTCGCTTCGTCCTTCTCATGCGGAGAGCTTGCCAGAATGCGGCAGCCCATAGCATGCAGCATGGAGGCCGTCCGGATCCCGAGCGTTCCGGTTCCGAAGAGACCGAGCGTCATGGATCCTAACTCCTTGCCCTGGATCTCCTGCAGCGTAAAATCCTGTGCCTTGAACTTCCGTTCCATCGCCTTCCAGTTGCGGACCAGCGCCAGCATCATCAGGATCGTGAACTCCGGAACCGCGTTCATGCTGTAGACAGGAACGTTGGCAGCGCGAAGTCCATGGCGTTTGATCGCCTCTTGACCAATCTGGTCATATCCCGTAGAACGGGTGAGAACATAGCGAACGCCCGCCTTTTCCAGCTCCGCAGCAACCTCTTCCGTGATCTTGCAGGCCGCTACGATCAGGACAGCATCCGCGCCGGCGGCCAGGGAAGCCGTGTCCTTTGTCAGGTACTCCGGCGTCGTATCAATCTCAAGATCATAGCCCTTGGAACGCAGCGCATTCGTTTCGCGTTCCAGAAGCGGAATCTCATCGGGACGAAGCCCGTACACAACAGCTTTCATGGTAATCCTTTCTGAATGTTATCTGTTCAGCACCTGCATCTCACTTTCCTGCAGAAGCCTCGATGTAGCTGGCAGATACAAAAAAACGTCCTGACACCGTAACGGTATCGGGACGTCTTTGTCTCACTTTCGGTCGTTATCAATATGGAATTCCCATGCACTGTGTTATAGCACCGTGTTAAAAAAACGTCAAGACAACGCCAGGAGGTACCTGCCTAATCGTTCAGAAGCCAATCCAACAGATTCACCGACTTGATTCCATCATAAGAACGGATGAAATCACGATCCATGGATAAGGCGATTTTCTCGTAATTATCCTGAATCGTTTTCAACTTTGTGGTCGGAAACTTCGGATATTTTGACAATTTCCGACTGTCGGGTCGAAAATTCCCGTTTGCAGGTGGTTTTCGATCTTTGAATCAGAAAGTCTCGGCAGATCCAATACCTTCCAGCAGTGCCCAGAAATTCCCCATGCCCCCGTATAATGAAAAACAGCAGACATTTCTGTCTGCTGCCTTCTCAATCCCCCACTCGAAACCACTCGTTCACCTGTGTTCCCCCTTCTCTTGCTGCCAGGAAGTCTGCCAGGAAAGAACTGAAGCGTTCCGCTCCCTTTCGGTTCATATGTCCTACATCGCTGTAGTTGTCATTGCCGGAGGTATCGTAGTATTCCGGCAGGATCAGATTGAAATCATAGAAATCAAAGCCATCCGCCGCAAAGATCTCCGCCAGCTGCTGATCCACGGCCAGATATTGATCCCTCGGGTAGATGCTCAGCCAGTTGGGATACGGCACAATGATCACGGTCAGCTCTACGCCATTCTCTGCACACAGATCCCGAATGGATTCCAGCTCCTGCACATTCTCTTTCAAAATCGCAAGGCTCTGCAGGCTCTCCGCGGTCTCGTCCCACTCCTTAGCTTCCTCCCAGGTAATGAACTCCAGATTCGGATCCAGCTCCTCATCAGATGGTTGGAATCCCTTCGCCGTTCGGTGTCCGGTTCCATCCAGGATACTCCCGCCTAGCTTCTCGTGGATATTCAATCCTATATTAGAAGTCCGATTATAAATCCACGGCATGAGGTAGGTCAGACTCGCCGGCTTACCAAAGAAGGCCTTCGCCGTCATAAAGCTCCAGTCATCTGCGAGCCGCGCCGACAAGCTATTCTCCGTAACTGCCTTTCCATGCCAGAAACTCTGATCCGCTCTCGAATTCTCACTCCGGCTCGTGTTCAGAATCTCGTGATCCACCACCAGCACAGCCTTCTGAATTCCATACTCCTCGATGGCTGCCGAAATGGCCGCCTTGGAGTTCGCCAGTGACTGCATATTGGTTGCCATGTTGTAGGAGCTGCTGCCCAGCTTCGCATCGATGGTCTCCGGATCAATTCCCTGCAGGCACTGCGAGGTTCCCGTATACACGGTGTCCACCGTCTCCTGCGCCCGGAAATTCTCCCACATCTCCTGTGACGAGCTCTTGTAGGGCTCCAGCAGCCAGCAAAGGGCCGCATTCAGCAGGAGCAGCGTGACCGCCAGGGCCGTGAGCTTCCAGATTGTCTTTTTCTTAATATGGGGTCTCATCCTGTTTCTTCTCATTCTGCTTTCTGCTTCATAGTTTCAGACATCCTATTATTGTATGCATTATGCGGCCTTACACATCGACATGGCTGTGCTCCGATATCGCAGACAATACTTGCGCATATCATGCAAATTTGCTCGGTTCGGAATCGGTAACAACCTAGTACAGCGATTTTTAAATAACTAGCTAATTTGCAAACGCTGTACTAGAAGTTCGCATACAGAAATCCTCCTGCTGACTCCGTGAACAGGAAGGAGGCAGCGATCAGCAAGATAAGCCCGGATAACAGGATCACGCGAACCGGGAACGTCTTTCCCTGAAACCGTTCATACACGCAGATTCCACGCTCTCTTTGGAGGCTGACGATCAGGACCACCAGCAGGCTGCACAGCGCTACGCCGTATCCCCCCGCAATGTTGAACATCGTGGAACGGCTGATGATCTCCGAACGGATGCCAGGCACCAGCGCGGCCGGCCGAAACCGCAAGATGGTAGATGCAAAGGCATCCATACAATCCCCGAATTTCACAACGCGGTCAAAATACCAGCCGATGTTCACGATCACAAAGGTCCGAAGGATTCGGAACACATGGAACCCCTTTGTCGTCGTATTCATATGAAACCGCTCTGCAAGCCCCTTCCAGAAGGGCTCCGTCAGATCCGACAGTGCAATGACAACGCCGTTATAGAGTCCCCACAGAACATAATGCAGCTCCGGCCCGTGCCAGATGCCGACCACCAGGAACACGACAAGATTGGCAATCCCGGCCGGCAGAACACGGCCGAGATGTCGGCCGTATTTGCCCATATGTGCGGTGCACCATTTGCCGAAGCGCTGCATGGGCTTCAACAGGGCAAAAGGGTAAAACAGATAATCGCGCATCCAGGCACCCAGTGAAATGTGCCACCGCCGCCAGAAATCCCCTAGTGACGTTGAGAAATACGGCTGCCTGAAGTTCGCAGCGAGCTCGATGCCGAACAGCGCCGAAACGCCGGTGATGATGTCGATTCCTCCGGAGAAATCCGCATATTGCTGCGCCGAATACAGGAGAATGGCGAAGACCACAAGGCTCCCGGGCAGCTGATCCAGATTCCCGTTGTCCAGGACAGAAGCAATGCTGCCGGACAGCATATCTGCAATGGCGTATTTCTTCATCAGGCCGAACAGGATCAGGAGCAAAGCCTTTTTGACTCGTTCTCCATCCCAGGTGCGCCGCTCGGCAAACTGCCCGCAGAGCTTATCATACCGACCGATCGGTCCCTGCAGGAGCTGCGGAAACCAGGATACGAACAGAAGGAAGCGAAGGAAATTCGGTTCCGCCGCATACTTTCCATTGTATTCGTCAATGAGGTATGAGATAGACTGAAAGGTATAGAACGAGATGCCCAAAGGCAGCAGAAGGCCACTCATTCCCGGCAGGAGTACGGAAAAATATTTCAGGAACGCGAGAATGCCGAAATTCAGAAGGAGCACCGCCGCCAGCACCAGACGCTTCTGACGGGTAATCTCCGCCTTCCGCTTCTTCATTTGCGTTCGATCCGCAAAGCCCGTCTTCTTCTCCCTCTTATAAACCGCATCCAGCCTCGCAAGGAGGAGTCCTCCGCCCCAGACCGTGACGGCCGTAGTTATCAGGAGGAACAATGCCCATCCGGAAGAATACGCATAGAATCCCAGACTCGCAGCCAGCAGAATCACCCACTGAAAACGAGCTGCCGCGGGCAGCACCCGCGGCAGCAGATAATACGCAGCAAGCAATATAACAATGAACAGCAAATACTGCAGAGAAAACAAATCCATTTACAATTTCCTCGATTGCACATGTCCAAGCGAGATCAAATCATAGCAAATCTCGTTTCAATATTACACTACCTGGACTGCATTTCATACGGCAATATTACATCTCGTATTACGATCAACTGCCAGGCAATAGGAGCGTGCATCTCTCCTAACCGCTTCCTACTGTCTGCTGTACAGTTCTCCTGCTACTCCTCGATGATCAGCAGGTTCCAGGGCTGCAGCGCCAGCTCCTGTCCCTTCTGCACAGCGTTCATGCCGCCTGTCAGCTCAGTCCCGTCCGCCGGGCAGGAAATCTTCTGCTCCTTAGCCGAATAATTCATCAGGTAAGTGATCTTCCGGCCGTCTCCGTTCTCGCCCTTCCGTACGATCAGCGGGAACTGCTCCTTCGGAAGCTCGATTCCTGCATCCTCTGCTGCCTTTCTGATTACGGAGGCGAGGAAAGCATCGGAGCCATAGCAGCCAAGGTACATCGCCTCGCCCTTTCCGTAGGCATTCCTCGTTACCGCCGCAAATCTTCCCCAGGAAGGATGCACATAGGACACCAGTGTCTCGCACCCATCCGGATTCACCAACTCCATCACGCGCTCTGCCTTCTCGCCTTCCACATTCAGGACATCGCTCTGCAGACCAACATTCTGCGGAATGGTCACATGGCTGTAGGATGCTCCGATGACCTTGGCCAGGGTATGCGGTGCCTCATCGGACCACACCTTAACATTTTCATCGGCAAAGGCAGATTTGAAGGTCATCAGAATATGACCACCCTCAGCCACATAATGCTCGATGGTATCGAGCAGCTTCTGGGACTCTGCATACATTGCAGGGATCACCACCAGATCGTAATTCCCAATCATCTCTTCGGCATTCTGCGGGAAGATAAAATCACACTCCAGATTCATCCGGTACATCTGCTGATACAGTCCCATCAGAACATCATTGTAGTAGAATCCATCCGGATCTCCGTATACGCCGTGGTTGATCGAGAACCAGTCGAGAGCCTTCAGTGCCGTATTGCTGACGAGAATGGCCGCGCGATTGTGTTTTTGCAGATTGACCAGATGGTCGCCGAAGCTCTGCCACTCCTTTCCGATGACCTTGCACGCCTTGTACGTCTCGTTCTCCTTAAAGTCGTGAGACAAAACGCCCTTCCAGTAGGTCTCGAATGAATTATGGATCGAGTGCCAATGCCAGTACTCGACCATATTAGCGCCCTCAGCCACATGCGAATAGGCCTGCAGACGGAGCTGCCCGTCATAGGGAATCCACTGCGGGAAGCCCTGGCATTCCGTCTCGAGAACGAGGTAATTGTCATTCTTGACCGATCTGGTCAAGTCGCCGCC
>CAYLUU010000108.1:0-7535 GCA_964386925.1 uncultured Sarcina sp. | reverse complement strand
CGCAGCTGACGCATACAAAAGATGAATAGAGAGGTAAAAAACATGAAGAACAGAAAATATATCGCTACGCTGCTTTTAACCGCAGCCGTCGCCGGCTCCGCGCTGGCCGGCTGCAGTACCGGCACTTCTTCTGTCGATTCTGCTGCGTCAGAGACGACGGAAGCAACCACTGAGACTTCTGCAGAGGAGGCCACAGAGACTGCCGATATCGTAGATACCGCTTCTACCGAGGCTGACCCGGAAGCCGATGAATTTATTCCGGCTGATTTCGTACAGGAGCGCGCCGGCAAGGATTCCTTTGACAGCTTTGATGAGATCATCAGCTATCTGCAGGGGACAGATGAAGGCTATGCCTATATCACCATAGATGGTGCCAGCTCCCATGTGCTCGCGGTCGCCGGCAAGATCTATCCGTGGGATGAGCACACGAATTATGCCATTGATGTCTCGCTCTATGCCTATAACAGCGACGGAGACAAGATTGTGAATATCGGCAATGCCTTTACCAACGGCACCGCCTACCCGATTCGCTGCAGCGACGGCATCCTGTACGTCTGCGACCGATATGAATATGCCGAAATGAAGGTCAGCAAGGACACGAACGGCCTGTTCTACACTAAGCTGATCGATCTAACCTACGATGATGATGGAAATGCATCCTTATCCGGATTTGTTCGCGAGGACGATGACATCAATTCATCCTCCGATGACATTGGCATCACCACGGAGGATGAGTACAATGCGCTCTTCACTGCTCTCGACGATGTTGCTCCCATTAACTTCCACCGGGCAGCCTACGAATCCTATGACGCAGCGATCAGCGAGCTTCCGAGCGATTATGGCTACGCCTACATCAACCTGGACGGCTATGAGGGCGACATTCTCGTAACAACTGATTTCGTCTACGAGTGGGACAACGGTGAGAACGTCAGCATTGATGCCTTCCTGTATGCCGAGAACAATGGCGAGGCCGAGTTCCTGGGCAGCATTCTGACCGGCGGTACGGGGAATCCCTTCCGCTGCGAGGACGGCACCCTCTACTGCGGCAATCAGAAGTCCTACCGCGCCGCACAGGTCCAGCAGAATGAGGACGGCAGCTACTCTCTGTACAATGTCGAATATGCAGGCATTTCCTATGATGCTGACGGAAATGCAGCCATCGAGACAGAAGGCGATGTCACTGCTACGACAGAGGATGATGTATACAACCTGATCTCCTCCGCAAATGAGAAAGCACTCGTACAGTTCCAGAAGGTTGACTGACATAGCACAACAATTCAGGATATATTCGCTCCGCAGGCGGCTCCCCGAAAGGGGAGCCGTTTTTTTGTCTGTGCAGTTTAGAGAAACGCTGATTTAATCAACTTTTCCTTCGCTGCAGGTTACGCACTGGTTACACCCTTTCTTCTATGATGTGTACATAACAAAGCAATAGACCGACAGACCGCTGAGCATAACTCAGCAGAAATTTCGATCCGAACCCTGTAACAAAGGAATACATAAAACAACCAAATTCGAAAAGGAGAAATTGAACATGACAACAGCAGCTATTTACCTGATCTCCGCCCTTGCCTGCACCACCGTTGCATTGTTCTGCGGACTGTGCGGATAACAACACAGGCCGAAATAACATTGCGTTTCTCTGCAATGCTGTATATCCCCCATGCAGAATGCAAAGTCCCCGGCGTACACCTCCCTGCCTGCAGCAGGAGCGGTGTTCACCGGGGACTCTCATTTGCGTTTTCCAAGGTCGAAACTCCTTACAACAGCAAGCTCTCATCGGAGCTTTGACCTTGGTATCATTAAATTGGTGTAACTATTCAGCTATGCCTTGCGTGCGGGAATTCCTTGCGCAGCATCTCCTCCAGTTCGTCGAAAGAACTCATGGTGTTGATCTTCACCCGGAGCTTTGCTGCACCGGGGAATCCCTGCAGATACCAGGCCGCATGGTGGCGCATCTCCTGAATTCCGATGCGTTCCCCCTTGATCTCCTTCATCAATGCGGCATGCCGCAGGAGCATCTGAATCACTTCGCGATTGCCCGGACGTTCCATCAGCTCTCCGGTCTCCAGATAATGATTCACCTCGCGGAAAATCCACGGGTTTCCCTCGGAAGCACGTCCGATCATCACAGCGGTGCAGCCGGTCTCGTCCAGCATTCGCTTCGCGGAGGGGCCGTCCACAACATCTCCGTTTCCCACAACCGGAATTGAAACTGCCTTCACAACCTCTGCAATCTTCGTCCAGTCCGCCTCGCCGGAATACATCTGCGGACGGGTGCGTCCATGCACGGCGATCATCGAGGCGCCGCCGGCTTCTGCCGCCTTCGCGCAATCCACCACGTTCTGATGGGCATGGTCGAAACCGGTTCTCATTTTCACGGTAACCGGCCGCTTCGTATGTGATACGCAGGCAGCCACCAGTTTTTCGATCAGTGCCGGATCCTTCATGAGAGCAGAACCCTCCTGATTGTTCACGATTTTCGGAACAGGGCATCCCATATTGATATCCAGAATATCAAAGGGCTGATCCTCGATCATATCCAGGGCTTCTGCCATAACTTCCGGTTCATGCCCGAACAGCTGCAGGGATACCGGCGACTCCTTCGGATCCGTCTTCATCAGCTCTGCTGTCTTGTAATTGTGAAAGGTGATGGCCTTGGCGCTGATCATCTCCATCACAGTCAGGCCAACGCCCTGCTCCTTGCACAGGAGCCGAAACGGCAGATCGGTTACGCCTGCCATCGGTCCCAGAACCGTCTGATTCGGTATTACCACATCCCGGATCTTCCACTCCATATGTATTCTCCCCTGCAAGGCTCACAGACCCTTGCCTTTAACTCCGTTTTCCTATATCTAATACAGCATTTGCAAAATAATCAGACAGATAACACAGAATGATTTTCAGATTTCCCCTGTCAGCCTTCTGCGAAAAATTCTTCCATCCGCAGCTGCCTTACTCTGCCGTGTCCTCATAGTCCTCCAGCAAATCTGCCGGATTCTCGTGCAGGAAGGTCACCTTGAAATAGATCTCCAGCGACTCGAACAGGTCCTGCTTGGTACTGCGAATCTTCTTGATGAGCAGTGCACTGCCGATCTCATCATACAGGAGGTCTCCCTCGTCTGCCTGCGTGTCCATCACCGCCTCACCGGTGGGTGTGAAACCGATCGTGAAGATTCCTCCGACCTCCTCCGTAAAGAGGACGCTGATAATCCGCAGCTCTTCCTGCACGTTCTCCGGGAGCTTCTCGAATTTCGGGTTAAAGTAATATTTTTTGTCATACGCATTCGATCCGCACAGGACGATGCGATAATTTCTTTCGTCTTCCATGTTGCTGCCTTTCCTGAAATCACACGTATCCCATCACACCGCGTACGGAGATCTCGCCGGTTCCGACCATTCGATCCTCTCCGCCGTCATCCGGTGTCACCACCAGCTCGCCATACGGCGTCACGCACTTCGCCACGCCGGTGAACTCTCCCTTCGGATCCAGCACACGTACCTTTCGTCCGATGTTCACAAGGCCCTTGCTGTAGCGATCAATCAATGGCTCCAGCGAGCCTGCCGCAAGATAAGCCTCATACGCCGGCTCGAAATGGTTCCAGCAGGCAGCCGTAATCTGCGCGCGGTTCACCGTCTCCCCAGCTGCAAGCCGAAGCGTCGTCGCCGTCTCCTGAAGGGATTCTTCTACAAAGTCCTGATTCAGATTCAGACCGATGCCGACGGTGACATCGCGAATTTCCGTGTCCTCCAGACGCATTTCTGTGAGAATGCCGACGAACTTCTTGTACGGTCCGCCGTCTACGGACACGACAAGATCGTTTGGCCACTTGATGCCGAACTGCAGCCGGTCTCCGTACATCTCCTGCAGTGCCTCATAGGTCGCCAGTGCCATAATCAGCGTCATCATCGGTGCTTCCTGCACTGGAATCCTCGGTCGCAGCAGAAGGCTCATATACACATTACCGCAGTCCAATGAGATCCAGGTTCTCCCCCGGCGTCCCTTGCCGGCTGTCTGTGCAGAGGCTACAGCCAGAGTTCCTTCCGCAGCTCCCGCATCCGACATCCGCATGATATCGTCATTGGTGGAGCCGGTCTCCTTCTCATAGATTACCGGATGCCCGATCCACTTAGTCGTCAGGCGTTTTTCGATCTCTGCCTGATTCAGAATATCCGCGTTATGACCACGGATGAGGCGGTAGCCCTTATTGGTCACCGCCTCAATCTCATAGCCTTCTTCCTTCAGTTTGCCGATGGCCTTCCAGACTGCTGTCCGGGAAACACCTAACAAATCGCTCAGCTGCTGTCCGGAGAGGAACCCTTCCGCCTCCGTCAGCGCCTGCAGAATTCGGTCCTTCATTTAAACCTCGTATCCCAATGTCGCTGCCATCACAGCCTTGATGGTGTGCATCCGGTTCTCTGCCTCCTGGAAAACAACAGACCGCTCGGATTCGAATACCTCATCCGTCACTTCCATCTCATCCAGCCCGAACTTCTCATGAATCTTCTCACCGATTCCCGTCTTCAGATCATGGAAAGCCGGCAGGCAGTGCATGAATACACATTCCTCGCTGCCCAGATCCAGCAGTTCCTTCGTAATGCGGTACGGTGTCAGATCATGAATCCGCTCCTCCCATACCTCGTCCGGCTCGCCCATGGAAACCCACACGTCGGTGTAGAAGACATCGGCGCCCTTTGCAGCTGCCTTCGCATCATCGGTAAGAGTGATGCTGCCGCCGCTCTTTTTCGCCAGTTCCTCACAGGTCTTCACCAGCTCCGGATCCGGATAATACTTCGGATTCGAGCACAGCGTCACATGCATGCCGACCTTCGCGCCCAGGACCATCAGCGAATTGCCGGTGTTGTATCTCGCATCACCAAAATAGCTCAGGCGAACGCCCTGTACCCGCCCGAATCTCTCCCGGATGGTCAGAAGATCCGCCAGCATCTGGGTGGGATGAAACTCATTGGTAAGGCCGTTCCAGACCGGGACCTTGGAATATTTGGCCAGCTCCTCTACGATCTCCTGACCATAGCCGCGATACTCAATGCCATCGAACATCCCGGCCAGCACGCGCGCCGTATCAGCAATGGACTCCTTCTTGCCGATCTGTGAACCGGACGGATCCAGATAGGTCGTTCCCATGCCAAGGTCATGGGCTGCCACTTCAAAGGCACAGCGTGTTCTCGTACTGGTCTTCTCGAAGATCAGAGCTACGTTTCTGCCTCGAAGCTGGTCCACCGGCTCGCCCTTCTGCTTCTTCTCTTTGAAATATGCTGCCAGATCCACCAGTCTTCCGATTTCCTGTCCGGAATAATCCAGGAGCTTCAGGAAATCTCTGCCTTTGAAATTCTCGTTCATGCGTTATTCTCCTTAATGACTATTTCTTTTGATTACAATGATCCCCTGATTTTTCTGAGGAACCACCGATCTAAGCCCGGCTTCCCGGAAGGCCCTTCTGCACGAGTGCAAGCCCTCATCGAGGTACCTGTCTACACGCTCTCGTACTCTGCCGCCTTCTCCAGTTCTGCACTGACCGTCTGTGTGTAGGCTGCTGCCGCGCGGCCTTCCTTGCTGGTCTCTTCATTGATGCAAGGATCCATCTCCGGTGCCTTCACCGGCTTTGCCGACTTGTCAATCGGTGTCGCATCGCCGATGCCAAGAGACTCTCCGACCACGCCGAGCGAGCTTACGAGGCTTGCCAGGTCGGACGGCATATAAATCTTGGTTGCCCGGCCGTCAGATACCTCCTTCAGGGCATCCAGTCCCTTCAGACGCAGAACCGATTCGGATACATTGGCATTCTTCAGCGCCTCCAGTCCTTCTGCCTCAGCCTTGTACACCAGCTCAATGGATTTTGCCTTACCTTCTGCCAGTGCAACCTGCGCATCGCGCTCGGCTTCAGCAGCCAGGATCTTCGCCTTCTTATCACCCTCTGCGCGGGATACTACAGCCTCCTGATGAGCCTGCGCCTCCAGAACGGTCTGACGTCTCTCGCGCTCGGCGCGCATCTGCTTGGTCATGACCTCTTCGATTTCCTTCGGAGGCTGAATGTTCTTAATCTCTACGCGGGTTACCTTGATGCCCCACTGATCCGTCGCCTCATCGAGGATGACCTGCATCTTGCCGTTGATGGTCTCGCGGCTGGTCAGGGTCTGATCCAGCTCCATCTCACCGATGATGTTCCGAAGCGTCGTTGCCGACAGATTCTGCAGACCCGCGATCGGATTCTCTACTCCATAGGTATACAGCGCCGGATCGAACACCTTCATGAATACCACAGAATCAATCTGCATGGTAACGTTATCCTTGGTAATCACAGGCTGCGGCGGAAAATCCAGCACCTGCTCCTTAAGGCTGATGGTCTTCGCCACTCTCTCCAGGACGGGGATTTTCACATGCAGTCCTGCCGGCCAGGAGGTCTTGTATTTACCCAGATGCTCAATCACGAACACATAGCCCTGCGGCACGATACGGATATTCACAGCGACCAGTGCCAAAATTACGATTAACAGAATCACTAACACAATCGACATATCTCATTCCTTTCCCCGCGGTGCTCCGCGGACTCTCTCACCTGCAGGCCTCTTCTATTCAGAGCCCATTCGCAAAACGATACTCGAAGATGCCCGATGGCATCTTCTCCTATTCGGAGTAGCTCTGACTAGTTACAGTTTAGCAGATTTCTCGATGCAGGCATCAATCGCATCCATCACCGCCGCACGGAAGCCGTCCTTCTCCAATGCTTCCAGTCCCTCGATGGTAGTCCCTCCGGGAGAGCATACCATATCCTTCAGCTCTCCGGGGTGTTTTCCGGTTTCCAGCATCAGCTTGGCACTTCCCATCACTGTCTGTGCTGCGAATCGGTACGCCTGCTTGCGCGGCATGCCGCCCTTCACACCGGCGTCTGCCAGTGCCTCCAGGAACATGAACACATAGGCCGGCGATGATCCGCTGACCGCTCCCACAGTATCCATCAGCCGTTCGCTCACGACCTCTGCCAGGCCAAAGCTCGAAACCACACGCATCACTTCGTCCAGCTCCTCATCGCTGACATTCGAATTGCGGCAAATGGCTGAGCACCCTTCCTGCACCAGGGCCGGTGTATTCGGCATGCAGCGGATGATCTTCACCGGGTGCTCGAACTGCTCGGACAGCCACTTTGTAGTCTTGCCCGCTGCAACCGACAGCACCAGCTTGCTCTCATCTACAACCTCACGGATTTCTTCAATGACAACCGGCAGCACTACCGGCTTCACGGCAAGAACGATCAGATCTGCCTTTTTTGCCACCTCTTTGTTGGATTTCTCAATGCGGATGCCGTACTGATCTGCCGCAGCATCCATTGTCTCCTGTGTCGCAGCCGATCCGATGATGTTCTGCGGCTCTACCAGCTCATCGTGGAGAATTCCGCCGATAATGGCCTTTGCCATGTTGCCCAGTCCGATGAATCCGATTGTCTGTGTGCTCATGATGTCCTGCCTTTCCATAATCATTATATACGCGCATCTGCCTGAGACAGGGTGGCGGCAGA
>CAYLUU010000107.1:1551-7689 GCA_964386925.1 uncultured Sarcina sp. | reverse complement strand
CGTTCCGTTGTCGTTGATCTCGTTGTACAGCTGACTGGAAACAGTATCCGCCAGCGTCTCTCTTACCAGATAATAGTATCGATTGCCGTTCTCATCGAACTTCGGCAGCTGGTACGTTGTACTGCCGTTATTGTTGACCTCGCAAACATACCCTGCGTTGATTGCCGGCTGCAGGGCAGTCAAATCAGCATCAGATATCTTCCCATCTGAATCCGTAGCCGGGAAGGTATATGAGGTTTTCCCGGAGCCCGACAGCTTCGTTGTCCCGATCTGGATAATACTGTTATCAGCAACCATGCTGGCAATTTCTGCCGTCGTCTTGCTCTGCAGATTCGTGATTGTGCTGTCCGTTGTGCGGTATATGGTGATCTCCGGATCCGGAAGGTCATCGTCGCCCAGCTTGTAGCTCGTAATGCCGGTCCAGGTCTTGTTGCCCTTTACGGTCATGTAGCCGGTGATTGTATTCGTGAACACCTCATAGGTATCTGCCGAAGCAGCTGTGCCTGTTCCGGACACATTCCCATCCGCCTGCTCTTTCTGTTCTTCGCTCGTTTCTCCGGACTGCGATCCGCTCTGTGTTCCTCTGGTCTTCGTCTCTGCCGTGCTGACATACTGTCCGAATACGTTCTTGCCGTCATTGTTCATGCCCTCGGTGAAGACATAGACGTATTCCTTACCTTCATCGTTATATTGCGGCAGGTCCGTGACCGTGATCTTCCAGTTGTAGCCGTGCACATCGTCGGCTGCATATGCTTCAGAGGATGTATCCTCCGACTCCGCCGTCCAGACAGGATCCTTCGCGTCCTTGTATTCCTCGTAGGATTTCAGCTTATCAACAGCTGTAGTCGTATTCTCATTCTTGTCATCCAGCAGATACCGATAAACACGGATATACAGATCCGGCCGGGTCTCTGTACCAATGCCGCTGTCCTTCCAATACTTATAAGCCGTATGGCTGGTGGTACCGGTGATCGTGTTCTCGAATTCGAAGCTATAGAGCTGTGACTTGCCGTCGCCCTCGGTCACGTCAGATTGGGTTTTCTTCTGCACATATGTGTAGCTCGAGGCAGCCGTCACTGTGTTTCTGCTGGCAGCAGTGTCACCTGCACCACTTCCGTCAGTATCTGACGAATCATTGGCTGCCGCATTTGTCTCAGTGTCTGCAGAATCTGCCTTGTCGGATGTTACGGTCTCTCCTGTCAGCTCATCCACGTTATAGCTGTAGGGAACTCCTGTCTCGGAGAACATATCCAATCCGGTGATCGTGAAGGTCCACTTCTCTGCTGTGTTATTCGCCGCATCACTCGCTGTAACAGTAACAATTCCAGTGTTACGATTCAGTTCCACTTTGCAGTTCGCATCCGTCGTCACCTTTCCATCCTCTCCGGTAAGGCCTGCCTGCACGGAAACGCTGGACGGAATGTCCGTATATTTTACCCCGTCCCGATAGAGCTGGAACTCAATGGAGGATGTGCGGTGTCCCTCTGCGTTCTGATCATCCTCCCATTTCTTTGTCACATTGATCGCCGACTGACCGACTCGGGTATTGGTGAAGACTACGGTTCCGTCACTGCTCGCAGCCGTTGCTACCTTGTACTCGCGGCTTGCATTGCTCACCGTGCCCGATACGGAATAGTTCCCATTCTCACTGTTCGCTGCAGCCAACAACTGACCATAGGTGTACTGCGCCGGCTGTGCCTTTTCGTTACCTTCCGTAGCCCCGACGGTATACTCCAGCACGATGTAATCCCTTAATGTACCCGTCTTATCCCCGCTCGGATCTATTGCCGCATCGATCGCAGCATAGTTCACATAAGCCGTATACTGACTGCCGGACATCAGGCTGGTTGAATAGCAGTTCAGCTTCCCGCTCTCCGTACCATTCGTCAGGCTGTCGAGGTTCACGATCGTGGCATCGGATGCGTCAGTATTCTGCTCCTTCCACGCCTCCAGTGCCGCCTTCAGCTGTGCCTTCTTATAAACACGGATGACAACGTCCTTCCGCTCGCTGTCTCCGTTGTCCTGCCAAACCTTACTGACGGTGATAAAGCCTCTGCCCTCTCCTATCGGCTTGTAGTTCACCGCTCTCGTCTGATCCAGGGAACGATAATAGGTCGTTGCCCAGCCATAATCACTTAACGTTTTGACCTCGCCGCTCTCGGTGACAATGCTCACCTCGGTTGCTCGGTAGTAATATTCGTAGCCGTCTGCATCATACTTCTCAAGGCCGCTGTATGTTGTCTTCCAGCTGCGGCTATTACCGTTGCTGGCGTCCGTACTGCTGACCGTCCAATATCCAGACTCGTTGTCCGGATTCAACACCACTTTATAGTCTGCCTGCGATCCATCCGCGTTCACCTTGGTCGTGCGGCGTTCCAGCTTGAAATTGATGCTCGCGATATCCGCGATTGCCTCATCACTAATGGAGCTGTCCCACTCCTTGATCAGCGCGTAGTCACGCTTTGCCGAGATGGTGTTCGTCTGTGTATAGCGGTACTGCTGCATGCCATTCGCCAGCGTGCTCGTCCCCGTATATGAGGTCGTCACCGTGTACTGATTCCCATCTGCATCGGTAACCGTCGTCTCGCCGTTCGCGGTTTTCGTTGTCCACGTTGTTCCATCCGCCCCGGTCACGGTCTCCGTAATCCGCGCGGTTGTCATGTCATAGGCTTTCCCCTCCGCATTGCAGGTGTTGACATAGTAAACCTTCTCCTTCTGCGAAACAGCAGCGGAGAAGCCGGTAATGGTCTGCGCATTTGTTTTGTCGTCTCCGCCCAGAACCGTATAGGAGTTCTGCGTATCGGAATAAACCGTCAGCTCATCATAGGTTTTACCGCCGTCGGCGCTGGCCTCGATTGCCACCTGCACGGAAACGCCCTTGATGGCATCCAGTCCGGACGGATTCTTCCAGATCTTGGTGATGGCAACAGCTTCTTTTTTGCGGCGCGTGTTGGTGATGGTGCCGCCGTTCGGTGTGCCGCTCGTAAGCGTTACGGTCCCATTCGTCTCGCCGGTCTCGTCTGTGTCAGTTCCTTTTGCATTCGTGCTGCTTGCATTGGTCCCGCCGTAGCTGACCGCATACTCGTCTGCGCTCGTTCCGCTCAGCGTCTCGCGGACAAAATATACATACTCCCGGCCATGATCGTCATACAGCGGGAACTGATATCCCTCCGGCAGGCCGGAAACGGTGGTGCTGTTGAATTTGATCTTTTCTGTATTCTCGGTGCCCTTCAGGTTGTAGCTGACAATGTTCTCCTTCACATTGCCGCCTGCGTCCTTTGTCTGGAACACAACCTGTGCGGCCTTGCCGTTGTTATAGGCATCATCGATGCTTTCTGCTGAGGTTTTCGTATATCGCCACAGGGTAACGGTCGACGTCGGGCGATCTGTTGTTCCATCCGGGTCCTTCCAGGTCTTGGTCGCCTGGAAATCCACGGTTCCGTACAGGACCTCTGTGATCGTGCCGCCGTTATGGCAGAGGGCCGTATCGTTGGCATAGCTACCGGTTCCGTTGTCGTAGTAGGTTTTGTAATTGGTATTCAGTTCCGTCTGCGTGACAGCATTAGTAAGCGTATCAATGGATCCCTGCACGAGGACATAATCGTACTCCTGATTGCTGTCGTTGTATCTGGCGTTTCCTGTGATACTCACCGACCAGGTTCCGTCCTTGTTGTCGGTGAGGGTCACACCCTTTTCATTCTCACTGAGGCTCCCCTTCACCAGCTCATAGTTTCCACCTGTCGTGCGGCGATAGAGCTTCAGTTTGCTCAGGACGTCCGACTCCTGCGGGCGATCATTCTCTCCCTTGTCAGAATCATTCCAGCTGATTGTTGCCTGGAAGACAGTCTGCTCCTCAAAGGTGAATTTGCGTCTGCCGGTCGTTCCATCGCTATCCATGCTGTCCGTGTAGGAGCTGGTATAGCTGATGTTCTTAGCTGTATTGGCCGGCTCCTCCTTCACCACAACCTGGTAGGTGATCTCATTGCCGTTTGCATCCGCAGCCGGCAGGTTCTTATAGGAATACTGATTCAGTGCTTTGTTGGACGCATCGAAGGTCGGCACTTTCGAAGGATCCTTTCCATCAATTCCGAGGGTCGAATACTGTGTCTCGTCCAGATTCGTCCAGGTACCATCGCCGATCTTATACTGCAGCTGGAAATTTTCTTTTGTCAGTTCCGGACGATTGGCATTCTCATTGTCCTTCCATTCAACATCGAAGGTCACCGTCTGGTTCTGGTTGTAGTTCTTCGTTGTCACCGTAACGTTCGTTCCGGCAGTGATGGTTCCGGATGCGCTGCCGGTGGATGTCACCGTCTTCGTTTCCGTTGATTCACTCTCTCCCGTCGCTGCAGTCACAGTTTGATAAGAGGTGTCCAGACGATATCCGTCTACTGCATCCTGGGTCACGGTGTACGTAAGACCAACCGGGACGTAGATAACAGATGAACTTACCGCAGTTGGCTTATAGGTCTTTGTTTTCTTATTACTATCATCCCAGGCAGAGACGGCAGTCGTATTGGTAACCGTATTCTTAAACTGAACCTTCATCGGGAAGGTCGTGGTCGATGAGGAATCCGTAGGGACAATGGTCGGCTGCAGCGTCAGGTTCTGTGTCTTCAAGTTCAGATGCAGCGTGCCTGACACCTGTACCGTTGTAGAGGAACTGATGTTGTCGTTTTCTTCCGTAATTGTGAATCCCGTAGCCTGGTAATAGGGCAGCGTCGGTTCGATGTTCACAGTGCAGCTGGTCACATCGTGCAGTTTCCCATCAGAGCCTTGCACCTTCTTCGGAACATTTGTGATCTCAAAATCACCGGCACCATTTCCGTCATGCGTGAATTTCAGGTAGAAGTTTCCACCGGGTTCACTGTTCTGGGTATCGTAGGTAGTTGTTACTTCCTGCGATTCTCCGGTATCTGCATCTGTAACAACGTAGGTCTGCGTAACTCGAATCGGCTGATCAAATGCCTTCGGACGTACCAGTTCGCTCCAGTCCTTGTCATTAATATCGACACTTCCGGAGATTTTGAAGGTTTCGATTGATGTGTGGGTCTCATCCGCCGTTGTCGGTTCATCCGTCACTCCCAGCAGGTCAAGCTTATAGGACTTACCGAACACATCGAGGAAGCAGATCCCTTCTCCAGCCTCCAGCGCCTTCTCCAGGCCAAAGGAGATATGAAGCGTCTCTGTCAGCTCTTTATCGTCCGTCGTTTCCTTCCGTGTGAGGGTTACCTTGTACTCTCCAGAGTCCTGCTCCTGTGTCTGGCATGTCCAGACAGCTGCATCCTCTTCCTCCTCTGTCTCGACCGACAGATTCTCGAATTCTGCAGGAAGGGTAAAGGTCACATAATCCCCTGTCTGAATTTCGTGGTCTGAGTCCTCCATATTAATATGAAGGTTTACATCGAAACCGAGCTGGTATTCCGGAGAATAATCCTCTGCATAAAAGTCGTAGATATAGAGGAGATCAGAATCGTCGGTCTCCTCGGCTTCTCCGTTGCTATCGGTCTGCCCCTGTGCAGCGGAATCGTCCTTCCCCGAGGAATCAGCACTATCTGAGGAATCGTCACCGGTTGAAGCGGCACCAGTCGCATCAGCTGCGCTCTTCGTTGTCTCCTTCGGAGAAACCGTGATCTTATCGCCATTATCTCCCAGAATCCACCAGTCGCTCAGCTCGAATTCGACCGCCACGTTCTCCAGTTCCGTCAGGTCGACAGGATCCTTGCTGTCTCCTGTCCCTGTTCCGTTGGCATTTCCCTTCCCGGAGCCAGACATTCCTGCGCCCGTATCTGCAGTCGTACTGCCTGTTCCAGACGTTAAGCCAGAGCCGCCATTCTCCGGGTTCTCTGTAACGCCACTGCCAGAGGTGCCAGCCGTACTGCTCCCTGTTCCGTTTGCCTCTCCTGCGCCGGAACCGGAGCCGCCATTCCCTGCATTCGCGCTCCCGTTCGCTGTTCCCTGGGAGCTGTTCGATCCTGTTCCTGTGCCACCTCCTGCAGATCCGTCTGACGCACCGGTACCGTCTGAAGTTCCCTCTCCGGAGCCTGATCCTGCGGATTCACTGCCGGTGGTGCCAGGCTGGCTGGATCCAGTCCGAGAGCCGTTTGCTCCAGTGTCTGTGCTGCCGCCCTGTCCGGA
>CAYLUU010000107.1:0-1451 GCA_964386925.1 uncultured Sarcina sp. | reverse complement strand
GCTGCTATGTCAGAGGGTGTACACCGTTCATGCCAGTGTTCTCTCCCCCGTTAGCATTATGAAACTGTTCTCAGTGTAGCAACATCTGCGGACCGCGTAAACATCTTTTACTTAAAAATAATGTAAGTTATGATGGAAATCATGACCTCCACTCCATCAGACAATGTTCCCATCTCTACTGCTTCACAGTGCAAATCCATCGTAGAAAACGCTTTCATCAGCACTTCTCAGCGCAAATCCATTGTAGAAAATGCTTTCATCAGCACTTTCCTACGCAAATGGTGCTCAAAAAAAGCGCCAGGAGTAGATTCTCCCGGCGCTTTCTGCCTTTGTTCAGTTGAAGTGAATCCTTTTTCTAATATTTCCTCATTTGTCCGCAGGCTCAGTGATTTGCTCCTCAGTCCCATCTGCCCGTCACTGGAATACCGGCATTCCGTTTGCATCCCATTCCACAATTCCGCGCATCGTATGACGATTCGGGTCATACAGCGGATCCTCGCAGATCAGCTTGTCCGTCGTCCGGGCGTGGTAGATGATCACATCGTTCCCGTCGGCGTCCTTCGTAAAGGAATTGTGTCCTGGGCCGTACAGGCCGCGTGCCGGATCGCTCTTGAGCACCGGATGGCGCAGCTTCTCCCAGGATCTCGGATCCAGAAGGTCGTCGCCTTCTTTTGCAATCAGCAGCCCCACACAGTAAGCCGGGCTGGTGTCGCTGGCGCTGAAGGTCAGGAATAATTTTCCGCCGTGTTTGATAACTCCGGGGCCTTCGTTTACCCAGAAGCCATGCCGCTCCCAGTCGTAATCCGGTGTCGTCAGGAGCACCTGCGCGGTGGCCAGCTCGTTGGCGCTCTTCATGCGGGCGATGTACAGATTCGAAATCTGCCGCCCCACGCTCACCTTTTCGGCCCAGACATAGTACCAGCTGCCGCCGTCCTCGAATACCGTGGCATCCAGCGAGAAAGCCTCGAAGGAGAATTCGTCATCCTCGGAACGCTTCATTTTGCCCAGCTCCACCCATGGATCGGTCATAGGATCCTCGCCCTCGCACTTTAATACGTAGGGACGCAGCTTCCAGATGTCATCCTTGTCACTGGCAGCGAAATAGATGTACCATCCGCCGAACAGGTAGTGAATCTCCGGTGCCCAGACGTGCTGGCTCATATCGCCGGATTCGTGCTTGGTCCAGATGGTCTTCTCCTCTGCGTTCTGCAGGCCATCCAGTGTGTCCGCACAGCGCAGAATGATCTTGTCATAGCTCGGCACTGATGCGGTGAAATAGTATTTGCCCCCGTGCTCGTTGGTGACGTATGGGTCGGCCCGCTGCTCAATCCATGGTGTATAGTTCTCTTCCTGCATGCTCATGTTGTTTCCCCCTCGCTGCGCACGATGTGCGCCCCTTGCTCCGTGTTGCCACACAGATCCTCTGCAGTTACTAAAATCTTTTCTTCTGT
>CAYLUU010000106.1:0-7961 GCA_964386925.1 uncultured Sarcina sp. | reverse complement strand
GTTTTGCCGGAGTGGCGGAATGGTAGACGCGACAGACTCAAAATCTGTTTTCTGAAAGGGAGTGAGGGTTCGAGTCCCTTCTCCGGCATTGGCTGAGTAAAATCCGAACAGGATCTTCGAACAGAAGATCGGTTCGGATTTTTGTTGTACAGGGGAGAGTGTATGAGAATCGAAAGAGCGGTACATCGGTGGATGTAGCTGGCTGTAGTATTGATGCTGTGGGTGTGGACATCACGGCACGGATCGGTTGAGACAGGTTGTTTTTGAAGCAGTAAGGAGCATCATAAATGGAACGCGCAGAGGGACAGATCGTTTTTTTTGCAAACAATCAGGAACCCAGACAGCTGGTACTGAGCGGGAGTACGGTGATCGGACGAGGAGAGCGTGCAGAGCGAAGAGAGGGAAGAATCTTACTGGATTATCCTTTTCTGGCTGAGGAGCAGCTGCGCCTTGTGAAGGAGAAGGATAGTTGGTACTGTGAAACGCTGACGGACGGAGGCGCCATCATTACGATTGCAGGTGAATCCATTCCGAAGGGAGAACGCAGAAAGCTGCATGATTTCTCATCCATTCATCTGAACGGGCAGGATGGAACCATGACCATTCTGTTCCGCCAGGATGCACCGATCTCAGCAGGCTGGCGCGTCATTGAACTGAATGGCAATGCGGGTGATGATTCGAGCACTTACTCGGCTGGTGATCCGAACATTACTACGGGGGCTGTTTCGGGAACAGGTTCAAGTGTGAACTCGAATAGCGAAGCAGGGCATACCGTGCAGATCATGGATGCCACAGATGTGGACAAGCCAAAGGATGAGCAGGATGTCATCGACCTTGGCCTGGAGAACGGGAAATGGAGTATCAAGGAGCTGCATTCGGAGCAGGTCTTTGTCAATGACAGAAAGGTCAGCGGACCGTGTGAACTGAAGATGGATGACTCCGTGGAACTGGGCAATACCACCTTTTTGTTCGAGGGCTCCAGACTGATCTACAGCATTCCGGAATCGGATACAGCTGTTCCGTTATCGATCTGCATTGATGAGAGAACGGTCCTTTCCGGCTTTAACAAGAAAACTCTGCTCAAGGATATCAATCTGGAAATCAAACCGGGTGAGATGGTTCTCATCCTGGGAGGTTCCGGTGCCGGCAAAACAACGTTTGTCAATGCCGTTACCGGCTACGAGAAGGCGAAGGCCAGTATCCGGCGCGGAGATGTGGATTTCTATCGCGACTATAATGACATCAAATATAAAATTGGATTCGTGCCGCAGTCGGATCTGATGCGCGGAGAGGATACGGTGGCGGCAACTCTGCTGAATGCAGCGCAGATGCGCCTGCCGGCGGAGATCCCTGAGGCAGAGAAGCGTGAACGCGTGCATCAGACACTGGCGATGTTCGGCCTAAGTGAGCTGGAGAATGAACCTGTTTCCAAACTCTCCGGAGGTCAGAGAAAGCGCCTGTCCATCTGCGTGGAATACATTGCAGATCCGACAATTTTTATATTGGATGAGCCGGACTCCGGTCTGGACGGCGTCATGGCAAGGGATCTGATGGAGCGATTGAAGGCGATTGCCCGGGAGGGCAGAATTGTCATGGTTATTACCCACCAGCCGGATCGGGCCGCAGATTTGTTCGATAAGGTCATCGTGCTGGCGAAGGGCGGCAAGGAGCATATTGGGCAGCTGGCCTTTTTCGGAACTGTTTCGGAATGCCGCAGCTTCTTCGAGGTTGAGACGATGGAACAGGTCGTTCGATCCATCAATTCGGTTTCTGAGGGAGGACTGGGAGAGGCGGATTATTTTATCGAGAAATACCGCAAGCACAGAGCATATACTGACAAAGAGAAGGCGTGGAAGGAAATCCATACATCTGAAGCAGAGGCGGGGGAGAATGCGGATGCAGGAGCGTCAGATAAAGCCAAGGAGAAATTCTCTTTAAAAAATGTTTTTCGCAAAAACAAACAGGAGAAGGCGGCTGCACTGGGGACCGAATACGGGCATGCAGGACATATCGAACAGACCGGGATTTACCTTGGAAAGCTCCTGCGGCTTTTCGTTCTCGAAAAGCACTGGGTGGTTTTGGTGATGGCTGCAGTCATCGCTTTCCTCGTGAGCTATGTCGTTGGCCTGAATATGTTCCAATCCATGGAAGGCGCTAAGCTCGGCGGACTGGCCTTTGGCTGTGTCTGCATCTGGAATGGATTCTTCAATTCCATTCAGATGGTCTGCAAGGAACGCGACATCGTCAAGAGAGAACATCGTGCCGGCTTGCACATCACTGCCTATATGGCAGCACAGGTTATTTATCAGGCGGCGATCTGTGCGTTGCAGGTGCTGATATTCCAGTCGATTTTCGCCTGGAAGGGACTGGTATATCCGGAAACCGGCGTGTTCTTCCTGAATACCAGGTTTGAGTTCGGAATCACGCTGTTCCTGATTACCTTCTCGGCAGATATGCTGGCCCTCATGGTTTCCTGTCTGGTTCGGAATACCACAACGGCCATGACGATCATACCGTTCCTACTGATGGTACAGATGCTGTTCTCCGATGTTGCCTTCCCGCTAAGCGGAAAGGTGGCAAAGCTCGCGGATATCACGGTTTCCAAATGGGGGATTCGCGCTATGTGCGCGCAGGCAAGGTACAACACTCTGCCGTCGACCTCAGCCTGGAGGCAGTTTACGAAGATTGCCAACCAGAGTGAGGAAGGCAAGCTCCTCGTGCAATATATGAAGGAAAATAACCTGGTATCCGAATTCCAGAGTAAGGCGGCGGCATCTCTGACGAATGTACTGTATGCGTCAACACCGTCCAATCTGCTGCATTGCTGGGGCGTGCTGCTCGGATTCTCGGCGTTGTATATCGCAGTCGGGACAATTGCGCTGGAGTTCATTGATCGGGATAAGAGGTGATGAAAACGGATTGACAGGACCGCGGCGTGATGTATAGTGAGCGGTAGGAAGTTTTCGACATAACAGCATGACACAATATCTAGGAGGGGTACATGGCGAAAATTGTAATCAACGAGCTGAAGAAGAAGGGACATATTAACCCGGAAATTCAGGGGCAGTTCTCGGAGCATCTGGGACGCGGCATTTACGAGGGTTTGTATGTTCGTCCGGATTCCGGCATTGAGAATGTCAACGGTATGCGCACGGATGTGGTGAATGCACTGAAGGAAATGAATGTGCCGCTGCTGCGTTGGCCGGGCGGCTGCTTTGCCGATGAGTATCATTGGAGAGACGGCATCGGACCGAAGGAAACGCGTAAGAAGATGATCAACACCCATTGGGGCGGCGTTCTGGAGGACAACAGCTTTGGTACGCACGAGTTCTTCGAGCTGACAAAGCAGCTCGGCTGTAAGACTTACATTAACGGAAATCTGGGCTCCGGAACGGTGCAGGAGATGTCGGAGTGGATTGAGTACATGACCTTTGACGGCGTGTCACCCATGTCGGAGCTGCGCAAGGCGAACGGACACGAGGAGCCGTGGACCGTGGATTATTTTGGCATCGGCAATGAGAACTGGGGCTGCGGCGGCAACATGACGCCGGAGTACTATGGCAACCTGTATCGCCGTTACCAGACCTACTGCCGTCAGTACAATCCGGACAAGCCGTTCCGGAAGGTATGCGGCGGCCCGAACGTGGCGGACACCAACTGGACACAGAAGGTACTGGAGACATGCTTTGCAGAGCCGGCAGGACCTGCCTACCATGGCTTTATGGATCTCATCAGTATTCACTACTATGTGCATCCGGGCGGATGGGATCACAAGGGATCTGCAACAGAGTTCTCGAAGGAGATGTTCTATCAGACGATGGAGAGAACGCTCTATACCGAAGAGCTGCTGAAGATGCACGGTGATATTCTGGATACCTTTGATCCGGAGAAAAAGGTCGGCTTCTCGTTCGATGAGTGGGGCGGCTGGTATGATGTAGAGCCCGGAACCAATCCTGGATTCCTGTATCAGCAGAGCACGATGCGGGATGCACTGATTGCCGGCGTTACACTGAATATTTTCAATCAGCACTGCGATCGTGTGAAGCTGGCCTGCATTGCACAGATGATCAATGTTCTGCAGTCTGTCATTCTGACGGATGGTGAGAAAATGATTCTGACGCCTACCTATCACGTGTTCCATATGTATAAGGATCACCAGGATGGAGAGCTGTTAGATTCCCTGCTGCTCGAGAACGGCGAGGCCGGAACGGAGGAGCATCCGGTTCCTGCCCTGTCTGAGTCGGTATCGGAGAAGGACGGCGTGATCACGGTGACGATCGCCAACATGGATGCTGAGAAGAGCTATCCGGTAACGCTGGAGCTGACGGAGCGCAAGCCTGTGAAGGTGGAAGGCCGTGTTGTGACGGAAGAGATGCATGCACACAACACTTTTGAAGAGCCGAATGTCGTTGCAGAGAAGGAACTGACCGGTATCGAGCTCACAGAGAGAGGCTGCAGCCTGACGGTTCCGGCTTGCTCGGTTGTGAAGCTGACAATTCAGTGATAAACCATCAGGAATACGGATTCATCATCCGGAATTGTGGCATGGAGGCATTGATGAAAGTGTTTCCCTGGCAATGGTAATGTGAAGGAATCGTCAGAAGAGTGATCATAAAATCATGAGCGGAAGAGAACACTGCATTCGCTGCCTTCTGGAGGAGATTAATCCAGAACAGTATGAGAAGGACATTGGGCGGCTCCTACAGCTGATGGATCGAAGCGAGAAGGCGGCGCCGGATGCGTATGGGGCGCGGCTTGACGTTTGCAGAGAATGCGACTATCTGTCGAAGGGAACCTGCAATGCCTGCGGCTGCTATGTAGAACTGCGGGCTGCACGAAAAGACGGCAGGTGTCCGTATAAGAAATGGCGATCATGAAATTTCCTCTGGACTTCTCCGAAGGACAGAAGCGGCTGCCTTTATTTTTTGATTGACAAGGCTCTTGTCTGTCTGTATAGTATGAACGTATGCGCGCGGAGCTGCCGTGTCCGGATTCTGCGTTGCATCGCGACCCAAATCGATAACACGTGTTGATATAGGTAATGGAGGTAATTGACAAATGGCAAACATCAAATCTGCCAAGAAGAGAGTTCTCACCAGCGCAAAGAAGGCTGAGGCTAACAAGGCTGTAAAGAGCGGCGTTAAGACTGCTGTAAAGAAGGTTCGTTCTGCAGTAGAGACTGGTGATAAGGCTGCAGCAGCAGAGGCTCTGAACGCAGCAACTTCTGCAATCGAGAAGGCTGAGAGCAAGGGCGTGTTCCACAAGAACACTGCTTCCCGCAAGGTATCCAGACTGGCATCCGCTGTCAGCAAGATGTAATGCATTAAAATCCCGGACAACGGCTGCACAGCAGCTGATTATTGCCGGATTATTCCATTCCGCCTTGCACCGCGGCCGGCAGAATGGGAAACTGGAAATCTATAAAATGAAATCCCCGCTTCGTTTGATCAGCGAAGTGGGGATTTTTGTAATTAAGGCAATCGATTCAATGGGAAACGAATATGTTTCCTTAGCTCCTTCAGGATTTCTTACGGAACAGATAGTAATCGAAAGCCTGCGGCATCAGTTCCTGATGGAAAGTATCGATGAGCTCGTAATTGTCCCAGATTTCATCAGGGTAGGTATCTCTTGCCAGGACATAATCCACAAGTCCATCTGTGATGTAGGAGAGCTGCGAATCGGTGACCTCATCCCCTGGGAGAGTCTGCGTCTGGAACCAGTAGCAGGTGGGATAAATGTCTGCGGCGTTGTAAAGTCCTGCATCCAGACAGCCAATGTTCAGGAGCGTGGTGTTCTCGGCGTCAACGAGACCGGCAGCACGGTCGTTGTTGATGTCCTCTGTGAATTTCGACAGGAACACCTGGTCGCGGGAGACACCGAGGTAATCTGCGTTCCAGCTGAACCGAGAGAAAATCCGGAGGGACTTTCTACAGGAAATGAGCAGCAGAATCACTATGCAGGCTTTCTTTAAAAAGTGATTGGCTTGCTTTGGCTGGTTGGTTGGATCCTTTTTTTCAATATTGGATGGCTGAATGGATGCTTCGGAATTCGTGCAAACTGCTGAATCCTCCTGCTCTGCCTGCAGCAATTCCAACAACTCTTCGTTCGCATCATCGATATCGTCGCTATTGGCTTCCTGCTGCGCTTCTGAATTAGAACTGGTATTGCTTGCCTTCGCAGTGAAGATGATTTCCAGCAGATGTCCGATCCCACTCATGCCGAGGACGGCGAACACGGTTAATGGCAGTGCGTAGTAAGGAAGATGTGCGCCGCCGATATAGATGAACAGGAAGGTGCATCCGAAGAGCAGAACAGGGAGAAACCGCATCAGCCGGGAAGTCCCTTTCCGAATCAGAAACCACAGCATACCAAGAATGATGAACACGTAATATTGAATGTTGTCGAGCACCAGCCAATACAGAATCTTCGCAAGATCATAGATTTTCTGTCCGACAGAGGCACCGTGCGAGTTGGCGCCGAAATCGGAGTAGAGGAACACATTCGTGTAAATGTAGACCCGGTACCAGTCATCCAGACCGCCTGTAATGCCAAAGTACACGAGCCACGGAATGAATGGAATGACGATGCCGGCAAGGTACGCGCCGGCCAGACGGAAGAATTCGCCGGCACTGCGGCAGGTCAGAATCACAATGATCGCGAATCCCAGAAAGAATCCCATCAATGTGAATTTTACACAGAAGACGAAGCCGCAGCAAAGGCCTGCCAGGAAGACGGTTCGTGCTGCAAAATGAGCCGTACGAGCCTTCGCTGCATGAGCCGGTGCGAAATCATGTGCAGATTCAGGATAGGAAGAGCCGGAGCTTGCATCTTGCGGAATATATGAGGAGGTGGAACCTTTCAGTGTATCCAGCAGCAAATACAGCGGGTAGAGCAGGAATGGAAGACACAGCTCCTCGGCACAGCCGCCCCAATAGAAACTCTTCGATGCGAACATGTAGGAGAGCAGGATGGGCGAGAGGATCAGTGCGATATTTTTCCTGCAGAAGAGCCTCATAATCTTCTGCAGCAGAAGAAGATCCGCAGCTGCCCAGATGACTTCCATAAGGAAGACACCATGGAAGGTGGTGCGGGAGATCAGAGAACAGAGTCCGTACAGAAAATACAGATACGGCCCCTTTTGATCGAACAGATCCCGATAGATCAACGTCCCATGAAACATGGATTTGCCCATGGAAAAATAACTGTTGGAGTCATCCCAGTTGTTATAAGGGTACAGGAAGGAAGACCTTGTGAGGAACAGCATCAGGAAGAAAGCGATGCCAAGTGCGGTGATGATGGAAAAGGCGGTTTGTTTTTTGCTTGCCACGGTATGTGTCCTTTGCTATAATCTGCCTTGTATGCAAGCATGATAGTCTTACATACAGCTACAGAAACTAAATTATAGAAATAAGGTCAGGAAGTCAAGATGAGTATTATTCGCTGGATTTTAACCATTGTTCTTATCATTGTCAGCATCGTGCTGACTGTTATCGTTCTGATGCAGGAAGGCAAATCTCAGGGACTGGGCACGATTGCCGGCGCTGCAGATACCTACTGGGGTAAGAACAAGGGACGTTCTGTTGAGGGACATCTGGTTAAGGCAACGATTGCACTGTGCGTTGTGTTCTTTGTTCTGGCAGTTCTGCTGAACATGAGCCTGTTCTGATGAGAACCGGGGCGGATTTCGAACAAGCGCAGCCGGTTATGCGGATTCGCAGGGCATAGATATGAGACGAATGGAAGCGTTCCTGGCAGGCAGGGGCGCTTCTTTTTCGTTTATCTGCATCTTCTCCTATCTTGGACCGTGTTGCGGAGAAACTGCCGGGGACTAAGGAAACGCTGATTAAATCAGCATTTCCTTAGAAACCTCCGGTGGATCGCACGGATTTGCAAGGGAAAATGCTTTAATCAGCGTTTCCCTAAGCAGATACTAATAATGAGGGAATCAAATGAGTAGGAAG
>CAYLUU010000105.1:0-8117 GCA_964386925.1 uncultured Sarcina sp. | reverse complement strand
ATACCGTTTCTGCCAGCGTGACAGTGGTGTATCAGCTGAGCGAGTGACGCCGATTGTATAAGCGTAACTATTCAGAGCCCATTCGCAAAATCGCTGCTACGCAGCTTTCTTTTTGCTCATGTATGCTAACCTGTCCAATGTCTGCGCGTCTGTGAGAGCAAGCTCGCCCATCTACGCAGCCGCTGTCCGGGATTTTTACAGTAACAGATACATTTTATAATAGGCTCCGAATGAACGTGGTACCATGAAGCCTGTCGGCCTGTTGTGTTATAATGCGGCGAGCCGGCAGGCTTTTCAGAGTGAAAGGAAGAAATTGAATGTACACCTTTGCAGGACGGATTCGCTTCAGCGAGACCAATCAGAACAGCAAGCTGAAGATGGAATCGCTGATCGATTATTTTCAGGATTGCTCCACCTTTCAGTCGGAGGATCTGGGCGTTGGGATTCCGTATTTGACAGAACGGCACTGGGCCTGGCTGGTGAATTACTGGCAGATCGACATCGAAGAGCTCCCGGCGCTGGGAGATGCGGTGGTGACCGGAACCTCGCCCTATGAACTGAAGGGTTTCATGGGACTGCGCAATTTCATGATGGAGACGGCAGACGGGAAACGTCTGGTCAACGCCAATTCCATCTGGTCCCTGATGGATATGGAAAAGGGGATGCCGGCCCGCGTGGACGAAAAGATCACGGATGCGTATGAACTGCATCCGAAATTTGATATGGAATACCTGCCGCGGAAGATCCGCGTGACGAAGGAAGACGAAATCTTCCGGGCGTCGCCGATTCAGATCACGGAGCAGTTCCTGGACAGCAATCATCACGTGAATAACGGGCAGTATGTGCGGCTTGCAATGGCGTACGGACCGAAGGACGAAGAGATTGCAAGGCTTCGCGTGGAGTACCGGAAACAGGCATTCCTGGATGATTTCATTGTTCCGACGGTATATCAGGCTGCGGACACGCCGGAGAAGACGCTGGTGCTGCTGAATAACCGGGAAGGGGATACCTTTGCGGCTGTGGAGTTTACGAGACGGAGCTGATGCACAACGGCATGGCGCATGCGGGAGCCACCATACCTGTTCACACAGGCAACAAACAGAGTGCTGCCCGATGAATCTTACACAATAGTACCCGGAATGACGGGATTGCATCATACCGCGTGAGGACGCGCGTAGAAAAGAAAGGACGAAGAGAGCAATATGTTCCGAATTGGAGAGAAGCAGACACTGACAGTAGAGAAGGCCGTGCCGATGGGCGTGTACCTGAAGGAGAACGGACAGGAGGGGGACCAGCATGTGCTGCTACCGAAGTCGCAGGTTCCGGAGGGGCTGAAGGCCGGTGACAGCATTGAGGTTTTCCTGTACAAGGATTCCGAGGATCGCCTGATTGCCACCCGCAAGGAGCCGCTCCTTACGCTGCATCAGATTGGAATCCTGACCGTGCGCGAGGTGGGACGAATCGGTGCCTTCCTCGACTGGGGATTGGACAAGGATCTGCTGCTGCCGTTCCATGAGCAGCCGCGGGATCAGCACGTACAGAAAGGCCAGCGCGTTCTGTGCGCGGTCTATCTGGATAAGAGCGGACGCCTTGCAGCGACGATGAACGTATATCCGTGGCTTTCCTCACAGAGTCCTTACCAGAAGGGAGATGAAGTGACCGGAACCGTCTATGAGACGAGCAATAACTTCGGCCGCTTTGTCGCGGTGGACAATCAGTATTCTGCGCTGATTCCCAAAAAGGAGCTGGTCCGCGACCTGAAGGTCGGCGACATCGTGAAGGCACGGGTTACCAATGTTCGTGCAGACGGGAAGCTCGATCTGACGCTCCGTGAGCCGGTGGCGGATCAGATGGGAACCGATGCTGCCATCATTCTGGAGAAGATGGAGCAAAATAACGGCGTCCTGCCATTCACGGACAAGGCGGATCCGGATTTCATCCGGGAAGAAATGCAGATGAGCAAGGCGCAGTTCAAACGCGCCGTGGGACGCCTTTTGAAGGAAGGCAAGATCGTGATCGGAGAGACACAGATCGTCCTGCGCTGAATATCGCCAACCGGAATCAGGCAGTGGAGATGTCCGCTTTGGGACGCCTCTCGGCTCCATCCTCGGACCTAGCGGTACTAAGCTCGCAAAATACGCTCGCAAGTACCGAGGCCTCGCAAGGCCCGCAGCCGGACACTCTCCACCACCCACTTCCGGTTGGCGAGCGTTGCCCGGCAGGGCAATTTTCACAAATCAACCGGGGTAAATTTATAGATTTTTTTTAAACAGTGCTTTACAATGCATTTTATATGGGGAAACGGGCGTGATTTCATGTGCAGTTCATGAAACACGTTCATAGCAATGGGTACGTGTATTTAAGAAAGAGTGTGGGGGCATGATTTCAAATCAGGTTTTACAGAGTACCATTGATGGGATTCGCGACATATCTCATCTGGATGTGTGCGTCATGGATGCAGACGGGCGCGAGGTGGTTTCGACGCAGGCGGTATTTGCAGATGCCGCGGCGGCGATCCCGGAATTTGCGGCATCGCCGGCAGATTCACAGGCGGCCGGGCCGTTCCAGTTTTTCAAGGTGTTCGATGAGAATCAGCTGGAATATATTCTGGTGATCAACGGCAG
The DNA here is from genome assembly GCA_964386925.1 of uncultured Sarcina sp. GTDB lineage: Bacteria > Bacillota > Clostridia > Lachnospirales > Lachnospiraceae > CAG-791. The sequence goes on along the minus strand of CAYLUU010000105.1, from coordinate 5,493 downwards.
CAGTGACAACACGCTGCTGGTCGGACGTATGGCGGCGTATCAGCTGCAAGGTTTGATCGAGGCATTTAAGGAGCATTACGACAAGGACAGCTTCATGAAGAATCTGCTCCTGGATAATCTTCTGCTGATCGATATCTACGAACGGGCTAAAAAGCTGCACATTCAGGTTAACTGTCCGCGGGTGGTTCTGCTCGTGGAATCGCAGAGGGGCCGCTCCAGAGAGCACGATGTTCTGGTGGCGCTGCAGGAAAAGCTGGGAACCGGAAGCGGTGATTTTGTCACCCAGGTGGATGAGAACAGCACGGTTATTGTCCATCATACGGAGGACGAACGGGCGGATGATGCTCTGGCGGAGTACGCTGAGAACGTCATGAAGTATCTGCAGCAGGCAGGCATTCAGAATGTGCGGCTCGCCTATGGCACCATTGTGGGCGAGATCAAGGAGCTGAGTCATTCCTATAAGGAAGCCAGAATGGCATTGGATGTGTCCCGTATTTTCTTCGAGGATAAGGACATCATTGCCTATAATCAGCTGGGAATCGGGCGACTGATCTATCAGCTTCCGATTCCGCTGTGCCGGATGTTCATCCGCGAGATCTTCAAGGAGAAGAAACCGGATGAGTTCGACGAGGAAACCTTAACTACCATCAATAAATTCTTCGAGAACAATCTGAATGTATCAGAGACGTCCCGTCAGCTGTTCATTCATCGCAATACACTGGTGTATCGTCTGGACAAGCTTTTGAAGAGCACCGGACTGGATCTGCGTGTCTTTGAGGACGCCATCACCTTCAAGATTGCGTTGATGGTAGTGAAGTATATGAAGTATATGGATCAGGAGAATCGGTAATTCATGAGAAGAGATTCCTACAAGCATGCAGATGATGTGGTCATCTCCCTGCGCAACGTGAGCAAGCAATATTCCAAGGATGCGGCAGGCGTCATTGAGGCGAATCTGGACGTACACGAGGGAGAGTTTGTATTCATCACCGGCGAGACAGGATCAGGCAAATCAACACTGCTGAAGATGATCATGCGCCAGCTGACGCCGACAACAGGAACCATCGACGTTCTGGGATATGATCTGAACCGGATTCGGCACAGCAAAATTTCTAAATTCCGCCGCAACATCGGCATCGTGTTCCAGGACTTCCGTCTGCTCAAGGACCGCGATGTCTATGAGAATGTGGCCTTTGCACAGCGCATCCTGATGGTGCCCAAGAACCAGATGAAGCACAATGTTACCAGCGTGCTGCAGATGGTAGGTATGGCGGACAAATATAAGCGTCAGGTCACCCAGCTTTCGGGTGGTGAGCAGCAGCGTGTTGCCCTGGCAAGAGCACTGGTGAACAAGCCGCTTCTGCTGCTGGCCGATGAGCCGACCGGTAATCTGGACCAGGATACTGCATGGGAGATTATGCAGCTGATCGAGCGTGCCAACCGTGAGACCGGAACGACGGTGCTGGTCGTTACGCATGACCGCGGAATTGTGGATCGGATGCACAAGCGTGTCATCGAGATGAAGCGCGGCGAGATTGTCAGAGATACCGGCGCAGAGGATTATTCGGATTACGAGGATGACTTGTACGAGTACCAGGACATGGATGCGGCAGAAGGGTACGACGATTACGAGGATTAAGGCATGAGTAATATTTTTTATTCAATTGGGCAGAGCTTTCGGAATATGTTCAAGAACAGGGGGTATACCTGTGCATCCATTGCAACCATTTCGGCCTGCCTTCTGATGTTCGGCTTGTTCTTCTCCGTTCTGTTCAATCTGCGTTCGGTGATGCAGAGTGCAGAGGAAGGGGTATCCGTTACCGTATTCTTCCAGTCCGGAACGACGGAGGATGAGATTCTGCAGCTGAAGGTTGCTGTTGAGGAGCGGGACGAGGTATCGAAGGTTGTGTATGTGTCTGCGGATGAAGCGTGGGCAAGCTTCTCGGCAGATTACCTGGAAGGTTATGCGGATGGTTTTACGGAGAACCCGCTGGCAGATTCTGCCAATCTGGAAATCTATCTGTCAGACGTATCCAAGCAGGCTGATCTGGTAGATTATCTGGAGGGCCTGGAAGAAGTTCGCACAGTAAACCGTTCCGAGGTGACGGCAGATACGATTTCCGGTGCCAACACCCTGATCATGTATGCTTCTGCAGCGATTATTCTGCTGCTGCTGGTGGTCTCGATCTTCCTGATCAGCAACACGATTGCGATGGGCATTACGACGCACTGGGAAGAGATTTCGATCATGAAATATATCGGTGCAACTGACCTGTTCGTCCGCGCACCGTATGTCATTGAAGGAGTGATCATCGGTCTGGTGGGTACCGTAATCCCGTTGGTGGAGATCTACTTCCTGTACAATACGGCCATTGATATCATTACGAACAAGTTCTCGCTGCTGATGAACTTCATGACCTTCCGGACAGTGGGAGAGGTTTACCATTATCTGCTCCCGATCTCGATCATTCTGGGCGTAGGTATTGGATTTGTCGGAAGCTTTGTGACGGTAAGGAAGCATCTTCATGTCTGATTGGAATTGCAGGAAAAAGAGACCGACAACGGTCAGAAAATATGGCAGGATGGTTCGGCGGTGCGCAGTTTGCTGCGCACTGCTTTTTGGCTTTATTGCATGTGCGGAGCCGGCGGCGTTTTCGGTGAGTGCGGAGACGGTGACGGAGGATACCATCAAGGAGAAGGAGAGCCAGATTGAGGCGGCCAAGCAGGAGCGGCAGCAGGTGCAGGAGAGTATCAGCAGCCTCAAGGACATGAAGGCGAGTCTGGAATCCAAGAAGTCCGATCTCACCAGCTACGTTGAAGAGATGGATTCGCAGCTGACGGAGATTCAGAACAACATCGACAGCATCAAGCAGCAGATCGAGGAGAAGGAAGCCGACATCGAAGAGACCGAAGAGGAGCTGGAGGAGGCCGAGGCAACGCAGCAGGAGCAGTACGAGAACATGAAGAAGCGCTGCCAGTTTATCTATGAGAAGGGTGACACCTACATGCTGGAGGTCCTGATGCAGTCGTCCAGCTTCGGTGAGCTCCTGAACAAGGCCTACTATATTGAGCAGCTTTCCAGCTATGACACCAATCTGCTCAAGCGTTTCCGTGAACAGGCTGAGTTGGTGAAGAAGACCAAGGAGGCACTGGAGGAAGAGAAGGAAACGCTGGATGAGGAGAAGGCAGCCGTAGAAGAGGAAGAGGCCAATATGGAGGCTCTGATCGAGGAGAAAAAACAGCAGATCGCCTCGACCGAGTCTGAAATTGCCGAATCCGCAGCGACCATTGAAGAGTATGAGCAGCAAATGAGCGCTCAGACGTCGACCATTTCGGCATTGGAGGCATCGGTTGCAGCGGACAAGCAGACGCTGGCTAACCAGAACCGCAAGTATACCGGCGGAACCTTTGTCTGGCCGGCACCGTCCTATACCTATGTGTCGTCGGATTACGGGTATCGTGAGCACCCGATTTACGGCAGGACCATCTTCCACAGCGGACTGGATCTGGCAGCACCGAGCGGGTCATCGATTCTGGCAGCGGCAGACGGCGTAGTGGTAGCGGCTTCGTATGAATCCTCGATGGGCAATTACGTCATGATCAACCACGGAGACGGACTGTATACGATCTACATGCACGCCAGTGCGCTGTATGTATCGGCAGGACAGGAGGTCAGCGCCGGAGACACCATTGCGGCTGTGGGCAGCACGGGCAATTCGACCGGTCCGCATCTGCATTTCTCAGTGCGTCTGAATGGATCCTATGTAAGCCCCTGGAATTATCTGAGCGGCGGCTGATGTTCACAGAAATATGACATTCTGCGTGTATATGTTCAGCACAGAGCGATTTTCAGAGAGAACTGACCGTTTACGGGCATGTTCTCGAATGAAATCGTTCTGTGGCCAAGCCCCGGAGGGGCTCTGGCCAACCTCATCGATAATGCGAAGCATTTGAGATGAGGTGCTGAACATTACACATATGTATGCGTCAACCGCGGGAGTGTCGTAGACACGCAGCGGCTGATTTTTATTTGTAGTGGCGCCTGCGCAAGCAGGCATGGTAGTTTTAGCACGTGGCAACTTCAACAGTGGTTTATTCGCTTGCGGACATTGGCAGATGAGGTAAGAGAAGGCGATGGAAGAGATGACACAGTTGCAGGATGTGATGCAGACATCGGTACAGGAGGCGCAGAATCTGGCGCCGGCAAACAGTGAAGATGCGAAAAAGGGCAAAAAGGGCGGCCGCCTGCGGGGCGCCGCCCTTTTCGTATGCGGCGGTCTGGTAGGCGCGGCAGTGAGCATCGGGGCACTCTATGTGCACAGCGGCGGGACGTTATTTTACAAGAGATTTCTGTCGTCAGAGAGCATGGCAAAGCTGCAGACGCTGTACCAGATGATTGAGAAGCACTACTACAAGTCAGATGAGCTGACCGAGGAACAGTTGGCGGATGGTCTGTATAAGGGGCTTCTGGAATCACTGGATGATCCGTATTCCACCTACTATACGGCCGAGGAGATGACTAAACTGGATGAATCCATCAGCGGATCCTATTCCGGAATCGGCGCGTACGTTTCCAAGGATACGACAACGGGATATCCCAAGATTGCAGGCGTGATCTCTGGAGCGCCGGCGGAGAAGGTCGGCCTGATGGCAGATGACATTCTGTACGAGGCAGACGGCGAATCGCTGCAGGATATGGATCTCGATGTGGCGGTAAGTAAGATTCGCGGAGAGAAAGGGACCACGGTGCATCTGACGATCGTGCGTGACGGCGAGCTGATGGAGTTCGATGTGACGCGGGATGAGGTGACATCGACAACCGTAGAGGGCAAGATGCTGGAGGATGGCATCGGCTATCTGTACATCAGCGAGTTCAAGGAAGTGACGCCGGAGCAGTTCGAGGAGCAGCTGAAAACGCTGCAGGACGAGAACGATCTGAAGGGACTCGTCATTGATCTGCGGAACAATCCGGGCGGAACCGTGGATGCGGTGACCTCGATTGCGGAGTATCTGATCCCGGAGGGATTGGTGTTCTATATGCAGTATCCGGACGGTTCTACGAAGGAGTACTCCACGGATGGATCCAATTACATTGGGATTCCGATTACGGTTCTGGTGAACGGAAATTCGGCCAGTGCATCGGAAATTCTCTCGAGCGCTATTCAGGATTCCGGAGCCGGCAAGGTGGTCGGTACCCAGTCTTACGGGAAAGGTGTGGTACAGACCGCTTATACGATGACGGATGGAACAGCAGTGAAGCTGACCATTTGTGAATATTTCACCCGGAACGGGAATACGATCAACAAGGTCGGTGTTACGCCGGATGAGGTTGTGGAATTCGATTCGGAGGCTTATGCCGAGGATCGGAGTCAGGATAACCAGCTTCAGGCAGCCGTGGAGCTGCTGAAAGAAGAGACGCAGTAGATTATTTACACACGAGTATCGATTTAGAACCCACCTGTCAATTTCAATCGTAACTATTCAGAGCCAAGC
>CAYLUU010000104.1:3237-8183 GCA_964386925.1 uncultured Sarcina sp. | reverse complement strand
TTTATTCCGCTCTCGCTAAAACACGAGAAAGCAACCATCTATGGAATAGTATCTATTCAGCAGAAAGGAGACCATTATGTCCACCCCCCACAACGCCGCCCAGAAGGGCGATATTGCCAAGACCGTACTCCTGCCCGGAGATCCGCTCCGCGCGCAGTACATTGCAGAGCATTATCTCGAGAATCCTGTTTGCTTCAACACCGTTCGCAACATGCTCGGCTACACCGGAACCTACAAGGGGAAGCGCGTTTCCGTCATGGGCGGCGGAATGGGTATGCCGTCCATTGGTATTTACTCCTACGAGCTGTTCCATGTCTATGATGTCGACAACATCATCCGCGTCGGTTCCGCCGGCGGCCTGAAGGACGATGTTAATCTCAAGGATGTCGTCATCGCCATGGGCGCCTGCACGGATTCCAATTACGCCTATCAGTATGAACTGCCGGGAACCTTTGCTCCCATCGCAGACTATGGTCTGATGGAGCGCGCCATTGCCGCTGCAAGAGCCATGGGCGCACCGGTGAAGGTCGGCAACGTCGTTTCTTCCGACGTATTCTACAATGGCTTTACAAAGGTAAATGAGAAATGGGCCGGCATGGGTGCTCTCTGCGTCGAGATGGAGGCCGCAGCCCTGTACATGAACGCCGCTGCTGCCGGCAAACATGCCCTCGCCATCCTCACCATTTCCGACCATCTCTTCAAGGAGGATATGCTGACACCCGAGGAGCGCCAGACCGGCTTCCACCAGATGATGGAGATTGCGCTGGAAACTGCTGAGTAACCAATCGAAACCTATCTTCACGTAAAAGCCCAACGAGTATGCCGCGTCATCCGCGCTACCCGTTGGGCTTTATAGCTATTCACCACCTGCTGCATTGATGTTTGAGCTCACCGACGCAGCTATTCAGGTGTATTCAAATGTCATCAGCTTCCGATTACGCAGTAACTCTCGGTCGGTCCCAGATAGGATTCCGGAAGCTCTTCTCCTGCTCTGTGCAGCACGACTCTCTCGAGCAGAACAGCCGGGCTCATTGCGTAATAATGCAGCTCATTCAATCCCTCCCGGCAATGGCACGTCATGGAGACCTTTTTAATCTGCTCAATGGCCTCCTGCTCCCATTGCCGGCTGAGGAAGAACTGCTTATCCACCTCCCGAACCGTGTTCACCTGCTGCAGCTCATCGTCATTCATTTGAACACCAACGAACTGCCTCCGCTCATACACAACCGGAGTTGTCGCAGACAGATACAGTGTCAGCTCGTAGTCGCCGGCCTCTCTTGCCCAGAACCGGTATGTCACAGAAGGACGCTCTGCCCTCTCCATATAATCCGTGGTATTCGGATACGCCTTGATCGCCGTTCCCGTCCTGCCGTACGGTTTCAAAATACCAAAGCCGCCCTCCGGGACATCTGTCTTGTACGCGAAATGGTCAGCTTCCATACACACGCAGTCATCACTTTCCACAAAGGTATTCTCCGGCAGCTCATCCCAGCTCCGGTTCTCTGCCTCCACACGGATCACCGCCGTACCGGCGCCGTGCTGCTCTACCGCAAAGGTGCCTGACACAAAGCCGTCAAAACGGTCCTTTCGAATGGTCAGAACAACCCTCTCTGCATCCGAAACCTCTCCGGTCTCCCGATCGAACTCCATCCAGTCACAGTCCGTGTGAATCCGGTACACAATCGGTTCCTTACTGCCGCAGGCAATGGTGAATACAATCTGGGTGCAATCCGGCCGAACGGCATCTCTCCATACCTGATTTTTCTCATTCCACTCGAGACCGGACACATACGCCGTGTCGTGAGTCCTTGAAATGATCATGCGCGGTTGATTGGCAGGATAGATGTAACGTCTCTCCGGATATTTGTTATCCTCGTCGTTCCAGTTGGTGAAGCCAATGTGCTCGCCCAGTCCCAAACCATAGAAATACCCGTTGTCTACCTCATGGTACTGCCGAACCAGCAGCTCATCTCTCTCCACGCAGGCATTCACGTCCTGTGCAATCTGATTTGCCGCCAAACGGTTCTGCCATGCATACAGGTGATTTTTGGACGAAAGAATCCACATTTTCATCAGATTCGCGGTCCCGCAGGCCGGGTAATAGAGAAGTGATATAAAGTTTCCCATGTGCTCCTTCGGGCAAAGAAGCCGCAGTGCATCGCACCGCTTCAAAATCTCATTGGAAATGCGCAGCACCTCATCCGCTTCTCCGTAATGTGTCGGATGGAATACCCGGTCGTTCATCACCTCGTGTTTTCTCTTCGCAAGAAGCGTCGTATAGTCCCAGATGATCTGATCGATCGTTTCCCGCTGCTCCTTGCTGTAAATTGCCCGGAACTGCTGATCCACCCACTGTCTGGTGTATTCCTGCGTGACTGCGCAGTCTCTTCCGCCCCATTTCTCAATGTCATAGGCCAGATCCAGAAAATACGAAAGTCCGAGCTCCTGTGTTCCGATGTCACCGATGTTGGTCACCCAGATTTCACGTACCCCGTAATCGTAGGCCATTGTCATTTCTTCGCAGACCTTCGGCAGATACGTTGAACCAATCCACTGAAAAGCATGCGCACCGCCATGCATATCCATGTGGTAATACATGCCGTAGCCGCCGTTGTGATCCCGCATCTCTTCGGACGGGAGCGTTCGGGTCGAGCCATGGTTGTTGTCACTGAGCATCAGGGTCACACCCTCCAGCTCTTCATCTCCCATCAGCCCCTTGACGTTTTCGTTTCCGTAGAAGAACTCCTCTACCTCCGTGAACAGAACAATCTGGCGCGGCACCTGACGCAGGTCCTCGCTGATGGTCTCGCGAATCAGCTGATTCTGCGTTTTCAGGACATCTCGCAGCAGCTCAATGTTGTCCTCGAGCGTGGCTTCCTTCCCCAGAATGGCGGTATCATTTTCTCCGCGCATTCCCATGGTGATCACCTGCTCGAAGGCACGGTTCCGCTCCAGTCCGTCTCTCCAGAACCGGGTAATGCCATCCGGATTGCTGCGGAAATTCCACGCATCTCCGTAGACAGAGCCTTCGCCGCGGACCATGCTGTACTCCTGACCGCTCCGCATGCAGGGCTCGTGGTGCGAGGTACTCATCACAACGCCCAGTTCATCGGCCAGCTCTGCACTCTTAAGCCCAGGCCCGTCCAGATTGAAGTTGGAATCCCACATTGCCGGCCACAGATAATTGCCCTTGAGGCGCAGCAGCAGCTCGAAGATCCGCTCATAGCAGGCCGCATTGACGCCGCCGAAATGAGTCATTGCCCAGGTTCCGAAGGCCGGCCACTCGTCGTTGATGAAAAAGCCGCGGTATTTTACCGAGGGCTCTTTGGAAATGACATTCTCGCTCTCATCCAATACCACGCAGGGCTGCTTTGCCGGCCAGACATGATTCCAGTTCACAAGCGGTGACACTCCCATCCGCTCCGACAAATGGAACAAGCCATAAATGGTACCCCTCTTATCGCTGCCGGCGATCACCAGCGCATCCTTCGTGGAATCCACCGGATTCCGGATGATCCGGAACAGATAAACTTCTCTCTTCCCCCGGATCGGTGTCAGATCGATAGTTCCCTCCTGCTCAAGCTGATCGAGCAGCGGACTGCAGCCCAGCGTCCCGTACAGAACACAATCGTTTCCCGGCTCCAGCGTTTCGGTACTCTCCGGGCAGCTGCCCGTCACCAGCTCAATGTCCTTTTTCACCAATGCGGCAACATATTTGACGCCCGGCAGAGCACAGCTTTCCTCGTAAAAAACACAATTCTTTCCAATATTCATCCTTCATCCCCCATATCCGTACAAACGTAATACATATGCGGCTCCTCAGATCTCTCCCCGACGCTTCAGTTCCTGCAAAAGGAGTGTCACATACATTGTTTTGGCATCCCGGATTTCACCTTTCAGAATTCCTTCCGTCAGCTCTTCCAGCGAGTATGTCTGTACATCGATCTCCTCGTCCTCGTCCAGATCCTGCCCATGATAAGCTCCCTTTTTAGCGTAGTAGAGCTCAATCACCTCGGTGTCATAGGCCGGAGTCGGCATCATGGAGCCAAGGTAACGCCAATCGGTTCCCTCATACCCGGTCTCCTCAATGATCTCGCGCTTGGCCGTCTCCAACGGGTTTTCTCCGGGCTCCTTTTTGCCGGCCGGATATTCCAGTGTCACCTGCTCCTGCGCATAGCGCCACTGTGTCACCATGAAGAATCTTCCATCCTCATCCTCCAGCGCAATTCCGACACCACCGGGATGCTCTACGACCTCACGCTCCACGATCTGCCCATCCGGCATCTGTGCCGTGTCCTTTCGAACCCGCAGAATGTATCCCTTGAAGATCTCTTCCTCTGTCAGCTTTTTCTGTGTCAGATCCCGCATATGCCCCTCCATATCATTGCCTTGCCCTTTCGATATCAAAAGCTGATACTTTGCTTGCTGCGCGCTCCCGCAAGCACGCTTGCATCGAAGTCTCAGACTTATTGAGTTCTGGGATCAGATCATCTTGTACCCTCTCCAGGACAGGGCCTCCTCGACACCTTCGATATCCTGCGAGTGGAACACTGCAATCGGCTCTCCGCTCTCTCGGTCGTGCGACATATAGATGTAATCGAGGTTGATGCCAACCTCTGCGATAGCCTCCAGCAGCTTGTTCAGGCCGCCGACCTCATCCGAAATCACCGCCGCATAGACCAGATCCGCATGGCACAGGTACCCGTTATCCTCCAGAATCTTCTGAGCCGCCTTGCCATCCTCCAGCAGAAACCGAACAATCCCGAACTCCGCACTGTCATTGACAATCATTGCCTGCAAATTGATGTTGTTCTCCATCAGAATACGCGTCATAGAACTCAGCGCGCCCTTCTTATTTTCCGAAAATATCGAGATCTGTTCCAGCATCCTATCCTCCCGCTATTAAATAGATACTATTTCGTACCGTTTAGCCGCATCTAAAATGA
>CAYLUU010000104.1:0-3137 GCA_964386925.1 uncultured Sarcina sp. | reverse complement strand
AAACAATTACATTTTCTCCATATGAAATGTCGGGGGCAAAATTCCTTTTGCCCCCGACCCATTGTATGCGCCCGTCGGATTTCGGTCAAATAAATGTATCTATTCAATGCCTTTCTCTTATTCTGCAGATTTTGTATCGGAGATTGTCCGCAGAACCATAATCGCATTGATGAAATATATCACGGTACCAATCACAGTAATGATGACATCACGTGTCGACATTGCCTGTGACAGCACACCGGTAACCTGCTGTGTCGGATCTGTTACCAGAATAAAGCTCATAAAATCAACAAAGGTATGCAGGATCATGGTCACCCAGATATTCTTCGTCTTCACATAAATTCCTGCGAACAAAAGTCCGATTCCTGCCGCATAAATCACCTGCAGAAGCGTAGCTGTCGGATCCGCTCCTACGATTAAATTCGTGCTGTGGACAAGACCGAAGATAACAGATGTGACCACGCATCCTATCACGGTCGTCCTTCTGCCTGCATTTGCATCCATCACCACATTAAGAGGCACCAAACGGAACAGCAGCTCCTCCCCGATTCCTGCGACCAGTGCCAGAGCAATCGAAGATGCTGCATTTCCAACCACCATTCCATCTGTCAGGCTGATGATCGCACCCACTATCACAAAGATCAGAACACTCCATCCCATCAGGATCCAGCGCCCCGTTCCGGCCGGCGAGAAAAAGTCTTTCAGCTGCTTCTTCGATACTTTGCAGTAGAACAGCAATACAATAACTGCTTCCAGAATAATGCATGGCAGATATTCCTGCTGTGCTATATTTTTCGGATCATTTCCTTTAGCCATTGCCACAACCACAGGAATGATCGTTAAAACTGTCCCAAACAACCACGTCAGAGCCATTGCTGCAATTGCTCCGCCGATGGGATGCTTCTTGAAAAAGCTTTTCTTTTTCACCTTGCCCGCTTCTGGCATTTGGCCTTCTGTTGTTTTGCATTCCGTTGATTTGTATTCCATTGTGCTGTTCACTTCTGTCACTTCACTCATTTGTTTTCCCTCTCATTGGTTCTATTCATTATTTTCCGTGATTGCTCTTTGTTGATTATTCTTTGTTGAATATTCTCTGTTGATTTACCGGCAGCTTCACCCCGTTTGTTTTCATCTGTTCGTATGATCTGTTATGGCAGTATTATACCATCTTTATTGTATCCAAACTGTAACCTGTAAGCGCCGCTTTTGCTTGTTTTTCCGGTGAAAAAGTGCTATCTTCTTAGTTAATTATTCCTAACAGATGTTCATCATTATGATCGTCTGTTCAGACTCGATGTTCCGGCAAAACGTGCGGATTTCTTTTCTGTCCGCATACTGCTCGATCAGCGGTTCCCTGTCCAGTTTCTCTCTGACAGTTAGAATCCATCCGGACACGTGATGATTATAGCCAGGCAATACCCATATAGTGAGGTTGTGAGATGACAATTGGCAGATCCGCAGAGGATTATCTGGAAGCAATTCTGATGATACACGAAAGACAGGGCTACGTTCGTTCTACGGATGTGGCAGATCAACTGGGAATTTCCAAACCCAGTGTATCCAATGCGACGAAGCGTCTGCGTGAGAATGAATATCTGACCACCGATGCCGCCGGCATGCTGGTTCTGACACCGTCCGGGATGGAGATTGCCAACCGCATCTACACCCGGCATAAGGTGCTGACCGACTTTTTTGCCAAGATTGGTGTCAGCCCCGAGCAGGCCAGAGAGGATGCCTGCAAGATTGAGCACGACATCAGCCAGGAAACCTTCGAGGCCCTCTGCCGCTATGCCGGCGAACAGATCTGATCCTTTGATACATACAAAGCCCCGGGGAGTGATGTTCATTCCCCGGGGCTTTTCATTAGAGAATCGCTGATTAAAGCGCTTCCCGACCTCATTCCCTTAGCTATTCTCTTCCGGCGCAGCCAGATCAGCTTCCCGCACCTTCGCACGATACTCCCGCGGCGACATATGCATCTTCTCACGGAATACACGGTTGAAGGTCCGCTGCGACTCAAATCCTGCGTCGATACACGTCTCTGTCACAGACCGATCGCTGTAGTGCAGCATGCCGCACGCACAGTCCAGACGCATATCATTCAGATATCCATTGAAATTCGTCGAGAATACAGAGGAGAATATCCTCGAAATTGTATATGGACTTACATACAGGTGCTCTGCCATGCTGGTGAGCGTCATCGGTTCGCGGAAGTGTGCCGCCGTATACGCTACAATCTGATGCACCAGATCCGCCTGACTCTCGTCCGGGCGTTCTGCCAGCTTCAGCTTCGGAAAACACCTGGCCAGAATCGTCATAACAAAAGCCTGCTTTATAATGCGCTCCATCTCCTGTGGCAGGCTCTCCACTGCGTTCTGACTCACATCCGGTCCCTTTACCGTCTGCGCCAGGCGCACCCCCTTCCGGTCTCTTCCATAGTCTCGATACAGACGCCGCAGCGCATAGGTCACATCCGGATCCAGCTCCGCCGCACGAATGACCGGATTCACCGGCTGCGTGTCCGAGAGCTTCTGAGCGAACACCCCCGTCAGAGACAGTGAGGCCAGAAGGTGCAGATTCGCACACAGATCCGGATCCCCGAAGCACTGAGCATGATGAATCTTCCCAGGGAAAATAACCGCCAGGTCGCCCTTTTCCATATGAAACAGCTCTTCGTCTACTCCAATTTCCAGAGTTCCGGACAGGACGTATACGAACTCTATAAGATCATGAATATGAGGATTAAAGTGCTTCGATGGCCGATAATAGATCTCCAGATCATTGGGGATGGATTCGTAATTTGGTCTCATAGAGTGCCTCTTTTCAACGTTTGCGCCCAGTTTACCACAGATGGGGACGGATTACATTTCACGATTTTGGCTAGTTTTCGTCGAATTCTGGCACGTATTATAACAAGACGATTGGTATTATACAAACATCACAAGGAACGAGGAACAAACAAAAGAGTTCCAAAGACGATCGCTCCTGTGATTGAAAAACGCCTATGTTGAACGGCAATGGCACCCCCCTCCGCCAGCCGTTCTGAGACGATAAACTCCATAATGTGAATTTTGGAGTTTTCCTTTTCCCCTTGCAGAAAGAAGCACCACGAGCCTCGCGCCGTGGTGCTTCTTTCA
>CAYLUU010000103.1:0-8340 GCA_964386925.1 uncultured Sarcina sp. | reverse complement strand
TCCCTGACCGGTCTTCCGATCGGCGGCGGCAAGGGCGGCTCTGACTTTGATCCCAAGGGCAAGTCTGATGCAGAGGTTATGCGTTTCTGCCAGAGCTTCATGACAGAGCTCTTCAAGTACATCGGTGCTGATACGGATGTTCCGGCCGGCGATATCGGCGTTGGCGGACGTGAGATCGGCTACATGTACGGACAGTACAAGAGAATTACCGGCCTGTATGAGGGCGTTCTGACCGGCAAGGGTCTGAGCTACGGCGGATCCCTGGCTCGTCCGGAGGCAACCGGCTATGGTCTCGTATACATTACCGACGAGATGGTAAAGGGTGCAGGCAAGTCCCTCGAGGGCAAGACCGTTGTTGTTTCCGGTTCCGGAAACGTTGCTCAGTACGCAATCCAGAAGCTGCAGCAGCTGGGCGCAAAGCCGGTTACCTGCTCCGATTCCAACGGCTATGTATATGATCCGGAAGGCATCAATCTGGATGTTGTTATGGACATCAAGAACGGTCACCGCGGCAGAATCAAAGAATACGCTGAGAAGGTTGCTACCGCTCAGTACTTTGAGGGCGAGAAGCCGTGGGGCGTAAAGTGCGATATCGCTCTTCCCTGCGCAACACAGAACGAGATCAACGGCGAGGCAGCAAAGACCCTCATCGCAAATGGCTGCTGGTGCGTTGCAGAGGGTGCAAACATGCCTTCTGATGCAGATGCTATCGATGCATACGAGCAGGCCCGTGTTGAGAGCGGCTTCCTGTACATGCCTGCAAAGGCAGCAAATGCCGGCGGCGTAGCTGTTTCTGCTCTCGAGATGAGCCAGAACTCCGAGCGTCTTGCATGGACCTTCGAGGAGGTTGACTCCAAGCTGAAGGGAATCATGGCAGGCATCTACACCAAGGTTGCAGCAGCTGCTGCCAAGTATGGCCACGAGGGAGACTTCGTAACCGGCGCTAACATCGCAGGCTTCGAGAAGGTTGCTGATGCTATGCTGGCTCAGGGCAACGTATAAGATACCAATACGGCATAACTATTCAGAGCCAAGCCACTCCGAATAGGAGAAGATGCCATTGGGCATCTTCGAGTATCGTTTTGCGAATGGGCTCTGAATAGTTATTGAGCTGATTGCAGTTTCAGGAATCAACCTTACAGAAGGGGGATGGTCCGCTATGGGCCATCCCCCTTTCGTTATTCTCCTGCTGTTCAGAAGCGGACATCTCCATCGGCCGCTTACGGCTGGCATCCATGCAGCAGACTATCACCTTTTCGTATTGCTTACCGGAACTTCGTTGTCTTTTCCCGTAACGGCAAATATAATAGTACACATGCATACTTATGAATTAATTGCTCCTTGCCATTTCGGGCTCGAGAGCGTCGTAAAAAACGAAATCTATGATCTTGGCTACGAGATTGTCCAGGTAGATGACGGCCGTGTCTCCTTCACAGGAGACGAGGAGGCCATTGTCCGTGCCAATCTCTCCCTACGGGTTGCCGAGCGCGTCCTGCTGAAGGTGGGGTCCTTCCATGCAGAGTCCTTCGAAGATCTCTTTCAGGGCACCAAAGCGCTTCCCTGGGAGGAGTTTCTTCCGAAGGATGCTAAATTCTGGGTCACCAAGGCGTCCAGTGTGAAATCCAGGCTCTTCTCTCCCTCCGACATTCAGTCGGTTATGAAGAAAGCTATGGTCTCCCGAATGGCTGAGCAGTACGGCATCACGCAGTTCCCGGAAACCGGTGCCTCCTATCCGGTCCGCGTCTTCCTCAAAAAGGACGAAGTCACCGTGGCAATTGACACCACCGGAGATTCTCTGCATAAGCGCGGCTACCGCAAATACAAGGTTGCAGCTCCCATTGCCGAGAACCTGGCGGCCGGCCTGATTGCCCTGACTCCCTGGAAGCCTGGCAGAATGCTGGTGGATCCCTTCTGCGGATCCGGCACCTTCCTCATCGAGGCAGCCATGATCAGTGCGCACATTGCACCGGGACTCACAAGATCCTTCACGGCAGAAACCTGGGAGAATCTCATCCCAGCTGAATTATGGGCAGAAATCCGGGAAGAGCTTCGCAGCGAGATTGATACGACCGTAGAATGCGATCTGCAGGGGTACGACATTGACCGCGATGCCATCTATGCCGCCAGAGAGAATGCCAAGCTCGCCGGCGTTGCCAATCTGATCCATTTTCAGGTTCGTCCGGTACAGGAGCTTTCACACCCTCGTGCCTATGGATTCATCATCACCAACCCGCCCTACGGAGAGCGACTCGAGGGCGGAGAGGAGCAGGCTTCGGAGCTGATTCAGCTGTATCGCACGCTCGGAGAACACTTCCGTGCCCTAAACGCCTGGTCCATGTATGTGATCACCTCTTATGCAGATGCGGAAAAGGCCCTCGGCATGAAGGCGCAGAAGAATCGGAAAATCTACAATGGCATGATTAAGACCTATTTTTACATGTTCCCGGGTCCCAAACCAAAGGCTGGCACACGGCCTTCCGGCCAGGGACAGCGCTAAGGAAACGCTGAATGGACCTTTGTAACTATTAAATCCGCAAAATCGCTGCTGCGCAGCGCAAATTCGATGCAGTCAGTGTTTTCAGCAGCGTATTCTCTGCACCACTAAAAAGGAGCTTTCACTTATGAAGCTGCAAATTGTTTTTGCAACCGGCAACCAGGACAAGGTTCGTGAAATCCGGGAGATTCTGAATGATCCGGAGCTGACGGTGGTCAGCATGAAGGAGGCAGGGATTTCGGCAGATCCGGATGAGAACGGCACAACCTTTGCGGAGAACGCACTGATCAAAGCCCGCGCTGCTGCAGAACTTCTCTTCTCTTCTCCTATTCAGGCTCCTCTGGATCCCTCGCTCCCCGTTGTGGTTCTCTCGGACGACTCCGGTCTCGTGGTGGATGCGCTGGGCGGGGAGCCCGGTATTTATTCTGCCCGGTACCTCGGCCGCGATACCTCGTATCCGGAGAAGATGGGACATATCCTGAAGGAGCTGGAAGGCAAAACAGGAGCTGCGCGAAGCGCCCGTTTCGTCTGTTCCTGCGCAGCCGTATTCCCCAACAGCGCGGCGGATGACAAGGTTGCCTCACTGGATGAGCTGGTCGTAACCGAGACCATGGAGGGTGAAATTGCCGATTCCATCCGCGGAGAACACGGCTTCGGCTATGATCCGTTCTTCTATCTCCCGGAGCTTGGGAAAACCAGTGCGGAACTCACCGATGATGAGAAAAACGCCATCTCCCACCGCGGAAAGGCGGTGCGCGCGATGCTGGAGAGGCTCAAGGCCTGCGCATTATGAAAATTCTGATTATCAGTGACACGCATCGCCGCGATGAGATGTTCCTGCGCGTGATGGAAAAGGAAGCTCCCGTCGATATGATTCTGCACGCAGGCGACGCCGAAGGGTCCGAGGACGAATTCGCACGAATCGCCGGCATGCCGCTGCTCTATGTAGCCGGCAACAATGACTACGCCACTCTCGCACCGCGGACGCTCATTGTTCCCATCGGCAATCAGAAGGCTTTCCTCACACACGGGCATCGCTACCAGGTGAATCTCTCCACCGATGTCATTGAACGGGAAACCCGCATGCGGCACTGTCAGATCGCGATCTTCGGCCACACCCATGTTCCGCTGCTTCAGACCACCAAAAATGGCATTCTCCTGCTGAATCCCGGAAGCCTTGGCTATCCCCGCCAGGCCGGATACCGCAGCTCTTATGCCGTGATGGAGACGGATGAGCAAGGAGCGCTGGTGAATACAGAGATACGATACCTGTAGCCATTCCGCAGCCACCTATCAATTTCAATTGCGGATGCATCCGCAAGCGGCCAACTCACAATTCACATGAAAGCTAGTTACGTTATTTAAAAAATCGCTGTACTAGGTGCCGAACAGAAACTATATTCACGTCTGTTCGCTAACGAAAAAACCTCATGCAGTTTCCTGCATGAGGCATTCTTTTCTGTATGTGACAAGATTCGAACTCGCGACCTTCTGGTCCGTAGCCAGACGCTCTATCCAGCTGAGCTACACATACATTTCAGCGGGGCGATTATTACCGCCGCAACAGTGATTATTATGCCGAATCGTCCCGCTTTTGTCAACTGTTTTTTACGAAGATTTTAATTCTTTATTTTCAGCCCATTACGACCTGAACATCGTACTCGCTCTTCTCCTTGCTGAACGGGATGACGTTGCCTTCTACCGGCACGCCGTCCACGAGCATCTGCTTGACGCCCTTCTCCACGTGATCCGGATTGGATACATGGATATGATAGGTGACATCACGGAATTTACGTGTCAGATCATAGTCACCGAAATCCTTCGGCACACACGGATCAATCGAAAGTCCCTTGTGTGTCGGCATGACACCCAGGATGTACTGAGAGATATTCGCAAAGGTCCATGCTGCTGTACCGGTCAGCCAGCTGTTCTTACCCTCGCCAAAATATTTTGCTTCCTTGCCGGCCACCATCTGGCAGTATACATACGGCTCGGTCCTGTGAATTTCCGAAATGTCCTCGGTATAAGCCGGGCAGGTCTTGCGGTAGATCTCAAAGGCACGGTCGCCGTGTCCGCAGACGGTCTCCGCGATAGATACCCACGGATTGTTGTGGCAGAAGATACCACCGTTCTCCTTGTATCCCGGCGGATAAGAGCTGATTTCGCCGAGTTCCAGATGATAGCTCTTGTAGGCCGGCCACAGAATGCAGATGCCGTACTGTGTATCCAGGAGCTTCTCCACAGATGCCAGTGCCTTATCAGCCAGGCCTTCCTTCACGCCGCAGCCGGCCAGTACACAGAAGCCCTGCGGCTCGATGAAGATCTTGCCGTCCTCACACTCATTGGAGCCAACCTTGTGGCCGTAGGCGTCATATGCGCGGACGAACCAGTCTCCGTCCCATCCTGCTGTCGTAACAGCCTTATACACACGTGCAACCGCCTCGCGGGCACGGTCAGCCTCAGCCTGATCGCCGCGCAGCTCTGCGATCTGTGCATACTCCTCGCCGTACTTAACGAACATTCCGCCAATGAATACCGACTCTGCCACCGGTCCCTCAGACGGTCCGAAGGTCTGGAAGGACTCTCCCGGATGCTCCGAGAAGCAGTTAAGGTTCAGGCAGTCATTCCAATCCGCGCGGCCGATCAGCGGCAGATCATGCGGTCCCAGATGCTCAATGGTGAAGTTCAGGGATCGCTTCAGATGCTCCATCAGCGTGGTGGCAACAGACATATCGTTGTCATAAGGAACGATCTCATCCAGAATCGTGTAATCTCCGGTCTCACGGGTATAGGCACTGACTGCTGCAATCAGCCACAGCGGATCATCGTTGAATCCGGAGCCGATTCCTGCATTTCCTTTCTTGGTCAGCGGCTGATATTGGTGATAAGCCGACCCGTTCTGGAACTGCGTCGATGCAATATCGATGATTCTCTCCCTCGCTCTCTCCGGAATCAGATGAACGAATCCGAACAAATCCTGGCAGGAATCGCGGAAGCCCATGCCGCGGCCGATTCCGGATTCGTAATAGGAAGCGGAACGGCTCATATTGAAGGTGATCATGCACTGATACTGGTTCCAGATGTTAACCATCCGGTTCACTTTATCGTCACCGGTTTTTACCGTATAATGTGTCAACAGATCCTGCCAATATTCACGAAGCTGATTGAATGCACGCTCTACATCTGCATCGCTCTGATATTTATCCAGCAGTGCGAAGGCTCTGGTCTTGTTGATCACACCATCACGAGCTGTGGTGCCCTCGGCCCACTTCTCGTCCTCCGGATTCTCCACATAGGCCAGAACAAATACAAAGGATTTGCTCTCTCCTGGAGCCAGTGTTATGTTCAGCTGATGTGCCGCAATCGGTGACCAGCCGCTGGCAACGGAGCCATGACATTTTCCCTCCAGAACAGCCTGCGGCTGATCCGGTCCGTTATAGAAGCCCATGAACTCACTGCGAATGGTATCAAAGCCATCGACCTTCGCATTGACAGAATATACGCCGTAATGATTGCGGCGCTCACGATACTCTGTTTTGTGGAAAATCGTGGAATCCACCACCTCTACCTCGCCGGTAGACAGATTTCGCTGGAAGTTCTCGCAGTCATCCGAAGCGTTCCAGAGGCACCACTCCACGTAGGAAAACAGCTGCAGCTCTTTCGTCTCTTCCGACTGATTCGTCAGACGAATCTGCTGAATTTCGCAGGTATCATCCAGAGGAACAAAACACAGAAGCTGCGACTCCACACCATTTTTGCTCGATGTAAAGCGGGAATAGCCCAGACCGTGACGGCATTCGTAGGAATCCAGTTCCGTCTTCGTCGGCTGCCATGCAGGGTTCCAGATGGTCTCGCCGTCCTTGATATAGAAATACTTGCCGTTGCTGTCATACGGCACGTTGTTATAGCGATAACGTGTCAGACGCAACAGCTTAGCATCCTTATAGAAGGAATATCCTCCATCTGTGTTGGAAATCAGACTGAAGAAATCCTTGTTGCCCAGGTAGTTGATCCAGGGAAGCGGTGTCTTGGGTGTCGTAATGACATACTCCATCGCCGCATCATCAAAGTGGCCGAATTTCATAACCCCTCCTTATTCATTGTGCAGGCTTCAATTTTAGAAAACGTTTAAGTAACAAAATACAATGATATGTGATTATTATAGGGTTGCGGACAGCAATAGTGCAATGACTTATGCAATAATCGTACATTATTTATACATTTTGATCAGTGTTTCTTTTTGTTTGCTTGTCTTTGACAGCATTTTATTCTATTCTAAGTCCGAAAACGTTTGCGAAAGGTTTCATTACGCCGCAATAAGTAATGCAGATACGCCGTTGTTCCCAAGTCCGCGAAAAGAAGCGCCGATAAGAACATAAAATAAATCCCCCGGAAAGGATATCAAGATGGTTTCATTAAAAGATATTTCCGCAGCCTGCGGTGTCTCCATTGCCACCGTCAGCAAAGCGCTGAACAATCATAAGGACGTCGGTGAAGAGACCAAGGAACGCATCCGCAAGACCGCTGCAGAGCTCGGTTATATGCCCAATTCCGCTGCAAAAGCACTGAAGACCAACCGTACCTATAACCTTGGCATTCTTTTTGTCGATGAGGCGCAGAGCGGTCTGACGCACGACTACTATGCCTCTCTTCTGGACAGTTTCAAGCGTAAGGCCGAGTCTCTTGGCTACGACCTGACCTTCATCAACAGTAATAACTCTCGTCCCAACCGAATGTCCTATCTGGCCCACGCCAGATACCGTGGTTTTGACGGGGTCTGTATTGCCTGCGTGGATTTCTATGATCCCGAGGTTATTGAGCTGGCACGCAGTACCATCCCGATCGTAACCATTGACCACGTTTTCGACAACCGTATTGTCGTCCAGTCCGACAATATCTCCGGTATGCACGATCTCCTGCACTATGTCTATAACCAGGGTCATCGGAAAATCGCCTACATCCATGGCCTGGATTCCGCCGTTACGCAGGCAAGACTCGCCAGCTTCTATAAGACCGCTCTGGAGCTCGGGCTGAACATTCCGGATGAATATGTTGTCGAGGCACCTTACCGCAACACGGATGTCACCTATCATAAGACGCTGGAACTCCTGCAGCTGAGGGAACGTCCTACCTGCATTCTATATCCAGATGATTTCGCTGCCTTCGGCGGCATGAACGCAATACGTGCCATGGGGCTGTCCATTCCAGGCGACATCTCCATCGCCGGATATGACGGTATCCGCCTTGGTCGCCACCTAAGCCCCCGGCTCACCACCATCCGTCAGGATACCGAAGCCGTTGGTGAGCAGGCCGCCGAAAAGCTCATTTCCCTCATTGAGCGCCCCAAGTCAACCCTGATCGAGCACATTATGATCGAAGGTTCCCTGTACGAAGGCGAAACCGTAGGGAAAATAGTTTCTTAGGCATATGATCTGATATAACCTGATGTGTTTCAATCTGCTCTGTTTCGCAAGCCGAATTCACTGCTTGTATCTGTTCCGTGCATGTCAGCTTCACGCAATAAAACCCTTGAGAAATCAACGATTGTTGAAATCTCAAGGGTTTTTATTGTATGCGGTCGATGGGACTTGAACCCACACGCCTTGCGGCACAGGAACCTAAATCCTGCATGTCTGCCAATTCCATCACGACCGCAGATTACTTTTTAACAGTTATTTTTCAGAGCTCTTTCGCTATAACTATTCAGAGCCCTTTCATAAAGCCACTACGCAATATACAGCAAAAACGCTGCAGGCTTTCTTCTCAACCTGCAGCGTTAATCATTCACTAATGAGCGATGCGGGACTCGAACCCGCGACAACTTGATTAAAAGTCAAGTGCTCTAC
>CAYLUU010000102.1:0-8351 GCA_964386925.1 uncultured Sarcina sp. | reverse complement strand
CGGCTCATGTAGAGACCATCGTATTTGCGCAGTTCTTTCTTGCTGCCTGCCAGGATCTTGTACAGATCACAATCCACCAGACTGGTATCAATGTAGCGTTTCCGCCCGTCTGTGCAGACCAGCTCTGAGATTTCATGATCCCGCAGGAAATCCAGCATTCGTTTTGCGGTATTGCGGAACAGGGAGCTGGTGTTGGAATCCATCGGGCGATCCGGCCACAGGTAGGCAATGGCTTCGCCGGTGGTAAGTCCTGCATCTCCGCGATCTACCAGAAGTGCCAGCAGTTCCTCAGCCTTCGGACGGTTCAACGTCACCACATGCCCGTCAACCTTCAGAACGAAGTCCGGGATGGTCTGAATCTCCACTCTCTTCTTGCCGGCTTTGCTGCTCTTTGAATTCTTCTCCTGCTCACTCAAACGTGCCGCGACCTTGTCCAGCTCTTTGCGGATTTCTGTCGATGTATACGGCTTCATAACATAGCCGATGGCATTGACGCTGAAAGCCTCCAGTGCATACTGGCTGAATGCTGTTACGAATACCACCAGCATCTTGGTGTTGATTTCCTGCAGTGCTTTGGCAAGCTCCAGCCCGTGCATCTCCGGCATTTCCATATCCAGAAAGGCAACATCGACCTTGTTCTTTTTCGCAAATTCCAGTGCTTCCTTTCCGCTCTGAAAGGTCGTCAGTTCCTTCACATCCTCGAATTTTGCCACCGTGAATTTAAAATTCTCCAGTGCAGGCCGTTCATCATCTACGTATAAAACCTTCATTCTGACCTCCTGTTCTTATGCTTGTTCCGGGCCAATATCATTCAGACAGCTTCTCTGTTCCTTGTCTCCAGCCATCTGCGGTTTGTTATCGGTCGGTATAATTACAGATTCTCGTTTTTTCTCTACCACTCGAGATCCTCGAAGATCTCCTTATTATTTACCGCTTCCGGCTGCGCCGACTCCGGCAGATAGATCCTTGTGGTCGTACCCTTGCCGACCTCAGATTCGATCTTCATCCATCCCTGCGCCATATGTTCCAGACGGAACCGCACATTTTTCATTCCGACAGAGCAGCCGTCACTGTGGCTGTTCTTCGCCGTTCCATCCGGATTCATTTCGAATCCCACGCCGTCATCTGCAATGGTAATGACATAGCAAGGCTGCTGGTTCACTGTCTCTCTTGAGGTAGACAGCTTAATCATGCCTCCCTCTGCGCGGGGCCGCAGACCGTGTTTAATCGCATTCTCCAGAATCGGCTGGAGAATCATGGGCGGCAGATAGAAATCTTCCTCCTGAATATCCGTCTGGAAGCGAAGCATATTTTCGCCGAAACGGATCTGCTCCAGGTGAATGTAGTCCACCACATGCTGCAGTTCATCTCCAAAGGGCTGCAGCTCTTCCGTCTCTACCATCGTAACATTGCTGCGCAAATAGCGTGAGAAGCAGACCACGGTTTCGTCCGCCTTCTCCGGGTCATATTTGCACATGCCGCTGATGGCATTCAGGATATTGAAGATAAAATGGCTCTTGATCTGGCTCATCGCCAGCGTCACCCGACTCGATTGCAGCTCATCTTTCAGGCGTTCTGCCTCCAGAGCTTTCTTTCGATCCTGCAGAATCTGGCGCAAGCTGACCAAAAGATACCCGGTGAACATCCAGATAAAGGTCGGTTTAATGAGTCTGCCCTTATAGAACCAGCCAAACCACCCCGCGTTCACGAGTTCCAGCTCTGCAATGGCAAAGAAAATAACATAGCCAATCATGTTCCGCTGTTTTTCCCCTTGTACAGAGGCCACCCAGCAAACCACAGCTGCGACCACCAGCAGAATCATCGTCACCGGTATCCAGACAAAATTGGTGTCAAAAATGCTCACCTTTCCAAACAGTGCCAAGAACATCAGCGACGTCGACACACCTCCCTCGATCGAGGCAGCAATCCACATGATTTTACGAAGTCTCCCCTCCTTCAGACGGTCCTGGATGCACAGGAACAAAAGGATGGATCCTAACATCAGCTCACACTGCCGGCTGTAGGTTCCCAGGGCACTCTGCGGATAGCGAAGTGCAAAGCCGATGGTGTCCATGAGTATGAACAAACCAGCGCAGAAGCCCAGCATTCCCCAGTGGAACAAACGCTCCGTTCCCTCTGACATCTGCTGCTGAAAGCCAAGGGCAATCCCGATCAACATGATGGCGTCCGTGATAACAGTCAGGCCGATGAGCCACCAGGCAAGATCGCGCTGCTCCATCTCATAATGAACACTGCCCATTTCCCCTGCGCACATTCCGTTCAGGAAATCAGCAAAAGCCCGGCTGTTGCCCACGCGGTGTCCGTTGGTAAGGATAATGGTCACCTCGTCCTCGTCCGTCAGGCCGCTGCAGTCCCATTCAGCCCAGGATTCTCCGCACAGTCCGGCCGTGCCTTCCTCCTTCCAGGAGGAATCCGCGTTCGCCGAGAACACTTCCTCTCCGTTGACCAGAATCTGCATGTTGATGTGTTCCAGCCGAAAGTGCAGCGCTGTTCCCTCCGGAATCACGCCATACCCGTAATCAGAATTGAACGTGCCCCGCAGCGTCAGCTTGCTCGCAGTTCCGAGAAACCGCTTATCCTCCAGCTGCTCCTCCTCTGCGCTGTCATCCTTTGTATATACACCTTCAAAATCCAGATGAACCGGCGCCGTATAGTTCACCTTCTTGGCACGAATGCAGCCCGTCATGATCGTAATCAATGCCAGCAGTACCAGAAGCAGTATACTGATCTGCTCTCTGGTCAGCCGGATACGCTTATTTTCTGACTCTCCCATTATGATCTCACTCTCCTCTTTCCCCTCAGCACTTATAAATTCTCAATATTTCGTATCTATATTGATATCCATTCAGTCCCCGGCAATTTCAGGCATAGAATTGCCCGCAGGCAACCAATTCCGTTTAAAATGGGCAGTTATGAAACGGATATATTATCGTACCCGGCTCCGGATCTCCTCCAGCTCCGCTGTCGAGAAGGAATATTTGCTCCCGCAGAACTGGCAGGACAGCTCCACCGGTTTAGCCTCCTCTATCATGGAGGTCAGCTCCTCTTTGCCGATGAGCATGAGGGCGCGCGACACCCGGTCTCTGCTGCAATTACAATGGAACTGCACCGGTGTCTTGTCCGTAATTTTCAAATCATCGAACCCGGCCAGTGCCTCCCGCAGCATGTCCTCCGGGGACAGCCCATCCTCCATCATATCCGTCACATAACGAATTGAGGACAGATTCTGCTCCAGCCGTGAAATGGTCTCCTCAGATGCGAACGGCATCAGCTGGATCAGGAAGCCGCCGGCCTTTTTCACACTCAGATCGGTGTCCACCAGAACGCCCAGTCCGACCGACGACGGAATCTGTTCCGATTCTGCAAAATAATGCGTCAGATCATCCGCAATCTCACCGGAGTGAATCGCGATCTGCCCATTGTAGGCATTCTCCATCCCCATGTCACGAATGACTGTCAAGGTTCCTTTTCCAACCGCACCACCGACGTCCAGATGCCCGTCCGCCTTCAGCGGCAGCATTACCAGCGGCTGCTGCACATAGCCTTTCACATTACCGTGATGATCCGCCGTTACGACAATGGCCCCCAGCGGACCGTCGCCGTCGAAGCGAATGGTCAGAAGATCATCTTCGTTTTTGAGCATATCGCTCATCATCAATGCGCCCATCATGGTTCGGCCCAGTGCTGCCGTCGCCACAGGACTCGTCCCGTGAGCCGCCCGTGCCTGGTCCACCAGTTCTCTTCCGGTTACGGCAAAACACCGAATTTCATCGTTTGCCGCAATCCCTCGAATCATATAATCAGCCATCCAGTTATCTCCTTAGTATCAGCCTTTCGTCTTTCGAATCACAATCTTCTCCACTATGACGCCTTCCTCCCGTGCGTTCAGGCACATTTCATATATCCCCTTCTGCAAGTGGAAGAATGCCGTCTGTCTGCGTTCCTGCTCCAGGACCGCCTGGCACCATGCCTCATTGGAACAGGAGCCGATGGTTCGATCTGCTGCCGCAAGCGTCACCACCTGTTCCTGTCCCCCTTCCTCCATATGAGGTCCATGGCCGCTCCCCTGAGGATTCACGGAAGCGCCCAATGTCAGGGGCTGTTCAAACGCCATCGGATTCAGAGGAGCCACATGTAGTTCTAACATGTAATCCCCATCTTCCGCAATTGCAAGTGAACAGGATGTCACTCTTTCCTCCCCGTCCTGGCCCTTCATCCACTTCAGCCCGGAGCCGTGCTTTCCATAATACGGCAGGAGCTGCCATCCGGAATTCCCATTTGTATTCCTTTCACAAATCTTGTTTTCCTTTCCGCCGCAGTTCTTTTCATCCTTCACTGCGATATTCCTGCTGCCGGGCACGTTTTCCTTCATTTTCTCCGCAGCCTCCACCGCGAAATCCTCCGGCTGCAGAATAATTGTCCCCTCGCTCCCCTTTCCGGGAAGTGCCGAACTCTTTGGTCTTGCCGTCACTCGTACATTCACCACGGTCTCATCGCTGCCGATGATCTGCAGGATTCCCGATACTTCCGCAGACGTGTGCGCGTCGTGTGAAGGTTCATTGGATAAGGATTCACCATCTGTCTCTAACGACTCCCGCAGTACCTGCAGCCGCACCCGCTGCAGCTCCCCGTTCTGCAAGGTTCCCTCCGCCGGCGTAACATGAAGCCAAGCCGGGAATTTGCGTGCGTTTTCCTCTGCCTGTTTTGCTTCTATACGTTCATTTTGTTCGCTCTCAGAATCCGCCTTCCCATCTCCATGCCATTCCAGCCGATACGTCAAATCGCCGGTTCCGTTATTGGACAGCTCCAGGATCACTTCTTCATTCCCTGCATATCGGAAATCCTCCGCCGTAAGCTCCTCCGGCTCTCCGTAGTTCCGGGTGCAGATTTTCTCATTGTCTGCCCGGGAAACGCACAGAATCGGAGCATCCGAGGGCTGCAGCCGCATCACCACAGGGTTCTGCCGTCCAAAGTCATTCCATTTGGTAAAGCCGATGTGATGAGCCAGTTCCATGCCCTTCCACTTGCCATTCAGGAAGGAAGCCCATTCTGCCGAAAGCTCACGATCACGCCGCAGGCACTCCTCCGTTCGGTCTGCATATACATTTGCGAAGGGCCTCCCCTGGGCGGCGTAGTGATGATTTTTGCCCGCGTACAGGTGCATCCGCATCAGATTGGAAACCGCCATGCAAGGCCAGCCGATCATGCTGTAATAAGCGTGATGCGCCGCTGCCTTCTCCTCTCCCCGCAGCGCCTCTGTAACCTCTGCGTGCCAGGCATCCAGGCGGTCCAGGCGTTCCAGAAGTCGGTCGGTTTCCAGCTCATGGCAGGGGTGGAACACGCCGGCATGCAGCGATTCCGGACGCCGCAGCGAGGCCAGCTGAATATACTCCTGCAGCACCTGCGCCATCGTCTCCTGCAGCTGCGCCATCGACTCTTTCAGCTGTGCCGAATTTCCTTGCATCTGCACGAATTCTGCAACGCAGTTTCGGGCAGCATCTTTCGTTTTGCCTGCATCCGCTTCCGCCGCACAATGTACCGCCTGCATCCCGCCGCGCAGCACTTCCTCCGGGAATGTCTGCTGGATAAAATGCCGCGGATAATCCAGATAGCTGCCCGGATTACTGCTGCCCCATGTCTCGTAATCGTAGGCCATATCCATGAAATACCGCAGCGTCACCTCATGGAATTTCAGGTCCCCGACATTGACGATCCACAGCTCCGTCACGCCGTGCTCATACGCCTCGCACATCTGCTCCCAGATCTGGGAAAACGGCGTCGAGTCCACCCATTCGTAGGAAACCGGTCCGCCATGATAATCCAGGTGATAATACATGCCGTAGCCGCCCTTATGCGAACGCATCGCCTCTGACGGCAAGGAACGCATATGGCCGAAATTATCATCGCTCAGCATACAGATGACACCGTCCAGGCCGTCCCATTGATACAGGCCGGGTGTCTTACTGTCTCCGTAATAATAGCCCTCCACTTCCTTATACACAGCCAGCATTTCACGGGTTTCCGGCCTTATGCTGCCGTTCTCCTTCCCATCCTGAATCAGCTGTCTCTGGGCCGTAATGATCTCCTTTAAGAGTGCGATGTTGTCCGCTGCCGGGCTGTCCTCACCAAGGAGTGCCGAATCATATTCGCCGCGCATGCCGATGGTGATCATGTTCTCGTATCGGCCGCGAGCCTCCAGCGCATCCTTCCAGTAATTGCAAAGCCCCTCCGGATTCGAACGGTAATCCCAGGCATTGCCGTAGCGGGTTCCTTCGCCGCGCACCTTCTCCCATTCCTCACTTGCCCGCAGGCACGGCTCATGGTGGGAGAAGCTCCAGATCACGCCGTACTCATCTGCAAGCTCCATATCTGCCGGTCCCGGCCCGTCCAGCGGGAAGGAGCTCGTCCACATCGCCGGCCAGATGTAATTGCCCTTCATCCGCAGCAGGAATTCGAACACGCAGTCATACAAGTCCGCATTGAACCCGCCGAAATGATCCATGCACCAGTTACCGAAAGCCGGCCACTCATCGTTGATGAAAAAGCCGCGGTAACGCACCGAAGGTGTTTTCGACACTTCCGTCTTCAGCTCATCAAGTGCAATCTGCTCCCGGTGCGGGACCGGCGCATCTCCCCAGTACACCATCGGTGAGACACCGATCGCTTCAGACAGGGAGAATAGGCCATAGATAGTGCCTCGCTTGTCGCTGCCCAGAATAAGATACACGTCTGTATCCGTCAGACGCTCTGCATTGCCCGGCAGTTTTTCCTCCAGGGTATCTTTTGCTCTGCCGGTCAGCTTCTTGGCCTTACATTCACTGCTCCTAGCCGGCAGGAAAATACGAAGATACCGCTCCTCCTGACCACGAATCTGATCTGCAAATGCCCCATCCAGTCTCCCGCTCCGAATCAGTTCTTCGGTCAGGGAGCTGTGTCCAAGTGTCGCTGCCAGAATTACGCCGGGTCTCTCATTGTCCTCCGGCCGCCTTGATTCTGTCTGCCGGCCCTGCTGCCAGGCAGCCTTAGCCTCGGCAAGGCCGTGCACGTGCATCCCGCCTTTCCCTGTCACCAATGCAAAGTCGCGAATCACCTTATCGGTAATCCGCGCCACGCCAGTGTATGCCTCCGGCTCTGTCAGAAATGGAATAACGTTTCCATTTGTACCAAGATAATTCATCGTATTGTGCCTTTCCTTATGATGTTGTATCTATTTAGCATGTGATGCTTTCCAGTATTATGCCCTTCACGGGTATGTTAAACTGGAGGGCAGAAAAGGAGAATTGCCCATGAGAATCATTGATTACTATAATATCGCAGCCACCGTTCTGGAACTACTCCTCATTCTGGCCGCGTTATTTTTTTGTCGTAAAGGCAAACACCAGGCACGCCGTTCCGAAGTTTCCGCTCAGGCATCCGGCATGCCGGTTTCTGCAGCGACCTCTGCTGCAGAATCCTTCGATGCAGAGGTCGTTGCAGGCGCTGCATTTCCCGCCGAAAAAGAGACACACATCATGAAATACTGGCTGGCTGCGCTGATCATTTTTGCCTTCGGCGCATTCCTTCGGATCTGGAATCTGGCCGGGCTTCCGAACGGACTCCAGCAGGATGAAGCCTCCATCGGCTACGAGGCGTTCTGCCTTTTCACCACCGGCATGGACCGCAACGGCTTCCACTGGCCGGTTTATCCTATCACCTGGGGTTCCGGCGGCGGCAGTCCTATCATGATTTATCTGAATGTCATCACCACCTGGCTTTTCGGCTCCGGTGTCTGGTCCATCCGGATCATCCCTGCGGTGCTGGGATGCCTCACACTCCTTTTGTTCTACCTTCTGCTGCGAAGGGGCTATGGTTACAGGACTGCAGCTATGAGCCTTCTGGTGCTCTCTCTGACGCCCTGGCATATCATTTTGTCACGCTGGAGTCTGGATTCCAACACCATGCCCTTCTGGCAGATTCTGGCGACCTTCTTTATCGTCCGTGCCGCCCTTACGAAGAACCGGACGAGACGCCAGACACTCCGATATCTTCTGGCCGCCTTTCTGTTCGGTGTCTGCCTGTATTCCTATGGCTCTGCGAATGTCGTCATCCCGCTGACGCTCCTCTTCGCCTGCATCTTCCTGTTAGCAAGCGGCCTTCTCTCCTGGCGGCAACTGGCTGGGTGCTTTGCTGTTTTCCTCCTGACGTGCACACCGCTGGCCATTTTCTATGCCGTGAATTTCCTGGGGCTTCCGGAGATCAGCCTCTCCTGGATCTCCTTTCCGAAATTCACTTCCAGCCACTTCGGCTCCGTGTTCGTTGCCTTCGATAGCTCGCTGCCGAAGACGCTTCTG
>CAYLUU010000101.1:0-8421 GCA_964386925.1 uncultured Sarcina sp. | reverse complement strand
TCACTGCTGGAGCTGTTGCTGTTTGAAACGGAATCGCCGTTGGAGCTGCTGTCACTTGCACCGGAATCGCCGCTGGAGCTGCTGTCGCTTGCACCGGAATTGCCGTTGGAACCGTTGTCACCCGAACCGGAATTATCAATGGAGCCTTCATTCTGCTCTACCGGAGCAGATCCCTCTGTCTCTTTAGCAGGAACATCTCCATCGCCCTCTGCTGCGAATACATCCATCTCGCCGAAGGAAGCCGCTCCTCCGACTGCAAGTCCTGCTGCCAGAACGCTCTTAGCCAGCTTGGACATCTTGCCGCCGTTCATGGTTTCATCATTGTTCTGATTGTTGTAGGTACGCATTTCTTTACGCCTCCCAATACGTAGGTGGTAATAAACGCCTGGCAGTCTCCTTTGCAGATGTGATGCCCCTCTGTCATTGCCGTGCGCAGTGTCGTTGATTTTCGAATATCACTTGTGTACGCGTCATTATACACGATTTGTTATCATAGAACCGCTTATGAATCGTCTGGTTATTATCAATATACAGTATTTTTTTGTTTTTTGTCCACCAGTTCTGATTTGTTATGGTTTTTATTAACTGCACAGATGCCTGCCGGATGAGTGAGCCTGTGATTTTATTGTATTAATCTCTCCTATGCGGCGCAATAGTTTCAATGTATATCACTTGTTTATTCGCAGAAATCGCTTGCAGGTACCTTAGTTTTTGCTCACAACAAAAAGGGAGAGCCACTGTAACCACGCTCCCCCTCTATATTCCTTCTATTGCGATTCCTTCTATTGTGCCAAATCTGTAGACCCGAGAATGTTTCTATCCCCTTATCTGATGTTGTAATTCCTATACATCATATCTCAATATTCCGCATCCGTCGAGGTTTCACTCATTGCTCCCGCTTCTCATTGCAGTTCTTCCAAATTAGCATTCTTTTCCATTTCTCTGCGAAAGTCCTGTTCATTCATTCCGGCCGCTTCCGCTGCTGTCTCCATCGAGATTGTCCCCGTCCGAACAAGTCGCAGCAACATTTCATATCCTTCGCGCCTGCCATCTTCCAGCCCCTGCCGGAGTCCCTGCTGGAGCCCCTGCTCAATACCTTCCTTCACGCCCCAGATTCTCTCATGTCTCAGTTTATCCTCTAAGTCCATATAGCTCCTCCGTACTTCTGCGCTCTGTTTTGCCTTCTGAACTTCACTCTCTACTTCCTGACAGAAATCATCCTCTGGTCTCAGACCATTTACCAAGTCCAGAAAGTTCTTTAATTCCTGGCTAATATCGTCCTCCGTTCCCTTGGTGTTCAGGAAAACCTTTGTTGTTCCGTCCTCCAGGATCAGAGATTTATCTGATTCTTCATAATTTCGAAACCGATAGATGTGACGTCCCCTTCCGAAGATATCAAACGTTCCGATCATAACAACATACGACTCCGGCAGACTCGCATAGCTCATACCGGTCCGCAGCAACTGTTCGTCCATCATACACTGATAGTATCTGGTCCGTTTTCTCTCGTCGCCTTCCTGACGCATCTGCATCTCGACATCAAAATGTCTTCCATCAATTTCCGAGTAAACATCAAACCGTACGCCTTTGCTGTCAATCGGTCCATATCCCGTTTTCTGAGTTGTGTGTTCCTTTACCTCGACAAGCCTAAGCTCTGGGAATATCCGCTGCATCAATTTTAGGAATAATTCCTTGTTCTGCATCACACGGCAGAAAATGACATCACTCCCAA
Source organism: uncultured Sarcina sp. (assembly GCA_964386925.1). Lineage (GTDB taxonomy): Bacteria > Bacillota > Clostridia > Lachnospirales > Lachnospiraceae > CAG-791. The sequence goes on along the minus strand of CAYLUU010000101.1, from coordinate 6,689 downwards.
TCCCTGCCTTTTCCCATTTCTGTTCCGGTGTTTCCTCCACTGTTGCATTGCTGATCGTGTTCTCGTTTTTCATGTAACCCTCCTGTGGATTTTGTACCGCAGGAGTTTCAAACAGAATCAACACTTTCGCCTTGCTGCCACTTTGCAACGCAATATCCGCATGGTCACACATGCATCACTGCATCTTTCCCAAAGGTTCACCTCATAACGTATGCATCGTCACGTTCGCATTGCTCGATTTATATCGACATGTATGCGTTGCTACGTTCATCCAGCTGACTATCAGCCTTGGTGAATCTTCAGCTTTAGCTCCTGAGAATTGTTCACTCGCTTTCCCAGTTTTCTGCGAATGTTCTGTTTCTCGCCTCGTCTGATCCCGGCGAAACTCCTGCTTAATAAATGGATACCATGCATTTCGTTCCGCTCGATGTGTAACAGATGAGACTTCAGATCAATCGCTGCAGATCATACCAACCTCGGATGAAAGCTGCGATTGCAGATAGGAATACGCTATGCACTTATTCGTATAATAGTACATCATCTGCAAAATAACCAGTCTAATATTGCAAAACATTTGTAACTATTCAGCACCCTCATCCCGAATTTGTTCTGAACTTTTGCTGATTTGTAAATGCAACATTTGACGAGTTATGAGAGTCCTATTGAGCGCTTCCTACACTGAAGATAGCTAAGGAAGCGCTATAATCAGCGGTTCAGTTCCTTCAATACCTGATACAAATGCGCCACAGGAAGTCCTACGATATTGTTGTAATCCCCATGAATTCCGCTTACATAACGGCCGAAGAGTCCCTGGATTCCGTAGCCGCCAGCCTTATCCATCGGTTCTGCAGAGTCCGCGTAGCTGCGAATCTCCTGCTTCGTCATTGGGGCTACCTCGACCTCTGTCTTCTCCACGAAGGTGACTGTTTTCTCCGAGGTCACTACCGTCACACCAGTGTATACCTGATGCATTCTCCCCTGAAGGCTGTGAATCATACCGTAAGCCTCCTCATGGCTCTTCGGCTTGCCGAGGATCTGATCATCGACCGCCACCACCGTATCGGCGCCGATGACCGCCCAATTTCCTGCCCCCGCTGTATCCTCATCCTCTTTCCACTCAATTCTCCCGTCCCTGATCTTCGCAGCAATGTCCTCAGCCTTCTGACGGGACAGCTGCTTCACTACCTCACGCGGGTTCGCAGAGCTTACCACCTCCGGAAGTGTGCTCGGATGCACCTTCGCAGAGAGTCCGATCTGCTCCAGGAGCTGAATTCGCCGCGGCGATGCCGATGCCAGAATCAATCTCATGTTGTTGTCTCCTTTCCTCTGCGTCACCCGCACACAATGACATCTTTCACCACGAACTGCACCTTCTCGCGGCCCTTCCATGCGTTAATCTGGGGTTCATAAGCCACATGGCAGAGAGCTTCTCCCTGCTGCAGCGCCTCCGGCAGCTGATCCTCTGTGCAGAACCATACCAGCTCCAATTCTCTCCTCGCTGTCTGCCCCGCCGGACGCACAGAATTTCCCTGTCCTTGTCCATTTCCGCATCCGTTGCCTGACTGTCCCGCCGTTTCCGGCGTCACCTCTGTCCCCTCCAGGCGGATGACATTGTGGTTCTTACCGAATACAGCGGTCTTACGAAGCCGCACATTCCTCGCTGCAAAAACAGGTCTCGCATTGCCGGTTCCGCAGGGATCCAGGCACGACAGCTCCCGCACCAGTTCCAGATTCATAAAGCTCATCGGCAGTACCATATCGATGTGAAGTGTATCCGTAAGATCCTCTTCCTTCAGCTGGCAGCCGGCATTCAGCCGTTCATCCAAAAGTGCTGCATTTTCTTCCCGAAGGGAGAGCCCTGCAGCCATCTTGTGTCCGCCGAATTTCAGGAACAGATCCTTGCACCGGCTCATCTCCTCGAACATATCATAGGCTTCAATCGATCGACCTGACCCTTTGAGGACGCCGTCTTCGTCTGCTCTTGTCAGTACAATTGTCGGCCGGTGATAGCGTTCCTTGATCCGTCCGGCAATGATGCCAGCCAGTGATTCGTGGCACTCATCCAGACGGATCACCAGAATCTTGCGATCCCTGAGCGATCGTCCGTCATTCTCTTCCGCTTCCAGCTGCCGAATTGCATCGTTCGTTCCCTGTTCTGTCATGGACTTGCGGCTGTCGTTGAGCTGCTTCAGATCCCTTGCCATGATCATAGCCCGGTTCTCATCCTTCTCCTGGAACAAAGACAGCGCTCTGGCCGCCGTATCCAGTCGTCCAGATGCATTAAGGCATGGTCCCAGAACAAAGCCTGCATGATACACCGTAACCGGCCCGTCTGATAGTCCCGCTGCCATCATCAAACACCGCATGCCCAGATTATCCGTCCGACTCAGTTCCCGCAGTCCCTCCCGCACCAGAATCCGGTTCGTATCCTGCAACGGCATCACATCGCAGACGGTTGCCAGTGCCGCAAAGCCAAGGAGTTCTCTTGCCACCTTCACATTCGGCTGTTCCTGCACGCTCTTCTCACCAGACAGATCCGGTCTCCCGAGCAGAATCCTCGCCAGCTGGAACACTACCTCCGCGCCGCAGATGGAAGGGAATCGCATTAATGTTTTCCCCGTCTCTTCGTCCGGAATCCACGGCTCCGCGATGACATCCGCCGGCGGATAATGATAGGCCTTCCGTCCATTCTCCTCAGTGAAAGGAATCTCGTGATGGTCCGTCACGATGACTGTCATTCCGGCATCCTTTGCCATCTGCAGCGGACCGGCTGCTGCAATGCCGTTGTCGCAGGTGATGATGGTATCCACGCCGTCTGCCGCAGCCTCCCGGACCAGACGCTCGTTGATGCCATAGCCATCCCGAATGCGTTCCGGAATCGCCACGCTGACATCACCGCCCAGCCATGAAATCAGCCGCCACAGAATATAAGAAGAGCAAATGCCATCCACATCATAATCCCCGATGACACGGATCTTCGCTCCGCCGACAATCTTGCGCTTTAATACAAACGCTGCATCCTTCATCCCGGGAATGCTCTCCGGATCGTCCAGATCCGCCAGCGTGCCGTGCAGGAACAGGCGCATAGCCTCCGTATCCTCGAGATCACGGTTCCGCAGCACCCGGACGGTCACCGGAGAAACTCCGAGTTCGTCTGCAATCGTGCGGAAATCCGCTTTTTTGGCATATACCATCCATTTGGCCATGCTGATGTTCTCCTCCTGGGTTTTCCACTTTTTGACCTGGAACTGTGACAGCCCTCAACTAGTACAGCGATTTTTAAATAACTAGCCATACTAACTTGCCTGATTTCCGGATAGCACGCATCAAAAATCCTCAGCGTAGCCCGCTACGCCTACGTTTTTTGACGCGCACTCTCCGAAAATCATTCTGCGTTATCTGTCTAGTTATTTTGCAAACGCTGTACTAGAAAACCTCAGCAGCCCCAATCGGGATTGCTGAGGTCATTGCATCATTAGGGAAGTACTGATTAAAGCGTTTCCTTAGATATGTCCGCGTGTCTCTTAGACTACGGTCTTCTCACGAACGCTCTTCTCGTGCTGTGCCTTGCGCTCTGCCTTGTCAGAAGCCTTCTTCTGACGAGCGTAGCGTCCGCTGTCGTCGTGCTTGGGCGGGAACTTCTTGCGCAGCAGCAGCCAGAACGAAGAACTCAGTGCAACAGAGGAATAGCAGCCTGCCACGATACCTGCCATGATGGGCAGTGCGAACTCACGAATGGAGGACACACCCAGAATGTACAGCGTGAAGACCATTAGGAAGGTCGTCAGTGAGGTGAACAGGGAACGCGTCAGGGTATCGGTTACGGCGCGGTTCGTCAGCTCGTTCAGGTCGGTATCCTTCTTTTTCTTCTCGAGACGCTCGCGCACACGGTCGAAGATAACGATCGTTGCGTTGATGGAGTAACCGACGATGGTCAGCATGCAGGCAACGAAGGTCGTGCCGACGCTGATCCGCAGTACAGCGTAAACAGTTAACACCACCAGTACGTCATGGGCCAGTGCCAGAATCGCTGCAGCGCCGAGGCGCATATCCTTGAACCGGAACCAGATGTAGATCAGCATCAGGACCAGGGCTACGAGCACAGCGACGATGGTGTCACGCTGCATCTCCGAGGAGATAGTGGAGCTGATGGTCTCTGCCTGAATGGAGGTCTCTTCTACATCGAAGTCGCTCATCAGCAGGCTGTTGAGGGATTCTCTCTCCTCCTGGCTGAGAGTTCTGGTCTTGAAGATTACCTGATTGCTGCCGGCCACCTTCTGTACCTGAACGTTCGCATCTCCGGTAATCTGCTCGAAATCCGGAACGATCTGATCGTTGATCTCATCCAGAGAATAATCCTCGTTGAAGGTTACGCTCGTAGATGTTCCGCCGACGAAGTCAAGGCTGTAGTTCAGTGCCTTGTCCCCCTTAGCCGCATGGATTCCCATGAACAGGAAGCCAACGAGGATCACGCAGCCCGAGATAGCAAAGAAGATTTTCTTCTTCTGCACGATCTGCAGGGTCTTCATATCCTTGCCGATGCCGTACCACTTCTTGTCCTTTGCGAACAGAGTGTAGAACGCCTTCATGTACCACTTAGTCACGAACAGAGCCGTGAACATGGACAGGATAATACCGATGGCCAGGGTCTGTGCAAAGCCCTTGACCGAGCCGCTGCCCAGCCAGTACAAAACGAAAGCAGCAATAAGTGTCGTCACGTTACCGTCGATGATGGCAGACAGTGCCTTGCTGTAGCCGTTGTCGATGGCGGTCTTGACGGATTTATTCTCTCTTAATTCCTCACGAATGCGAGCGAAAACAATTACGTTCGCATCCACTGCCATACCGATGGACAACAGGATACCTGCGATACCGGGCAGCGTCAGAGTAACCTCAAAGCCGACCAGGATGATGCTCTCAAGGCCAATGTATGTCAGGAGGGCAAGGCTGGCTGCAAAACCGGGAAGTCTGTACTGCACGATCATGAACAGGATCACGAGCAGCAGACCGATCAGTCCTGCCATCAGAGATGTGTCGATGGCATCCTGTCCCAGCTGAGCACCGACCACGTTGGAGCGCAGCTCTTCGAGCTCTACAGAGAGGCCGCCGATGCGGATGGTGGAAGCCAGGCTTCTGGCATCCTCAATGCTGTCCTCACCGGTGATCACTGCCTGTCCGTTCGTGATAGCTGCCTGCACGGTCGGAACGCTGATGAATTCGCCGTCGTAATAAATGGCAATGGACTCACCGTTCTCATAGGCACGGGTGGTGGCATCCGCGAATTTCTGTTTACCCTCATCGGTGAAGGTCAGGGAAACGACGATTTCCTGATTGTTCATGCTGTCGCTCTGATAGCCGGCCTGGGCATCTGCCACATCCGTTCCTTCCAGAACCACATCGCCGCTCTCGATCAGCTCATCCAGTTCCTTGTTCAGCGCATACCCGCCGTTCGAAGAACTGTAGCTGTAGTTGGCGTTGCCGTCGTCATCGGTCTGCCGGATAAAATAAAGAGATCCGGGACGTCCCAGCTCTTCCAGAATCTGGTTGGCATCGGATACGCCGGGGATTTCGATGTTGATGCGGTCGGTTCCCTCGCGATAAACCTGTGCCTCCGTGCTGTACTGCTGAACTCTTTGCTGCAGCTTGTAGACCGTGTCGTCCATATCCTCATCAGAAGGAGTCTCCTCTCCTACTGCCTGATAGGTAATGCTGACACCGCCTGCCAGGTCCAGACCCAGCTTAATGTCAGTGGCGGATCCGGTTCCCCAGCTGTCCACGCCGTTGATCGCCAGATACAGAAGGCTGACCATGAGGGCAACGAGGACGACCAGTCCTGCAAGTGCTTTTCCCTTGCTCTTCTTCATAATTGTTAACTATCCTCCATCCTGTCTTTTCCGTCTGAGGGCATAGTGAGCCCGCAAAACCGTTGTATTATACCATATCCCGCGTGCTTGTAAAACTGTCATTGAACAGGTAACATAACGTCAATGGGTTATGACGAGGCGTCAAGGTGTGCGCGCCGCTGGGCCCTGCGGCTCTTTAACAAGCGGTTTTCTCACCACTATGAATCAAGTTTCGAAAGGACATCATGCAAAATTCTGACATATTCCAGCTCATCATCTTAGTGGTTCTGATCCTGCTCTCCGGGTATTTCTCCTCTGCAGAGACAGCACTGAACAGTGTGAATCATATTACCTTGAAGTCTCTTGCAGACGAGGGGGACAAGCGGGCGGAACTGACACTGCGTATTCTCGATCAGTACAGTAAGATGCTCTCTGCAATTCTCATCGGCAACAACGTGGTCAATCTGTCAGCCTCTGCGCTTGCGACTTCACTGATCATTCGGACACTGGGTGAGAACATGGTGTCGCTCGGTACAGCGATTCTCACGGTGCTCATCATTCTCTTTGGTGAGATCACACCAAAGAATTCTGCCAAGACCAACGCTCTGCCGATTTCCATGAAGGTGGCACCGGTCATTCAGGTTCTGATGGTGGTGATGACACCCGTTATTTTCATTGTGGACAAGTTGTCCGGTCTCCTCCTTCGTCTGTCCGGCACGGACCCGAATGCCAAACAGAAGCTGACGGAGTCTGAGCTCAAGACCTACGTGGAGGTTGGGCAGGAGGACGGTGCCATTGAAGGACGTGAGAAAAAGATCATCTATAACGTCTTTGATTTCGGCGATG
>CAYLUU010000100.1:0-8425 GCA_964386925.1 uncultured Sarcina sp. | reverse complement strand
GAATGAATTCGGAATAGGGACCACACTTGTGGTATCATAAGACCCGGGACTCTGTCACAGGAGCCCCGGGTTATCGATGTATTGGAAAAGCGTATACCGGATCTGCCCAATGAAGGGCGGAGACAGGGGGACATATGATCAAGCTATCTCCTTCGATACTTGCAGCCGATTTCAATCATCTCGGCGATCAGATCCAGGCAACCCGAAAGGCCGGTGCACCGTGGGTGCACATCGATGTTATGGACGGCATGTTCGTACCTTCCATTTCCTTCGGCATGCCGGTGATCCGCAGTATCCGGAAGGAGACGGATCAGTTTTTCGATGTTCACCTGATGGTGAAGGACCCGGAACGCTATATTAAGAATTTCGCGGACTGCGGGGCGGACAGCATTACCTTTCATGTGGAAGCGGCACCGGATGTCGGAGCGGTCATTGCAGCCATCCGCGAGCAAGGCAAAAGAGTGGGACTGGCTATCAAGCCATTCACGCCGATCCAGGAGATTCTGCCCTATGTAGAGCGAATTGATATGCTGCTCGTCATGACGGTGGAGCCTGGCTTTGGCGGGCAGAAATACATTGAGACGAGCACACGCAAGATCCGTGAAGCCAGAGCACTCCTGAACAATCTGAATCTGGACACAGACATTGAGGTAGACGGCGGCATTGTCCGCGACAACGTGGACGTTGTACTGGATGCCGGAGCCAATGTAATCGTGGCCGGTTCTGCAATTTATCACGGAGACGTGGGAGAGAATACGACAGCATTCATGGAACACTTCCGGGAACGCTCGGAAGGGTGCCTGGAGCGACCGCAGTAGCGATTGAACGGGGCTGTAACGATGGGATGAAGGCTGGATGGCAGACACCTGTTTTCAGCGGTTCCCTGTGGATACCCCGAGACGACACAGCAGATCTATCACGATAGGAAGGACGACAGCAGAGATGGCACAGCATATGACCAAGCTGGACCGCAACGCAGCGTGCTGGTGCGGCAGCGGCAGGAAGTATAAGACCTGCCACATGAGCTTTGATGACAGAATCCGGGAGTACGAGCTGAAAGGACACATCGTGCCGGATCGGAGCATCATTAAGACAGAGAAGGACATCGAAGGAATCAAGGCGAGCGCGAAGATCAACATCGCCGTTCTGGATGAGGTTCAGGACAAGATTCATATCGGTATGACGACGCAGGAAATTGATGATATCGTGTACAACACGACCGTTAAGATGGGCGGTATTCCGGCAGATCTTCATTATGAAGGTTATCCGAAGAGCGTCTGCACCTCGGTGAACGATCAGGTTTGCCATGGCATCCCCAGCAAGGATGTCGTGCTGCAGGACGGCGACATCGTTAATGTCGATTGCTCCACAATCCTGAATGGTTATTTTTCAGATTCTTCCCGTATGTATATGCTGGGCAATGTCCGCGAGGACTGGAAGAAGCTCGTGAAGGTTACGTATGAATGCGTGGAGAAGGGCATCGAAATGGTGAAGCCCTGGACCTTCCTGGGAGACATGGGACATGCGGTACACCAGCATGCATTGGACAATGGATATACCATCGTAAAGGAAATCGGCGGTCATGGCTGCGGACTTGAGTTCCATGAAGATCCGTATGTCAGCTATGTGTCGAAGCCGGGAACGGAAATGCTGATGGTTCCGGGAATGTGCTTTACGATTGAGCCCATGGTCAATATGGGAACGGACGAGATTTTCCAGGATGAAGACAACGGCTGGTCCATCTACACGGCGGACGGCAAGCCCTCTGCGCAGCGCGAGGTACAGGTTCTGGTAACCGAGACCGGCTGCGAAGTGATTACATACTAACAAGGAGAACAGCATGCAGAACAAAGGCCCTTATTACATTACAACGGCAATTGCCTATACCTCAGGCAAGCCGCACATCGGCAACACCTACGAGATCATCATGGCAGACAGCATTGCCCGGTACAAGCGGGCCGATGGCTATGATGTTCATTTCCAGACCGGCTCCGATGAGCACGGACAGAAAATCGAAGAGCGCGCAGCCAGAGCCGGCAAAACCCCGAAGGAATTCGTGGACGAGACGGCCGGCGAGATTCGCCGCATCTGGGATCAGATGAACACCTCCTATGACCGCTTCATCCGCACAACGGATGAGGATCATGAGCGCCAGGTACAGAAGATCTTCAAGAAGCTCTACGACCAGGGCGACATTTATCTGGGCCAGTACAAGGGAATGTACTGCACTGAGTGTGAGGCATTCTATACCCCCTCTCAGATCGTGGATGGCGATAAGTGCCCTGTCTGCGGCGGCACGGTGCACGAGGAGAACGAGAATGCATATTTCTTCCGCATGCAGAAATATGCACAGCGTCTCATCGACTACATCAACGAGCATCCGGAGTTCATTCAGCCCGTATCCCGCAAGAACGAGATGATGAACAACTTCCTTCTGCCGGGTCTGCAGGACCTGTGCGTATCCCGCACGAGCTTTAAGTGGGGCATTCCGGTAGATTTTGATCCCAAGCACGTTGTCTACGTATGGCTGGATGCACTGACCAACTACATCACCGGCATCGGCTACGACGCAGACGGCAATTCTTCTGATCTTTATAAAAAATACTGGCCGGCCGACCTGCATCTGATCGGCAAGGACATCATCCGCTTCCATACCATTTACTGGCCGATCTTCCTGATGGCCCTTGGCGAGCCACTGCCGAAGCATGTCTTCGGCCACCCGTGGCTGCTGCAGGGCGGAGAGAAGATGTCCAAGACAAAGGGCAACGTGATCTATGCCGATGACATGGCGGATCTGTTCGGCGTGGACGCCGTTCGTTATTTTGTCCTGCATGAAATGCCGTATGAGAACGACGGCGTGATCACCTGGGAGCTCTGCGTGGAGCGCATCAATTCGGATCTTGCCAATACGCTGGGGAACCTTGTGAAGCGCACGATCTCCATGACGAACAAGTACTTTGACGGACTGGTGGCAGACCGCCGGGCCGCAGAACCGGTGGACGAGGATCTGAAGGCGGTTGTAACCGGAGCCTATGCAAAGGTAGAAGAGGACATGGAGGAGCTCCGCGTGGCAGATGCCCTGAAGGAGATCTTCACTGTCTTCAAGAGACTGAACAAATATATCGACGAGACCGAGCCGTGGGTTCTGGCGAAGGACGAAGCGAAAAAGGATCGTCTGGCAACGGTTCTGTACAACCTGACAGAAGGCATTGTTATGGGAACTTCCCTCCTGGCACCGTTCATGCCGGAGACTGCAGACAAGATTGCAGCACAGCTGAACACGAGCCTGCGCGATTTCGACACGCTGGAGACCTTCGGTCTGTATCCGTCGGGCAACAAGGTAACCGCTGAGCCGGAAATCCTCTTTGCAAGACTGGATGAGAAGGAAGTGCTGGAGAAGGTTGCTGTCATCGTGGAGAAGCAGAAGGCCGAGGCGGCCGCTGCTGCAGCAAGAGGTGAGACCGGCGACAGCAAGAAGGAAGGCGCTGCCGAGCCGGAGCAGCCGGAAATCACGCACAAGGACGAGATTTCCATCGATGACTTTGGCAAGGTGGAACTGCGCGTCGGCAAGATCGTCAAGTGTGAGGCGGTAAAGGGATCCAAAAAGCTTCTCTGCTCGCAGGTTCAGATCGGAAATGAAACGAGACAGATCGTCTCCGGCATCCGCAAGTACTATGAGCCGGAGGAGATGGTCGGCAAGACCGTCGCAGTTGTCTGCAACTTAAAGCCTGCGAAGCTGGCAGGAGTTCTGTCTGAAGGTATGCTCCTCTGTGCAGAGGATGCGAGCGGCAAGCTGGCGCTGATGACACCGGAGCCGGACAAGGCCATTGCAGACGGAGGCGAGATTTGCTGAGAATGCACAGAGTATACGAGGCGGCCGGGAAGGCAGGCAAACGGTGCCTGTCGGTACTGCTTACGGGGACGCTGGCAGGGGAGATATTGTTTTGCCTGCCTGTAAGTGCATCTGCCAAGAGCAGCGGCTGGGAAACTGTCGGAGCCGTGGAATCCGAGGCGGGTAGTTCCGAAGAGCCCGTAACCTCTGCAGAGGAAGCTGAAACGGCGGCCGCGGCTGCTGTCGATGCCGGTGATGAGACGCCTGATGAAGAGGCGCTTGATGAGGAGACGGGACTTGCCCGGGAGAAGGAATACCTTCTCGAGGCACTGGATCAGCTGGAGGATATGGGACTTTCTCCGATCAAAATATGGTCGCAGATCACCCAGGACCAGCGTGTTATGGACCAGGTCGACAGCGTCCGGGATGCAGTGACAGGCAGGGTGACAGAGACCATGGACGCGGCAGGAGATGCTGCGGCAGAAGCTGTGAATGAGGCTGTCGAAAAGGAAACGGAGAAGGTAAAGAAGAGTCTGATACAGATGATTCAGGACAGCATTCAGAACTTTCTGGAGGGGATCTTCTCAGGGGCTTCGCAGAGCGGGGAAGACAGCACGCAGGCGTAGACTGTTTCTTAACGAGGGGATGGAGAGCAACAGCTTGGCGAGACGCATGGGAAATGGTGCAGGAACCGGGATGCGTCAGGCCAACAGGAAAGAAGAGAGGAAAAGGAAATGGGCAAAATCTTCGACTTGGAGAATCCCTTGATGCGCGGGCTTTCCCGCGTGGCTGACATGATGATGCTGAATCTAATGGTACTGCTCCTGTGCATTCCGGTTGTGACGGCCGGTGCAGCACTGAGCTCTATGTATTACGTGGAACTCAAATGGGTTCGCAAGGAAGAAGGGTATCTGGTAAAGCCGTTCTTCAAACAGTTCAAGGAGAATTTCCTGCAGGCGACCGGCGAGTGGCTGCTCATGCTGGTGATCATTGCCATTCTGGCGATGGATATGCTCCTGTTCTACAAGGCACCGGAAGTTTTCCCGAATGTGATCAAATATCTGGTTATTGCACTTGCGATCATCTCGTATTTGCTGCTCCAGTGGGTATTCCCGCTGCAGAGTCATTTCGTCAACAAGGTACGGACAACGCTGAAGAATTCTGTTCTGCTGGCGGTCGCCAATTTCCCAAGAACGATGGGAATCGGAGCCATCTGGCTGGCTGGCATTGCTCTGACGGTAGTCTCGGTGATGGCAGTTCCGCAGCTGTTCCCGGTAGTACTGCTCTTCGGATTCACGGGACCCGGGTATGTAACCTGCATGCTCGTGAGCAAGCCCTTCAGCAAATTCGAGCCGGAGAAGGTGGAGCCGACGGAGGAAGAGGATGAGGCTGAGAAGGAAGAGGCATATCGTTATCTGAATGAGAACAAGATCTGATCGGTACTGGCAACTTGCCTAGGACTGGAAAGAAATCTTAAACAACTTTAACAAAAGACGGAAAATCGGAGCCCCCAACCCGAACTATTGCCAATAGATTTTACATTTTTTTGTGGAATTAGGCGCTAGTCGGGGAGGGGGGATTTTTTTATACTAAACTTGTCGTCAAAAGCGGGGCAAGGCCCGCAGCATTAGGAGGAAATGAGAAATGGCAAGTCTTAATTTGGAGCATATTTACAAGAGATATCCCAACGGCTTTGAGGCTGTTAAGGATTTCAATCTGGATATCGAAGACAAAGAGTTCATCATCTTCGTAGGACCTTCCGGATGCGGAAAGTCAACCACCCTTCGTATGATCGCAGGTCTGGAAGACATCTCCTCCGGTACTCTGAAGATTGATGGCAAGGTTATGAACGATGTAGAGCCGAAGGACCGTGATATCGCCATGGTATTCCAGAACTACGCTCTGTATCCGCACATGACTGTATACGATAACATGGCATTCGGACTGAAGCTTCGCAAGGTTCCGAAGGATGAGATCGACAAGATGGTTCGCAACGCAGCGAAGATCCTGGATCTGACAAACCTCCTGGATCGTAAGCCGAAGGCTCTTTCCGGTGGACAGAGACAGCGTGTTGCAATGGGACGTGCTATCGTTCGTAATCCTAAGGTATTCCTGATGGATGAGCCTCTTTCCAACCTGGATGCAAAGCTCCGCGTACAGATGAGAGCTGAGATTGCAAAGCTGCACCAGAGACTGGGCACCACCATCATCTACGTAACACATGACCAGACCGAGGCTATGACTCTGGGAACCAGAATCGTCGTTATGAAGGACGGCGTGGTTCAGCAGGTTGATACTCCTCAGCATCTGTATGATCTGCCTTGCAACCTGTTCGTAGCAGGATTCATGGGATCTCCGCAGATGAACTTCCTGGATGCTACCGTTAAGGTAAGCGGCTCTCAGGCAAGCCTGCAGATCGGTTCCTCCGTAACCGTTCCGCTGAACGCTGAGAAGTCCAAGGCTCTGATCGATGGCGGCTATGAAGGAAAGACCGTTGTTATGGGTATCCGTCCTGAGAACATGTCCGACGATCCTGACGATCTGGCTAAGTCCTCTGCAATCTTCAAGGCAAAGGTTAACGTATACGAGCTGCTCGGCGCAGAAGTATTCCTGTACTTCGATGTTAACGAGACTCCTGTTACCGCCCGCGTTGATCCTAAGACCACCGCTCGCCCTGGTACTGAGGTTGAGTTCGCAATCGATACCGAGAAGGTTCACGTATTCGACAAAGAGACTGAGAAGACCATCTGCAACTAGTCTGATTGTTGATTCGGCAGGCTTTCGGACCCGGTTAAATCAGAATAAAGCGTATGCGAGAAGGAGATGCACGAATGTGCATCTCCTTCTTATTTGTGGTGGCGCCTGCGCAAGCAGACATGGTAGTTTTAGGTTGTTTTTTACAAACGTGACGGGTAAAATAAATCATCAGGTATCACGATGTACCGAAAAATCAGCTATTTCAGAAAATTTGGCTGCGCAAAATACGTTTGTTTAGCGTATGGAGATTTCAACGTAAATTGGCCGTCTGCGGAAGAATTTACGATGGACCTAATAAGCGGGTGCGGAATAGATACGTCAACATTTAAATACGAAGAGGTCCCCGGGACACATGCTCTGCCTGACGCAGACAGAGAGATGGAACGGAAATGGTGTCGGGGAAGAAAGGAAGTATATGATATCATCACAGATCGTTAAGTCCTGTCTGGAGGAGCTGGCCGGAATTTCCAGAGTGGAGTTCTGCGTACAGGATGTGAACGGCGGTTTGTTCACCATGACACAGGGAGCAGAGATTCCTGCAGCGGATATGGTTTCCGGCTTTGCCAAGTCCACCGTGGACAGTCAGATCGTGGGGAACCATTACCTGCTGAAGATCCGTGACGAGGAGGATGTTGCTTATATTCTGACGGCAATTGGTGATGGAGATCACACCCTGATGATCGCCCGCATTGCGGTCAGTGAGATTCAGAACCTGATGGTGGCCTATCGGGAAAAATATGACCGCAACAATTTCTTCCAGAATCTGCTGCTGGACAATCTGCTGCTGGTGGACATTCACAATCGTGCGCGTAAGCTTCATATCAATTATCAGGTACCGCGTGCCATTATTCTGGTCGAGTTGGATTCTGAGGGAGAAGCGTCGGCGAGCGAGCTGCTGGGGAGTATTTTCACTGCACACAATGGTGACTATCTGACGGAAGTGGATGAGCACAGCGTCATTATCATCAAGGCGGTTGATACAGCAGATTCGTATACGCAGCTGGAGGAAGCGGCTACTGTTGCGGTAGACATGCTGAATACAGAGGCGATGCTGAAGGCTCGCGCCTCCTATGGCTCCATTGTGACGGATCTCAAGAACATCTCCCGTTCCTATAAGGAAGCGAGAATGGCCATGGATGTCGGCAAGATCTTCAATGCGGAGAAGATGGTGAACTCCTACAATCAGCTGGGAATCGGCCGTCTGATTTATCAGCTGCCGTCGAACCTGTGCAATGTATTCATTCATGAAGTATTCGGAGATGAGATCCCGGATGATCTGGATGCAGAGACGTTGTCCACGATCAATTGCTTCTTTGACAACAATCTGAATGTGTCGGAGACATCCAGACAGCTGTTCATTCACCGCAATACGCTGGTGTATCGCATTGAGAAGCTGCAGAAGCAGACCGGTCTGGACATTCGCAACTTCGACGATGCCCTTCGGTTCAAGATTTCACTGATGGTCATCAATTACCTGAAGTATCTGAATGCAAAGGATTATTAAGAAAGTAATCACGCAGAACTCATTTCGGCAAATGAGCTTTGACTGGTTACGGAAGATGGTATGTACAAAGCACCGCCCGGAAGGAAATCTTCTGGGCGGTGTTTTTGTGAATGAAGAAATGACATTGTGCAAAAAGATATCATGAAGAGCAGAGAGTGAAGAAATAGAAGACGATAGTGAAAGAAGGAGAGGTTTTCTCATCAGATCCTCAGGTTGATTTAAGAAAATGTTCACAGACTTTCAATTTATATGTAGTTAAAATGGAACTGTTTCGGCGTGTTGTACCCGAAATCTCACAGTAATGGACTATTTGACGCGAAAGGGCAGAAAAA
>CAYLUU010000099.1:0-8494 GCA_964386925.1 uncultured Sarcina sp. | reverse complement strand
GCATTTCGTTCCGCTCGATGTGTAACAGATGAGACTCAAGATCAATCGCTGCCAAACTGTGAATAAACAGTCTTGCGATTGCAGATTAGAATACGCTATGCACTTACTCACATTTTAGTATATTGCTTGTAGAATAACCAGCCGAATAATGCATAACGCTTTTCTATTCGCAAATAACAAAATCCACAGGTTAAATATCAATATAAGGAAGTGCTGATTAAAGCACTTCCTTAACATTAGCACATTATGATACCAGGTCTTCCGGATTTAAGATTCTGGAATTCTTTTATTCTCCAACAGCCTTATTCGTCAGCATCGTCCAGACTAGCTTCAGCTTCGATACTCTCCCCATATGCGTGGGTTTCTCCCCCATGCGCAAAACCTTATCCTGTGCGGTTCCCTGCGGCTGCCAGGTCGGAACTTCTGAACTGTTGGGATCTCCGCTTTTTGCAAAATTAGTCAGATAAGTTGACATCTGGTCGCTCAGCGCCTTGTCTTTATCCTCAAACGGCCGCCAGCAATGGTCTAATGTTCCAAACCAATACCACAGGTCACTGCTATGCCAGGCACCATTTTTGTCCCCCGGCAGCTGACGATCAAAGAACCAGCTGTAGCAGTCGGGTCCATTTTGTGCCGCCTGCGTACGACACCATTCCATCCCCATCTTGAAGAGGATCGGAGGCATAATGTCCTGACTTGTCATGCCAATCAGGTACGGAATATGCCGATGCTCACCTGCCGCGACCGTGTCAACGCCATTTTTCACTGCAAAAATTCCATCGAGAACCGGCCCATTGGCAGACATGCCGTCTTTTCGTTCTTTTTTAACCTGCTTCCAGGCAGCAAAGAGTTCTTCCAACGGCAGCGAGCGAAACGCCTTTAAATCAGCACAGCCAGCCTTTGCCATAACAGCATTCCAAAAATCGTATTGCTCCTCTACCGGTTTTGCTGTCAACATTTTGGAGACTCCTCCACCGCTGCTCATCACTGCCTTAGCGAATAAACCATCTGCCAAGGGTGACAGGCAGAGCTGCTGCACGCTCATCGCACCAGCACTCTGTCCCATAATTGTAATATTCCCGGCATCTCCCCCGAACGCAGCAATGTTGTCTCTCACCCACTTCAATGCCGTAAGCTGATCAAACAACGCATAATTCCCTGTATGCCCGGACTCCTCCGCCAGTGAATTCAGGCATGCAAATCCAAGCGGCCCCAGCCGATAGTTAATGGTGACTGCTACGCACCCCTTTGTGGGCCATACCGGACCGTCAAAATGCTTCTCATGTCCACAGCCGCCGGTAAATCCTCCGCCGTGGATATAGACGATTACCGGAAGCCGGCTATCCGATGCAGCTTCTATCGGCGTCCAGATATTCAGAAACAGACAATCCTCACTGTATGTATAGCTTTCGTCACGACGAAACTCATTGTAGTAGAAAGCTTTCTCCGGTGCCTTGGACTCATCATAAAATGCTCTTGGCTGATAACAGCAATTGCCATAGGCAGTCGCTTCGTAGATTCCTTCCCAATGTGTAATCTGCTCCGGGTAGGTCCACCGCTTTGCTGTCGCATAGCGAATTCCCTTGTACGCTGCCACTCCCGGCCACTGACAATCTGTTCCGCAGATCTCACCGCATGGCGTTGAGCGCAGATATTTTTTCTCATCCATTGGTCCGTTCTCCTTGTCTGTTAAACGCACTCGGCATCCAGGGATGGCTCTCTTCCACCTCGTTGTTATACTCCTCCAACCGGCGCATTTGATCCACTACATGCGGCATATCCATTGCAGCTACTGCCTTTTCAATGATCCCCTGTCCTTCATCCGCCAGACGCTTGCGCGCAGCTTCATCCGGAATCGCTGTAGTCGGCATGTGGTCACTCTGTTTGGCAAAGCAATAACCAATCGACGCACTTTGATATGCCAGTCCGAACAGATCATTGAATGGTGCACAGCTTTGCTGTGTCTGTTCCGCAAAATCTGTCGTCAACGGAATGTCCTCCAATCGTCCCATGATCTGATACGCACCCACTGTAATGGCGTGGAATCCATCCAATGAGTGGAAAAGGTCCTGCGCCAGCTTGCCCAGCTGCATACTAAGGTCCATATACAGAATCGGGACTCCGGTTTCATCAAAGAAATCTCTTACCATCGGACTGCAGGTCATGTGTGCCGGTCCATGAAAACTGATATAAATCTGACGTTTGAATCCCTGTCGCAGCAAGCTGTGAGCAATCGCCGACAGATAATCGATTCCCTGCCGGATACTCACCTGTACCGTTCCGCGTCCTGACGCCGTAGCACCGGCATAAAAATAAGGCAATCCTGTCAGTACCAGTCCGTCACAAGCCTCCGCCATACGAAGTGCATATGCCTCACTGATCACTGTCTCACTGTCCAGAGGAAAACCTCCATGCATTTCCACTGTGCCAACCGGGACAATAATAATGTCATTGTGCTGCAGATATTCTTCCACCTCGCTATTGAGCATTTTAGGTAGTATTCGTGTTCTCATTATGCATCCTTGCTCGACTTGTAAGCTGCCATCTTCTCACGAACTTCCGGTGTAATATTCCATACGAACCGGAATGCAATCCAGCTTCCCAGAATAAAGATTGCCGGTGTCAGAACAACCAGCGCCTTAATTCCTGTCAGTGCTCCGACCGTCTGCGTTGCAGCTCCTGCCTGATATCCAACCCAGCCCAGCGCCAGTACTGCTGCAGAATTTCCCACTGTCTGACCAATTCGGCGAGTCAGATTGAACGTACCGTAAATAGAACCCTCTGTCCGCTTTCCGGTGATCATCTCATTGTAGTCGATGGCTTCGCCAACCAGTCCCCACTGCATGTAAATCGAAACGCTGGCAAATCCGCTGGCAATGGAGCTGACGAGCATATAGGCAACCGCCGGAACATTCATAATCATCAATGCTGCGAACAGTACAAAATACGTTCCAGAAGCCACCAACAGGCAGACACGAATCAATCGTTCCAGTCCAACCTTATCTGCAATCTTCGGAGTGATAATCAATGCAAGAATTCCAAGCGGCATGCTGACAGCACTTGCCATACTCATCATGCCGATATTCCCCAGTACATCCCCATACATATAAGTGCCCAGGGTGTTGCACACATACTGCATTGTGCAGATGCAGATGCCATGAATGCAAAGAGCCAGGAACGGCCGATTCACACGGAAAACGTTGAGAATATCCGTCATCTTGACACTGTCATTGGATTCCCCGGAGGATACGCTCACATGGCGTTCTTCTGTCCATGCGTAATGCAGCATGCAGAAGACAAATCCGATGATCGCACAAATGGTAGCACCGATACCGAACGCCTTGCTGGTATCTCCAAATTTAGCCAGCAGCTGCGGCATGATCATCATTGGAATGATATTGCCGACCATACTGCCGAACCCGCGTGCGCTGGACAGGGATGCTCTCTCTCCATCTGTGTCTGCCATTGCAGACAGCATCGACCCCATTGGGATATTGAACATCGTGTAAAATCCTTCATACAGGATCTTACAAAAGAACAGAACCACCAGCATCGTGACGCCCTTAAAATATGTAGGCACCGTAAAGAAGATGATAAAGGTGATCGCCAGACACGGTGCTGAACGCAGCAGCCACGGACGGAACTTACCGCCCTTCCCGTGATGTTTGGCAAATACCTTGTCCATCAGCGCGCCCATCATCGGATCATTTACTGCATCCCAGATGTTCCACACCAACAGCATTGTCGCCAGAATGACCGTGTTAACCTGCAGTACATTCGTGTAATAACGCGTTACGATAGAGCCCATCAGCGCAAACGTCATGCAACCGCCCAAATCCCCGCAGGCATAACCAATCTTGTGCTTCATGTTCAAGCCACTTGAAGTTTTATTCCCAGCCATAATCTTCCCCCTTCTCAGATATGGTAGTAACCGCAGATCACGCCTCATCCAGACTCATAACGATCCAAATTCGGTTTCGTTCTGCATTCTCGCTTCTGATATGCACTATACGATGCAGAACGCGAAATAATAATTGCAAATCCAGCACCATATATTGCAAATCCCGCATTTATTCTGTACGTTATATCCAAGTATCTGATTTTTATGGAGATAATATCGTGAAATTGCACAGTTTTATGCAACAGGTAAAAACCATTGGTAAGATAGATGCGTATCCAGCCAGTCGAGAAGAGCGAGATCGGTTACTGGCTCTTCTGAACATACAAAGCGAGAATTTTTACCAGGAAATCGAAATGGATGATCCCCTCGTGCAGACGCAGGAAGATGTGAGCATTGCGAATGACGTAGTGAATCTGCACAGTCATACTTATTATGAAATCATCTTTATACGAAGCGGCAAGCTGCAATATCTGATCGGAACGCAGCGTTTCCGCGTACGTCGAGGGGATATTCTGCTCATATCGCCGGGAGTCAGTCATCGGCCGCTCTTTCTGGAGCAGCTGCAGGAGCCCTATAGTCGCGATGTCATCTGGCTCAGTCCTGCATGCGCTGACCTCATGCAGACGCAGTGGCCGGATTTAAGGAAACTGCACCAACTCCCCTGTATGCTGCGCACCGGAGATCTTGCCTCCGGCTGTATTGCCGCCTATGAATCGGCCTTTCGCGCCGGTGTGCGCGAATATACTGCTGCCGGAGTTGGTTGGGAGGCTGCTGTTTTTGCCAACACATTGCAGCTCCTCGTATCACTGCAGCGGGATTTTGGCAGCGGGCGTGTTGTACAGCCCGCCGCAGAAAAGCAAGACCTTCTGGATATGATTATGGCCTATACCGAAGATCATCTTGCTGATCATATTACCCTGGAGAGCACTGCCAGGCATTTTCACGTCAGTGTCAGTACGATCAGCCAGCTGTTCCACAGGAGGCTGGGAATCGGCTACTATCGCTATGTGACGCAGCGAAGACTGATCGCTGCCAAAACCTATATTCTGGAGGGCATTCCACTTGGAAGCATCGCAGAAGCCGTCGGCTTTACTGATTATTCATCCTTTTACCGGGCATTTAAGCAGGAGTATGGCATCTCACCGACTAAATTCAAGTCGCTGTAAGCGGTTCCCTTCCTGCATCCAGGGTATTGTTGCGACATCTTTTCAACCAAAGCGTATTATTCCTATAGAAAAGCCCCTCAGGAGATTCCTCTCCTGAGGGGCTTTGCGATTATATCTTCGCCACAAACTCATCCCTGTATTTCTGACATCTTGTCCATTTCCTCTTGAAAAGCCGCTTCACTCATTTCTGCTGCTTTTGCTGCCATCTGCAGAGTGATTGTCCCAGATCTAGCCAGATTGATCAATGTCTCTATCCTGCCAATTTCAATACCTTCCTTCAGCGCCCGGTTCCTTTCATGTCTCAGCTTATCCTCTAAGTCCATATAGTTCCTCCGCACCTCTGCGTTCTGCTTCGCTTTCCTAACCTCACGATCAAGCTCCTCACAGAAATCGTCTGCCGGCTCCAGCCCGTTCACCAAATCCAGGAAGTTCTTCAGTTCGTCGCTGATGTCGTCCTCCGTCCCTCTGCTGTTCAGGAACACCTTCATCGTTCCGTCCTCGAGCAATAAGGACTTGTCTGACATCTCATAATTCCGAAACCGATAGATGTGCCGATTCTGTCCGAACAAATCGAACGTTCCAATCATGACCACGTACGATTCCGGCAGTTCCGAATAACTCATCCCTGTCTGCAACAGTTGCTCATCCATCATGCACTGATAGTAACGGGTCCGCTTCCGCTCATCCCCCTCCTGACGCATCTGCATCTCGACATCAAAGCAACGTCCATCAATCTCTGAATAGACATCGAACCGCACGCCCTTGCTGTCGATCGGTCCGTATCCAGTCTTTTGAATCGTATGATTCTTTATAGACACGAGCCGCAGCTCCGGAAAGATCCTCTGCATCAGCTTCAGGAATAATTCCTTGTTCTGCATCACCCTGCAGAAAATGACATCACTCCCGATGCCAGCCTTCTCCCACCGCTGTTCCGGTGTCTCCTCCAGATCTACCCTCAGATCAAATCTCGAACCAGCTGCGTTTCCCTCACTGCCATTACAACACTGTTTCTTCATTTCCGCCCTCCTGTGGCTTTTACTGCTGCAGGAGGTTCTATCCGCATTCACCATCATTCTTACGTTCTGTGAATTCCGGCAAATGTCCCTTGTCCGTCTGTT
This sequence comes from uncultured Sarcina sp., assembly GCA_964386925.1. Lineage (GTDB taxonomy): Bacteria > Bacillota > Clostridia > Lachnospirales > Lachnospiraceae > CAG-791. Next base: position 2,309 of record CAYLUU010000099.1, on the reverse strand, counting down.
CCGGCGAAACTCCTGCTCAATTAAATGGATACCATGCATTTCGTTCCGCTCGATGTGTAACAGATGAGACTCAAGATCAATCGCTGCCAAACTGTGAATAAACAGTCTTGCGATTGCAGATTAGAATACGCTATGCACTTGTCTGCATTCTAGTACATCGATTGCAAATTAACCAGAAGAATAGTATATAAAGCTTTTCCATATACATACAGCAAATTTCACAGAAACAGGAGCCATCAATATTCTCTTATTCCCCAACAGCCTTATTCGTCAGCATCATCCAGATCAGGTTCCCTTCCTGCATCCAGATGCATCGCCGGGTAACAGCAAGCTGATTTTCTGTGTCATAGAATCCCCCTTTTCCCCAAAGGCCATCCTTACGAATTCTCCAGTGCCGCCACAATCACCATCGGTGACAGCCCGGCTTGCTCAATGGCCGTAAGATCCGCCTCCATGATGAGCTGATCACGCTTCACGCGCTCCCCCTGTGAAACATGCAGAACAAACGGCTTCCCTTCCAGCTTCACCGTATCGATGCCGACATGTATGAGGAAGGATTTCTCCGCATCGTCGGTAATGATCACCGCATGTCTTGCCTCTGCAATGTTCGAAACTGTCCCCGCAACGGGTGCATAGATCTTGCCGTTCGAAGGCAGAATGCCATAGCATTCTCCCAGGCTCCCCGACGAAAAGGCTTCATCCGGAATCTCCTCCATCGGAATCAGCTCTCCATCCGCAGCGGCAGCTGTTTCCATAGCCGGAACAACAGGAATCTCTTCTCCGTTGCAATTCCCCCTTGCATTGCTGCCTTCCTTCTGTGGTTCTGTTCCCTGCCCGGTTTCCGTCTTCGCCAGCTTTGCTTCAACTGCCGCGGCGGCTTTCTTCGCTGCACGCACCCGGGAGATCGGAACCGAAAGCGAGTCCACGCCGCATGTGAGCAGCCTCTCCAGCGCCTCAGGGTCTGCTCCCAGCTGCCCGCATACGCAGGTTCTCACGCCGTGTGAATGCCCGCCTTCTGCCGCCATTCGGATCATCCGGAATACGGCTTCATGGTGAGGGTCAAAATATCGATCCAAGCCCTGCGCCTCGCGATCGATCGCCAGTGTGTACTGGGTCAGATCATTCGTGCCAATGCTGAAGAAACTGACTTGCCTTGCGAGCTCCTCCGCACAGACAGCGGCGGCAGGCGTTTCGACCATGATGCCGAGCTCGAATGCCCGGAAGGAGGTCCCCTCTTGTTCCAGTTCCTGCTGCGCCGTGCGGATCTGCTCTTTAACCTCCTCAACCTCCCAGGCAGATGTGATCATCGGAACCATGACCTTCAGATTCCCACATACCCCCGCGCGCAGCAGCGCCCGGAGCTGCGTATGCAGCAGATCCTTGTGTTCCAGCGACACACGCACTCCGCGCAGTCCCAGTGCCGGATTCGGCTCCTCCGGCAGAGTAAGCCACGGCATCCTCTTATCCGACCCAATGTCCATTGTACGGATCACCACCGGCTTATCCCCCATGGCATCGAGAACCGCCCTGTATGCGGCATACTGCTCCTCTTCATCCGGTGCTGTATCCCTTTCCATGAACAGGAACTCCGTACGCAGCAAACCCACTCCGTCTGCGCCCGATGTTCGCAGTGCCTCGAGATCCTTTATGTTCGCGATGTTGGCATAGACCTTCGTACGGCAATGGACTTCCTCTTCTACCTGTTCGTCTCGCATTGCGGCAGCTCGTTCCGCCTGCTCGCGGACGATTTGCGCCATGCGTTCCTCGGCGGCTCTTCGCGTTTCCGGATCCGGGTCTGTAATCACGGTTCCCACTTCTCCATCGAGAATGATATATGCAGCACGTTCTGCCTCCGCAACCGCTTCGCGGCTGCCGTACAGATAGGGGATTCCCATTGTCCCTGCCAGAATTGCTGCATGCGAATTCCCGGAGCCTCTCTCTGTCAGCAGCCCGCCGATCATCTTCTCATCAACAGACAACAGCTGCGCCGGGCTGATTTCCTCCGCAGCCAGAACCGATCTCTCCCGCAGTGAAACACTGCTCATTCCTTCCAGAATAGCAATCAGTTCGTTTGCGACGCCCCGGATATCATCCTGCCGTGAACGCAGATAGTCCGAGTGCATCGTACGGAACAACTCGATGCAGTCATCCGCCGCCTTCCGAACGGCAGCCGATGCACTGATGTACTGCTCCCGTATGGCCTGTTCCATTTTCGAGAGGAAGGTCTCGTCTGACAGGATGGACAAGACGACCTCAGCCATTGCATCTGTATCATTCCCAGAGCACGCTGCGCCCCCGCCTTCCACGTC
>CAYLUU010000098.1:0-8512 GCA_964386925.1 uncultured Sarcina sp. | reverse complement strand
GCAGCTGGTTTAACAAGAAAGGAACTCCATACAGCTATGAAAATATGTGTCATTAACGGGTCCCCCAAGGGCAGCTATTCCATTACCTTGCAGACCTCTCTGTATCTGGAGATAAAATTCCCGGAGCACGAGTTTCAGTATCTGGAGGCCGGTGCGAGAATCCGTACATTGGAGAAGGATCCGTCGGAGGCCTGGAAGATGCTGGGATGGGCCGACCTTCTGTTGTTCTCCTATCCGGTCTATACCTTCCTGGCTCCCAGCCAGCTGCACCGGTTCATTCGGCTGATGAAGGAGAGTGGGATCGATGTGAGTGGAAAATACGCCACGCAGATCACAACCTCCAAGCATTTCTATGACATTACTGCCCACCAGTACATTGAAGACAATTGTCAGGATCTCGGTCTGAAGGTGATCCACGGACTCTCTGCAGATATGGAGGATCTGACCACAGACGAGGGGCAGAAGGATGCCATTCAGTTCATGAGGTATGTCACCTGGTGTGTGGAGAATGATGTTCATGAGCCGGAGAAGATGGCAGGTTGCCGCTTAGAAGAGGAAGCGGCAGCAATCGCCGAGAGGGCAGAAACGAAAGCCGAGAACACCTGCCAGGAGATGTCCGCGGGAAATCGGGAGTGCCGGACGTGTACACACGAGAACATGCAGCCTGTAGAGCAAAATGCCTTGGAATCGAAATCGGAGGAAGAAAATGCAGACCGAACGTCCGATGCCCGCGAGGTCGTGATCGTGGCGGATCTCCGTCCTGGAGATACCGGTCTGGAACAGCTGATTCGAGAGTATGAAGCTGGCTGCACGATGCAGACCAGACTGGTCAATCTTGCAGAATACCCGTTCCAGGGAGGGTGTCTGGGATGTTTTCACTGCGCCGGAGACGGGAAGTGTATCTATAAGGATAACTTTGATGTGTTCCTACGGGAGCAGATTCAGACGGCAGATGCCATTGTCTATGCGTTCTCCATAGTGGATCATTCCATGGGACCGCGGTTCAAAATGTATGATGACCGCCAGTTCTGCAATGGACATCGCACGGTGACAGAGGGGATGCCGTTTGGTTATCTCATAAATGGTCATTATGAAGAGGAATACAACCTTCGCAATGTCATTGAGGCAAGGTGTCAGGTGGGACACAATTTCCTCGCCGGCGTAGGGAAGGACAAACAGTCGATTTGCGATATGTCGAAGCGGCTTTGTTACGCGATGGAAAATCAGTATGTACCACCCAGAAATTTCTGGGGCGTCGGTGGAATGAAGATCTTCCGCGATCTCATCTGGCTGATGCGGGGACTCATGAAGGCAGATCATGAATTCTATAAGCAGCACGGGATCTATGACTTTCCGCAGAAACAGAGAGGAAAAATGCTGGTGATGTGCCTTTTGGGTGCCATGGTCCGCAATCCGAAGATCCGTGCCAAGATGGGGAATAAGATGAACGAAGGAATGGTGGCACCTTACAAGAAAGTCATTGAAGGTGCCACCATCGAGAAGTAGATACGTTTTGTATTTATTTGTGACGAAAGGGAAATTCGTAAGCGCAGGTTATACTACAGCGCTTCCATTTACATACAGGTGATACCCGTTGGCCGTGATCTGTGATACATCACCGGTAAAGGAGGTAACATAGCTGTCACCGGTGAGTGTCCAGGTGGAGGTATCATCCAGAGTTACATTGACCTCACCCGCGTCTCCGGAGCTGTTGATCGTACCGGTGAAGGAGCTGTTCTCGGACATAGTCAGATCCAGTGTGGAGATATCATCTACGGTGATATCGCCTTCCATCGTCTGCTTGGATGTGGTGAGCGTGACATTGCCGCCGTTGGAGCCCTCAGTTCCCCAGCCTCTGCTGCTGTTATTGCCGGCGATGGTGAAGAGCTGACCGTTCGCTGTGACGAGTTTGGTATCCGTCAGGGAAATCTTGCAGCTGGTGTTGGTGATGTAGAACAGGTCACCGGACAGTGAGGTGATGCTGCCGCCGTTCGAAGAGAAGCTGGATTCGCCAAGGTCAGCATCGCCGGACATACTCTGATAGATCATCACAGCATGCAGGTTGTCATCGTCGCTTCCGCCGGTGGAGGAGGTCATATTGCCGGAGACGGTGCAGTTCTCCAATGCAATGGAGTTTTTGCCTTCAATGACAAGGCCTTCGGAATTGTTGGCCGTCAGAGTAGCATTTTTGACCGTGATGTCTGCGGTACTGTAGACGGCAGGGCTTCCGAGACCATCAGTGGTATAGGTGCCGCCGTCGACATTGACGGTACCGCCGCCCCTGTCACTGCGGATGGCTGCGGAGGAGTCGCCCTCCGTGGAGATGGTCAGATTCTCTGCGTTGGTGGTGCCGCCGCCGGTAGTCTGGATGCCGCCGGAGTTGCGCATGGTTGTGTGGATCGTGGAATCCGAGATGTTGACAGTGGTTCCTTCACCGTAGCTGAAGACGCCGTTTCCGTTGATGGCGGAGGTGGTGACATCTGCATTCTTAATGGTGACGGTGGCGCCGTTTAGAGCAAGGAAGGCGGCATTCTGTCCGTAGAAATCACCGTCCTCGGTGTTGGAGGATTCGCCGGCTGTTTTCTCAATCGTGACACCATCCAGCTCTGCGGTTACGCCGTCGGCGCGAAGAGCGTTCTCATCGTCACCGGTGGAGGTGTAGGTCTCACCGGAAACGGAGGCATTGTCATCAAGAGAAGCAGCAGAGGTGCCGTTCGTTACCTCGCCGCTTCCGCCGAAGCCGCTGCCGGCCTGGAGATTCTTCACCGTTAGGGCGGTGGCCTGATTGTCATTGTCCAGAGTGACTTCAATTACCTGATTCTCGGCAAGGTCATCCAGTGTACCTTCCTGCGAGCCCTGCTGGAATTCAATGGTGATGGCGGTGTCGTCGGTTACCGTGAAGGTGATGGTTTCTGTTCCGGCCTCAAAGGTTGATCCGCCGGGCTTCTGTCCATCCGGAGCAGAACCATTGGAACCATCGCCATCCGGTTTCTCCGGAGGGGTCTCTGTGGAAGCGGAGCTGTCAGATGCAGAAGAATTATCATCTGCAGGCTTCTCCGGAGGGGTCTCTGTGGAAGCGGAGCTGTCGGATGCAGAGGAGTCATCACCTGCAGGCTTCTCGGGAGCAGACTCTGTAGATGCAGAATCGTCAGACGAGGAGGAATCCGAATCCTCCGGTTTTTCGGGGGCTTCACCATCTGCAGGTTCTGCGGTCGTAAGTGTGCCGACGGTCGCTGTGATGGTGGATCCGTCGATGGAGGTGATCTGTGCAGTGACGGCATCAGATTCCTCTTCCGCTTCTGTGGAGGTGGTGTCCTGCGTGGACGCGCTCTCGGACGAGGTGGTATTGGAAGCGGTGTTGGAGCAGCCGCTCATCAGAACAGAAGTGGTGAGAGCAAGGCATAGGATGGAAGCCAGTTTTTTATTTTTCATGTGGGAAAACTCCTTTCGTTATATACTGATTTTATTCGTGGCGCCTGTGCGAACAGGCGTCGAATAGATACACCATATCTTGAATCTGTGAAGAAACTGTGAGAAAAGAATAAGAATTCTGTGAGGAGAGGCCATGATTCGAACAATACTGTGGGATGTAGATGGAACGCTTCTGGATTTTCTTGCTGCGGAAAAGGCAGCGGTTCAGGCACTGTTCCGGGAATTCGGACTGGGAGAATGCACGGACGAGATGGTGGAGCGTTACTCTGCCATTAACAAGGCTTACTGGGAACGGCTGGAGCGGAAGGAAATGACCAAGCCGGAGATTCTGGTTGGAAGGTTCCACGATTTCTTCGCGGAGGTGGGCGTGGAGACTTCTGTCGCTCCCGCGTTCAATGATCAGTATCAGGTTCGCCTCGGGGATACAATTGTCTTTCATGATGACAGCTATGAAATCGTGAAGAGCCTGCGCGGCAGAGTGCGGCAGTACGCAGTATCCAACGGCACGGTTGTCGCACAGATGAAGAAGCTGCGTGGTTCCGGCCTTGGTGAGCTGATGGATGGGATCTTCCTCTCAGAGGAGGTTGGCGCGGAGAAGCCGAGCCCGGAGTTCTTCGAGCCGGTGTTCGAACAGCTCCGGCCTTTTGATAAATCCGAGGTTCTGATCGTCGGAGATTCGCTTACAAGCGATATCCGCGGCGGCAACAATGCGGGAATTCCGACCTGTTGGTACAATCCCGGGCACGCGCCGCGCAAGGGAAATGTGCTGATTGATTATGAAATCGATAACCTGCATCAAATCGAGGAGATCCTGGAGGGAAAATGGCTGCAGGGCAATGAGGAGAGATAAGGCGGAATCTCAGTCCAGATTTCCAGCTTATGCATGGCGCGGACGATGTTGCAGCGCTGCAGCAGGGTAGCATCCCCATCGCACATGGTGGCATACCAGTGGGTGGCCCGCAGACGGCCGTTTTTCTTCAGCAGCTGTTCCCGGCAGGAGGCATATTGGAAATGCAGGTGGCTGATAAGCCCGCCCTGTTCCTTTGCCCCCCCTTCGGAACAAAAATGCAGACAGCAGGCTCTTCTTATTCTCTTTGATGGAAGCTTCCGCATCCACCCAGGCCTGCATTATGGCCGGACTTTCATCCGTAAAGTAGTTTTCAAAATTCTCCCAGGCACCCAGCCAGGCATCTTGGCAATAAGTCATATCGCCTTCTCCTGTGTGCCCTTGGCCACCTGTCAATTTCAATCATGAATCGGGTGTTCCGCGAACGAATTCATGATTGAAATTGGCGGATTTATTCCGGATTCACGTGAACCATGCAGTGTTTTACGTCCTTGTACGTTTCCTCTAATGCTAGATGCACTTTCTCTGCAATGTCATGGGCTTGATAGAGTGGGAGACTGCCGTCTGCAGCAATTTCGATATCTACATAAATTTTAGAACCGAACAGTCTGGTCCGCAAAAGGTCAACTCTGCTGACACCATCCACGGACAGTGCAGTGGTGCGCATTTGTCCTTCCAGCTCCGGAGTGCAGGAATGATCCACCATTCCGTTTATCGCGTCTTTGAAGATATCAATGGCAGCTTTGCCGATCAGCAGACAGATTGCAAGGCTTGCCAGTGAATCCAGAATCGGGAATCCCATTCTGGAGCCGGCGATACCGATGAATGCGCCGACAGAGGAAATGGCATCGGATCTGTGGTGCCATGCATCGGCCATTAAGGCGGCGGATCTGATCTGTTTTGCAGCTGCTCTTGTGTACCAGAACATCCATTCCTTTACGACGATTGAGAGAATTGCCGCCAAAAGAGCAGCTCTTCCGGGAATCAGAATCTCGGCACCCTGCGCGCTTTTCAGAATATTCTGTACGCCGCTTATGCCGATTCCAAGCCCAGTTGCGAAGAGCAGACCTGCCAGAATGATGGCTGCGATACATTCCATTCGTTCATGACCATATTCATGCTCCTGATCAGACTCTTTGGCAGATACCCGCATTCCGGCAATGACGATCAAGGTACTGCCTACATCCGATGCAGAATGGATGGCATCTGAAATCATGGCACCGGAATGAGCCAGAACACCTGCGAGAAATTTTACAAGCGATAATCCCAGATTAATGATGATGCTGACGATAGACACGTGGATGGCAGTTTTTTCCGCGCTTTGCTTTTCACTTTTCATGACAGAATCCCCTTTATTTCGAACATGCTCTCTGCCCTGAAAAAGAAAAGACATATCTGCGGAACTCTTCCTGTCCCGCAAATATGTCCTGAAGTTATGTCAATCATATTTGCTGCCGTTTACACGGCCCGGCGCATGCTGCAGACACCGCCTGCTCAGTTTGTACTGTTGAACTCACATTCCACATAGATGTAATGCAGTGCAAAGAGAATCTGTTGTTTGTGTGAATGATAACGAACCACATTTCGGTTAGTCAAGAAGAATGTGGCGAAGAGAGATTTGAGTATGCTCTGGAACATTATTTTGTAGAAAAATGTGAGAAACTGCGCCGGAGTTATTAAGAAAAACGTGCGAGATTGCTATAATCTCCTATGGAAAAATGTGCAGGACAATGCTGTTTTTTAAAGAAAAATGTGCAATGCTTTTCATCGACGTTGGGAAAGGAAAGGTTACGAAATGACGGCATGGGAAAAATTACAGAATGGCTTGATTTATGACGATTCGGACGAGGATTTGTTCCAACGCAGAATTGAAGCTAAAAAGCTGTTTAGAGCCTACAACAAGACAGAGGATGAGGACACTGAGCTGCGGAATCAGCTGATGCAGCAGCTGTTCAAAAAGGTTGGAAAGAATGTCTGGATCGAACCGGATTTTAAATGCGAGTTCGGCAAGAACATATCGATTGAGGATGATGTTTATATTAACTTTGGGTGTGTGATTCTGGACTGCGCGGAGGTGACCATCGGAGCCCATTCGCTGCTGGGGCCGAATATTGGAATCTATCCTGTGAATCATGCAACGGATGCTGAGGAAAGGATGAATGGTGGCTGCTACGGAAAGCCGGTTCATATAGGAAGAAACGTCTGGCTGGGCGGTGATGTGAAGGTTCTTGCAGGTGTCACCATCGGAGACAATGCGATCATAGGAACCGGCAGCATCGTGACCAAAGACATCCCGGCAAACGTGGTTGCTGTCGGGAATCCGTGCCGAGTGATCAAAGAGATTACAGACAAGGACAAGACCGGGTACACCAAAGAGATTGGATAAGTCGCTGAATGCGCGGTGAGGGATTGAATCTGCAGCAAAAATATCATTTATTTCCTGATCGTGAAGTGCGATGCATTCGAATCAAAATTCCCTGCAGGGACGGCAGAATGATGCCGGCCCTTGTAGTTTCGCGAAAGAATCCGCAGGGAGATCCGAGGGAAAATATTTCGCAAGATTTAAAAAGAAAACTGCATAAGGATGTTCCGGGAATATTGTGGATTCATGGCGGCGGTTACGTGACAGGAATGAAAGAAATGGTGCATATGTCGCGGGCAATTGACCTGGTGAAAAATTACGGCGCAGTCGTTATTTCGCCAGGCTACAGACTTTCATTCGTAAAACCCTATCCGGCAGCCACAGAGGATTGCTATGATGCATTGCTGTACATTAAGGATCATGCCAAAGAGCTGGGGATCAGGAAAAATCAGATTATGGTTGGCGGAGAGAGCGCCGGCGGTGGCTTGTGCGCTGCGGTGTGTATGATGGCAAGAGACAGACGGAAAGTAAACATTGCCTACCAGATGCCGCTGTATCCAATGCTGGATAATTACGACACAGAAACGTCTGCGAATAATCATGGAAAGGTTTGGAATACAAGGAAAAACCATATCGCATGGAAACTATATCTGAGAGGAGATGCCGGGAAAAGTGTATCGCCCTATGCTGCTCCGGCAAGACAGACGGATTATTCGAATCTGCCGCCGGCGTATAGCTTTGTGGGAACTGGCGAGCCATTTTATGCGGAAACCTGTACCTATATCGAAAATCTGCAAAAGGCAGGGGTGGAGGCAGTCATGGACGTTTATAACAGCAATATGCACGCATTTGATATGCTGAAGCCACAGCTTGAGATCAGCAAACAGGCAGCAAAGACATTCGACGAGCATTTTGAATATGCGATGAAGCACTATTTTGCAGAAAATATGTGAGGCTGCACTGACTTTAAAAGAGATACGTCGGGAGGCAATGTAAATGCATACATTACAGAAATCTTCACTGGCTCAGTTGCCGCAGGTGAGGGCATTGGGGCGGCACACAGGACGGGATCCGCTGACGCTATTCTGGACTGCGAGCGGGATCGAGCTAAATTTCACCGGCAGTGAGCTGTGGGTGGACTTTTATGCAGAATACGGCGCTGTGGAGCCGTGGGTGAGCGTGGAGGTAAATGGCACCTGGCTGGCACGCTTTGCAGTGAATCCGGGGAACAGCAGAATGTGTCTGCTGCGGGGAATGACACCCGGATCCATAAAACATGTACGGCTTTTGAAGGATGTGCAGGCTATGAATGATGATCCGGTGCATTTGCTGCAGATTACAGGCCTGGAATACGCAGGCGGCGAGTTCCTGTCGCTGCCGGAGCCGGAGTATCGCCTGGAGTTCGTGGGAGACAGCATCACCAGCGGAGAGGGCGCAATCGGGGCCGTTTCGGAAACAGACTGGGTGGGAGCCTTTTTTTCGGCAGAAAACCACTATGCCAGAATGACGGCGGATGCACTACATGCAGAATATCGTTGCCTTTCACAGAGCGGCTGGGGAATCACAGCCGGCTGGGATAACAACCCGCGCCATGTCATGCGGCAGTATTACACCAAGGTGTGCGGCGTGGCGCCGGGAGAGAAAAATGCTGCCCTGGGAGCAGGAGAACCGAATGATTTTACAGGTTGGCAGCCGGATGCGGTTATTTTCAATCTTGGGACAAACGATGACGGTGCCTCTCATAATCCTGCCTGGAGTGATCCGAAGACTGGGGAGAGCTTTCAGTTAAAATGTGTGCCGACGGGAGAACTCTGTCCGGAGGATGCACAGAGGATCGCGGATGATGTGCAGCGATTCCTCTTGCTGGCGCG
>CAYLUU010000097.1:0-8748 GCA_964386925.1 uncultured Sarcina sp. | reverse complement strand
ATGTCGTAAAAGAGAAGGAAGCCGGCATCGAGAAGGCAAAGGCGATCATTGCGGAGCTGACGGCAAAATATCCGCTGGCAATGTAAGGTCGAAATGCGAAGTACTGAATATGGAATCTTTCAGGAGCACCCTCGTAAGAGGGTGCTTTTTTCGTGCTAATAGGCAACATACGAGATGAGGCAGGACAGAACCGAATCCAGCCGTGGGGTACTTGATTTGCCTCGGTACTTGCTCGATGTCGGATAAATTGCATAGTAATTTATCCAGACAGCGAGCTTAGTACCGCTAGGTCAAATCACGTAGCGAGAGCGGGCCCCAGGCGGATCGGTTCTATCCTGCCTCATCATGAAAACAACAGGATCTATTATGTAGTCTTCATTACTACATTGACATTCGGATTTTAACGTGTGATAATTCACGACGATTTAGTTAAAAGGGAATTAACTAAATAGAAAGTAACAAATAACCGAGATGTGATAGAAGGAGAATATCAATGAGCTTTGAAGAGATGAAGGAACTGCTGGTAGAGACACTGGGCTGCGAGGAAGAGAAGGTGAAGCCGGAGGCTTCTCTGATGAAGGATCTGGAGGCGGATTCTCTGGATCTGGTGGAGCTGCATATGGCACTGGAGGAGAAGCTGAATATTAAGATCCCGGATGAAACTCTGGCGAAGATGAACACGATTCAGGATGTGATGGATTACCTGAAGAGTGTCGGGGCATAAAAGGAAGATGCAGCTGCTGATTTTTTATTGGTGACAGCGGCTGCGCGAGCAGACATGGTGATTTCAGCGCCCGCATCGGAAGCTGTTAAGCATGGATGAGATCAGGAATCAGAACATGAGCAGAATGAAAAACGAGCCGCTGCCTGGCACCTTGGGCAGTCTGGCAATGGAAAAAGTGAATGAGTGGAAGAGCGGTCTGCAGCGGATACTGCCGGATCCGTATCTGGATTGCAGGAGCTGCGGACGCAGAGCGAAGACCTCGGTCTGGAAGGAGAACCTGTATGTTTGCCCCTTCTGCGGACACTATCGTGCGATGAGTGGTGAGGAACGCTTCCGTGCCGTTCTCGATGAGGGCAGTGCGAAAGAACTGGATCCGGAGCTGCAGGCCGCGGATCCGCTGGGCTTCCCAGGCTACAGTGAGAAGCTGAAGGCGGCGGAGAAGAAAACAGGTCTGCGGGAGTCAGCGATCACGATGGCGGGGAAGATCCATGGGATTCCGGCGGTTGTTGCCGTCATGGACAGCCGCTTTTTCATGGGCAGCATGAGCGCAGCCGTCGGCGAGCGCATCACGAGAGCGGTGGAATATGCAGATGATCACCATCTGCCGCTCATTATCTTCTGTGCAAGCGGCGGGGCAAGGATGCAGGAAGGCATTTACAGTCTGATGCAGATGGCCAAAACAAGTGCTGCCATCCAGTCATTCTCGGACCACGGCGGTCTCTATATCAGCTATCTGACGCATCCGACCACCGGCGGCGTGACAGCGAGCTTTGCAAGCCTTGGTGATATTACGCTTGCGGAGCCGGGAGCCATGGTTGGATTTGCCGGACCGAGAGTCATTGAACAGACCATTGGGCAGAAGCTGCCGAAGGGATTTCAGCGGAGTGAGTATCTGGAACAGCATGGCTTCATCGATCGGATTGTGACGAGACAGGAGATGAAGCGTACGCTGGCAGACATTCTGAGTCTGCATCAGAACATAAGAGACAGGAACAAGGCTTGTTAAGCAGATACCAGATGGGAGAGAAGGATGATTCGAGAGTCCATACAGCAGGCAGATGCCATTGAGAAGAGGATTCAGGAGAGAAAATCAGAGCAGGCCAGTGAGGAAGAAATTGAGCTTTTGAAAATTGAAAAGGCGAGAGCCTTGCGGCCTTGCTCGAGTCCGGATGCAGAGGACACCGTTTTCCTGGCACGCAAAATTGATCGGCCTCACATCGATGACTTTATCCAGAATCTGTTCACGGATTTCTTTGAACAGAAGGGGGATCATCTGTATAACGATGATCCGAGTATCTACGGCGGAATTGCAAGATTTCACGGCATGCCGGTGACCATATTGGGACACCGGAAAGGACATTCTGCGGAGGAGAATCTTCGCTATAACTTCGGCATGCCGAATCCGGAGGGATACCGCAAGGCCCTTCGAATCATGGAACAGGCGAACAAATTCGGACGGCCGATCCTGACCTTCATTGATACGCCTGGGGCCTACCCTGGAAAGGAAGCGGAGGAGCACGGGCAGGGAGAAGCCATCGCACGGAATATGGCGAGAATGTCGACATTTACCGTGCCGATCATCTCCATCGTGACCGGAGAAGGAAATTCCGGCGGGGCGCTGGCGATCGGCGTTGCCAATCAGATTCTGATGCTGGAGTACGCGGTTTATTCGGTGTTGAGTCCGGAGGGGTTTGCCTCCATTCTGTGGAAGGATGCGAGCCGGCATGGTGAGGCGTGCGACCTGATGAAGCTGACGGCTGCGGATTTGAAGAAAGCCGGCGTGGTGGATGAGATCATTCCGGAGCCGCTCGGCGGAGCGCAGGAGGATCCGGACAAGCTCTATGCCTGCATGGAGATGGCAATTGAGAAGAGCCTTGCGCAGCTTGCGCTGATGACACCGGACGAGAGAAAAGAGCAGCGCCGGGAGAAGTTTCGCCGGATTGGTGCAGCGTAAGGAGTTTTGACCTTTTACCTCAACATCAGATGAATAGTTGCACTGAAAATCAGGATAACGATTCAGGAGAGTACTATGAATGGATTGACGCTGCTGGCAACGGGCAGTGCGGCAGGAAGCCGTGTGGTGACCAACGATGATTTTGCAGCAAGAATGGATACCTCGGATGAATGGATTTATTCCAGAACAGGAATTCACAAGCGGCACTTCTGCACAGAAGAGGAGAGCGCAGCGACTCTCGCGGAAGCGGCGGCGAGAACAGCACTCATGAGGGCAGAGCTTGAGCCGGAGAAGATCGGTTGCTGCATTGCGGCAACCATCAGTGCGGATCAGACTTCACCCGGAATTGCCTGCAGGCTGCAGCAGGAACTGGGACTGCGGGAGGACGTTCCGGTACTGGATGTCAATGCGGCCTGTTCCGGATTCCTCTATGGAATGGAGGCAGCAAGGGGATTTCTGGAGAGTCGCTGCCCGGAGGGCGGCTATGCACTGGTGGTCGGCTGTGAGCAGCTCTCGCGCCTGCTCGACATGGAAGATCGCAGCACCTGCGTTCTCTTCGGAGATGGAGCCGGAGCTGCCGTGGTTCGAAGCCTGCCGGGAGCCCTGTACGAATCGGTACAGGGAGCAAGAGGCAGCAATGCGATTGAAGTTCCGGGGCCGGGAGATGGTGAACGTAAGATTGCGATGGATGGCAAGGCTGTGTTTCGTTTTGCGGTGGAGGCACTTCCGAAAGTTCTGAAGGAGCTGTTGGAAAAGAGCGGCAAGTCGATGGAAGAAATCAACTGGGTGGTGTGCCACCAGGCGAACAGCCGAATCATTGATCACTGCATCCGCAGCATGAAGGCAGACGCGGGGAAGTTCTACAAGAATATGGATCACTATGGCAACACGAGCGCGGCATCGATTCCTATGGCGCTGGATGAGATGGCAGAGAAGGGCCTTTTGAAGGCAGGACAGACGATTGTGCTGGACGGCTTCGGAGCCGGATTAACGTGGGCCGGGGCACTGCTGCAGGTGGATGAAGGCTTTCACTGCAGTTAGATAATAACTAGCGACAGGACCCGTCGCGATCTAGCAACGTTAACAGCGGCGAGTTTTCGATAAGAGATCATGACAGGCAGGTGAATATGAACAGAAAGATGCTGAATGAAATTCTGGGAACGAAATACCCTGTGGTTCAGGGCGGAATGGCGAATATTGCAACGGGAGCTTTCGCAGCGGCCTGCTCGGAAGCGGGAGCGCTTGGAACTATCGGCAGCGGTGGCATGAATGCAGAACAGCTGCGAAAGGAGATCGATCTTTGCCAGAGGACAACGGATAAGCCCTTTGCGGTGAATCTGATGCTGATGCATCCGCAGGCGGATGAGTTCGCACAGATTGTTGTGGAGATGGGCGTTCGTTATGTGACAACCGGAGCCGGCAATCCGGGAAAGTACATGGATGCATGGAAAAAAGCGGGAATTTTCGTTATGCCGGTTGTGGCGGCACCGATTCTGGCACGGCATTTGGAGGAACTCGGGGCGGATGCGATCATCGCAGAGGGAGGCGAAAGCGGCGGCCATGTGGGAGAGATGACGACCATGACGCTGGTACCGCAGGTTTGCGATGAAGTGAAGGTGCCGGTAATCGCGGCCGGCGGCATTGCGGATGCTCGGCAGTTTCGTGCGGCGATGGCACTCGGCGCCTGCGGTGTGCAGGTGGGGACGTGTCTTCTTGCGGCAGAGGAATGCCCGATCCACGAGAATTATAAGAATGCACTGATCAAGGCGAAGGGATCGGATACCATTGTCACCGGCCGCATCGGTGGGACACCGGTCCGGGTGCTCAAGAACACCATGAGCCGCGAATATGTCCGTCAGGAGCGGCAGGGCGCGGGAAAGGAAGAGTTGGAGAAATTCACGCTGGGATCCCTTCGAAGAGCAGTGTTCGACGGCGATGTGAAGACGGGCTCCTTGATGTCCGGACAGACCTGCGGACAGATTCATGCGGTGCGGCCCGCTGCAGAGATTCTGAAAGATCTGGTGCCGGATGCTATATAAGTGACCAGGAAGAGCCATTGGGCAGGAAGACTTTCACAGAGAGTGTCCGGTGCAGCGAGGATAGAAACTTCGGATGTACGAAATGAATGTTGAAACAGACATGGAAATGAATCAGAGGTAGGTATGAAGATTGCATATTTATACGCCGGTCAGGGCGCGCAGCATGCCGGCATGGGAAGAGATCTGTATGAGAAGGAACCGGTATTCCGGACAGCCTTCGATGCGGGCGAGCTGGACTTTGATCGGCACAGGGTCTGCTTCGAAGACCCGGAGGATCAGCTGATCCAGACGCAGTTCACACAGCCCTGTATGACGGCAGTGGCACTGGGGATCACGGATGTTCTGCGGGAGAACGGCGTGCGACCGGATTACGCGGCGGGACTTTCTCTGGGGGAGTATGCTGCACTCTATGCGTCAGGCGTATGGAATGCTGCGCAGACGATGGAGACTGTGGCCTTTCGCGGCAAGGCAATGCAGGAAGCCTCGGCAGGACTGGACTGTGCGATGACAGCGGTCCTTGGCATGGAGGAGCAGGAGCTGCAGAAATGCTGCGATCAGGCAGCAGAAGAGTCGGGGAAGGTGGTATCCATCTGCAATTACAACTGTCCGGGGCAGCTCGTGATCGGCGGCGAGAAAAAGGCTGTGGAGCTAGCAGGGGTATTGGCAAAGGATGGCGGTGCCAGGCGCTGCGTTCCGCTTGCTGTGAGCGGGCCCTTTCACACGAGCCTTATGAAGCCGGCCGGTGATGCACTGCAGGACTATTTTACACGACTTCCCTTTGCACCGATGCAGGTTCCGGTACTCTTCAACTGCCTCGGAAGAGAAAAAAAGGACACAGATTCTATCGCCGAGCTGCTGGTGCGACAGGTGCAGTCCAGTGTTCGCATGGAGGACACCATTCGCAGGCTCCTGGAGCTGGGGGTAGATACCTTCGTGGAGATTGGCCCCGGCAGGACGCTGTCCGGTTTTGTCCGTAAGACAGCAAAGGCGGTGAGTACAGAGGTACAGAATCTGTTCAATGTCGAAACAGAAGAGGACCTGCAGAGCTTTCTTGCGTGGTATCACGAGTCTGCGCGTGGATGAGAAGGGCCTGTACACTTTCTCAGAAGATGCGGCAACAGAGGAATTGGAAGTGCGGAAGGTTATTCAGAGAGGAACAGGACAGAGCATATGGGTGAGAGAAGAACCGCTGTCGTGACAGGCGGCAGCCGCGGGATCGGGCGGTCGATTGCGCTGAAGCTGGCAGAACAGGGCTATGACGTGTGTATTGTTTATGCAGGCAATGCGGCAGCAGCAGAGGAAACCATTCGTCTGGCGCAGGAGATCGCAGAGAGCAAGCGGGAAGCCAAGTCTGTCGCTTCTGAAGAAATCCCGATGACGAGTTCGTTAGCGGGGAACGCTGCGAATGCGGATTGTCCGGCAGGGCGAGTGATCGCTGTGCAGAACGATATTTCTACAGAGGAAGGCGCCCGGCGGGCGATTGAGACAGCGGAAAAGGAGCTGGGACACATTGATGTTCTTGTGAACAATGCAGGGATCACTGCGGACGGGCTGATGATCGGAATGAAGGAAGAGGATTTCGATCGTGTGCTGCAGGTCAATCTGAAGGGAACGTTCCTGTGCTGCAAGGCGGTGTGTCGCGGCATGATTCGCAGACGGAGCGGCCGCATCATCAATCTCTCGAGCATTGTCGGCATGCACGGCAACGCCGGACAGGTGAATTATGCGGCGTCCAAGGCCGGCGTGATCGGCCTGACGAAGAGCCTTGCAAAGGAGCTTGCCTCCCGGGGCATCACCGTGAATGCAGTGGCGCCGGGGATGATTGCAACCGATATGACGGCGGCTCTCACAAAGGAGCAGAAGTCGAGTATGCTGGCGGGGATTCCGGCAAGACGCATCGGCAGACCGGAGGAGGTTGCGGCAGCGGTGGCTTTTCTCGCCTCAGAGGATGCGTCCTACATCACGGGACAGGTGCTGGGCGTCGATGGCGGGATGGGCTGCTGAATGAATGTATCTCTAGGAGAAATGAGTGATATGAAGCGACGGGTAGTAGTGACAGGAATTGGAACGGTGAATCCGCTGGGCAGCAGCGTGGCAGAGAGTTGGTCCGGCATTCGGGAAGGTCGACACGGAATTGGTCCGATCACCTTGTTCGATGCCTCGCAGTTCGAGGTGAAGGTGGCAGCTGAGGTGAAAAATTTCGATCCGACCATCCGGCTGAACCGGCGCGAAGCGCTGCGGATGGCGAGGTTTACGCAGTTCGCTTTGTACGCAGCGGCAGAGGCACTGGAGATGGCGGGAATTCCGAAGCGCGAAGCGGGGAAAGAGACAGATGTCAATCGGCAGAGCATGAATATGAATTCCGGTACAGATGGTTCCTATGGTGAAGACGGAAATCGGGTAGGAATCAGAACGGATGCGGGTGCCATAATTTCCAGCGGAATCGGAGGACTCTCCGTGATCGAGAAGGAGCATGTGCGGGGAATGGAAAAGGGGTATGAGAAGGTCAGTCCTTTTTTCATCCCGATGACGATCTCCAATATGGCTGCTGCCAGAGTTGCAATTGACTACGGCTTCGGAGGTTTGTGCACCTGCCCGGTGACGGCATGCGCAGGCGGCAACAATGCCATCGGGGATGCTTTCCACCGAATTCGTGACGGGTATGAGAACCTGATGGTCTGCGGCGGATCAGAGGCTGCCATCACACCGCTGGGAATTGGAGGTTTTTCTTCCATGAAGGCCTTATGCAAGGCAGAAGACCCGAATCGAGCCAGCATTCCCTTCGATATTGAAAGGAGCGGCTTTGTCATGGGCGAGGGCGCCGGTATTCTGGTTCTGGAGGAGAGAGAGCACGCATTGCAGCGCGGGGTCCACATTCTGGCAGAGATCGTAGGCTACGGAGCGAACTGCGATGCCTATCACATCACGGCGCCGGCACCGAAGGGAGCCGGCGGAGCGGCGTGCATGAAACTGGCACTGGAGGATGCAGGCATTGCACCGGAGGAGATCGATTACGTGAATGCGCATGGAACCTCCACCCATCTGAATGATGCCGGGGAGACGCAGGCGCTGAAGACGGTTTTGGGACAGCATGCATATGAAATTCCGGTGTCGTCTACGAAATCGGCCACGGGACATCTACTGGGAGGCGCCGGCGGCGTGGAGGCGGTGTTCTGCGTGAAGGCGCTGGAGGAAGGGTTTGTTCCGCCGACCGTGGGACTGCAGAAGGCAGATCCGGAATGTGATCTGAACTACGTGCCGGGAAAAGGATATGCGGCAGAGCTGAACTATGTGCTGTCGAACGGACTCGGCTTTGGCGGGCACAACGCCTGCCTGATTTTCCGAAGGGCTTAAAAGACGAGCAACAAGCTTGATATGCAAGAATCGAAAAATAGAAACAGGAAATACAATACAGGCATGAATGGAAATGATTAAAGTGGATCTGACAGAAACAAACACCACAGAAGTAAAAAACGAAGAGAAAGAACGCAAAGAAGCAAAAGGGCAGAAGGCGGAAGAATTTGAAATTCGTGAGCCGCGCAGACTGTCGGCGGAGAAAATCGCAGAAATATTGCCGCATCGCTATCCCTTCGCTTTGGTGGACCGCATCGAGGATTATGAACCGGGACAATGGGCAAAGGGCAGAATGTGTGTCAGCCAGCAGGCCCCCTGGTTTCAGGGACATTTCCCGGAGCATCCGGTGCTGCCGGGGGTGTTGCTCCTGGAAGCGTTGGCGCAGACGGGAGCTGTGGCACTACTGGATCTGGCGGAATATAAAGGGAAACTCCCCTTGTTCGGCGGCGTGCAGAAGGCGAGATTTCGCCGGCAGGTGGTGCCGGGTGATGTGGTTGAACTCTCCTGTGAAATCATCGAGCGAAAGGGAACCGTTGGTATCGGAAAGGCAGTTGCGACGGTGGATGGAAAGCGGGTATGTGATGCACAGCTATTGTTCGCGATTATGTGAATATGCCTGCAGACAGACAATTCACGAATGGGACATCTGGTTAGCAGCGGATCCCGAATTTGCTGAC
>CAYLUU010000096.1:0-8754 GCA_964386925.1 uncultured Sarcina sp. | reverse complement strand
AAGGCGGTCTGATGGATTAAGTTTGTTAATGTATTTGCAATATATTCCATAGCTTGTTACGACCTCCTCGTTAAGTCATTGGTTACTGTTCAATAACTTAGTTCAGAGTTGCCAGAACAGCGCCTGCCTCAACAGAATCACCAACAGCGCAGTCGATAGAAGCAACGGTTCCGTCCTGAGGAGCAACCATCGGGATCTCCATCTTCATAGCCTCAACGATTACAACAGCGTCGCCCTTCTTAACAGCTGCGCCAACCTGCTTCTCGATCTTGAAGACCTTTCCTGCTGCGCCAGCCTCGATCTTAACAGCGCCTGCGCCGGTAGCTGCTGCCTTCGGTGCTGCTGCCGGAGCTGCAGCCTTGGGAGCTGCTGCCTTCGGTGCTGCCGGAGCTGCAGATGCAGATGCGCCGGTCTCTTCTACGGTTACATCATAAGCTGTTCCATTAACGGTAATGGTGTAGTTTTTCATTTTCAAATCCTCCGATTAGAATTTTCTGCGTGCCTTGCGGATGGAACGTACTACAAATCCGTCCGTAGTCGTCTGTCCCTCGCTGGCCGCAACTGCAGCAGCAATAACAGCAATCAGTTCGTTGTCATCTGCTACCTCTGCCTCTACGACAGGAGCAGATACCTGTGCCGGAGCCTCTGCTTCCTTCACAGCAGCTGCCTTCTTTGCCTTCTTCTCCTGGCTCTTGCCGATCAGGCTGAAGCAGGAAATGATCAGTGCCAACAGGATCAGGATAACAAAGGTTGTGCCCATACCAAGAATGGTATTCAGACCAGCCTGCTCCATCAGCTCTGCAAAGCTGTAGCGTACATTGGTTGCTACATTGGAAGGAGATCCGGATGAGCTGACTGTGATCACGACGTCAGCATCATGCTTGGAGCCATCGATACCGATGTTGATCAGGTAGTCGCCGTCATCATTGATGACTGCCTGCTCATTGTCATAGCCTTCGATCTCGCCGATATCGCTCAGAGAGTTCTCGTATGTGCTCAGCGCCGGGCCGAATACAGCATCGCTGGAATAATCATCAGCCGCACCGCTGCGGGCAATGGAATCCATCTCGGAAACCAGCTGCTCGCCGTAGGAAATGATAGACTCCTGCATGGAAGCGTCAACTGCAGTACCGCTCAGAGTATTCGCCTCTGTGCCGCCGCAGGCCGTAAGAGCAAAGACACAGGTGATGACAGCTAGAATAGAAGTAATTTTCTTCATCTTATAGGTGTCTCCTCTCTATTAAACGGTCAGGTGCTTCTTTGCAGGAAGATCCTCTCTCTTGGTGTAGAGCATTTCCAGTGCGCCGATGAGATACTTGCGCAGGTCAGCAGGCTCTACGATCTGATCTACATAGCCGTGTGCAGCGGCGCTGTCAATGCTGTTCTGCAGCTCGTTGTACTTCTGAGCAGTCTCAGCAGCCTCTGCTGCGCTCTTGCCGTCAGCAATGATCTTTGCAGCCAGATTTCCATCCATCATGCCGATCCGTGCATCCGGAAGAGCCATGGTGATGTCTGCGCCGAGAGCCTTGGAATTCATAACGGTATATGCGCTGCCGAATGCATCGCCAACCACTACGTTTACCTTCGGAACCGTCGCGCCTGCAAAAGCAGCTGCCAGCTTTGCTGCAGCCTTTGCGATCTTCTTCTCAGAACACTCGCAGGTGCAGAAGCCACTCACATTGGTCAGAGTAACCACCGGGATCTCGAATGCATCACAGAAGTTCACAAAGTCAGCTGCCTTCGCAACACCTGCAACGGTCAGAACCGGCTTGAACTCCTCTGCCTTCTCGCCCTTCTCGTCGTAGGAAGCAGTGCGGTTTGCAACAAGACCAACCGTCTCACCGTTGAGCTTGATAAAGCCGGTTGCCATTTCCTTAGCAGCCTCAGCCTTGGTCTCTACGAAGAGATTGTTGTCGGACAGATCTGCTGCAACAACGGAAGGATCTGCAATGCCGTTTGCAACATTTGCGCTTGCGCGGTTCAGATCATCATCGCACTCCTCTGCTGCCTCATCCTCGTTGTTGGAAGGAAGGATGGATACCAGTGCGCGAATCTGCTCCAGAACCTCTGCCTCTGTGCCATGTGCATCAACTGCGCCGGCTGCTGCCTTATAGGATGCAGAAGACGTGTCCAGCTTGTCCTCAGAATTGCCAGCCAGAGCGTTCGGGCTGTTCACGAACAGCTTTGCATCATCTGCCATAAAGGCAAAATCAGCCATGCCTGCTGCAACCGCAAGGCCGCCGCCGCAAGTGCCGAATACTGCTGCGATCTGCGGGATCACGCCGGATGCCTCAGCCTCTTTTGCATAGATGGATGCGAATGCATTCAGTGCGTCCGTACCCTCCTGCAGACGAAGACCTGCGGAATCCAGGAGTCCGATGATCGGAGCACCTGTCTTGAGTGCAAGATCGTACAGCCCGGTGATCTTCTTTGCATGCATCTCACCGATAGATCCGCCCAGCACAGTGGAATCCTGGCTGTAAACGAATACGAGGCTGCCATCAATGGTGCCATAGCCGGTGATAACGCCGTCAGACGGAGTCTGTTCGGGCTTTACGTTGAAATCAGTCGTCCGTGCTGTTACACGAGCGCCGACTTCAACAAAGCTGTTATCATCGAGCAAGGCATTGATTCTCTCACTCGCTTTTGAAGAACTGCTCATACTTTGAACCTCCATGTGATTTATGTCGTTGAAACACAGGGCTTCCCCCATCCACGCAGACAGACTACGCCCCATGTCACTGCGCTAGGAGTTATTGTAACATAAGCTTTTCTAATTGCGAACCGCTGATACAAAAAAAGTTGCCAGCGAAGGTCTCATTTCTTCCGCCGGCAGCTTTCCATTTATGTATGCGTCAGCTGCAGGAGTGTCATAGACACGTAGCCGCTGATTTTTATTTGTAGTGTTGCCTGTTTTTCTCAGACACCCAGACGGTCATTCACCTCCGCTTCAGCCTCTTCCTTGAACTCTTCCACCTGCACACTGTTCAATGAGGGAAGATCCGACAGATTCTTAACGCCGAATGAGCGGAGGAACTGCTCCGTCGTGCCGAACAGAATCGGTCGCCCCGGCGCGTCCTTTCGTCCCAGTTCCTTGATCAGGTCATATTCCAGGAGCTTGTTGATCGCATAGTCGCAGGAAACTCCGCGAATTCCCTCCACCTCGATCTTAGTAATCGGCTGCTTGTAGGCAATGATGGACAGGGTCTCGATCACCGAATCCGACAGTGTCATCTTCCGAGGAACTTTTGCAATCTTGATCAGATTCTCATACTGTTCCGGCTTGGTTGACATCTGTACAGCATCGTCAAACTGCTGAATCATGATGCCCCGGGAGGGCGCATTGTATTTTTTCTGAAGTTTGCGGATGATCTGACGGATTCTCGTGGAGCGAACCTCCAGTGCCTTCGCAATTGCCGAGATCTCAACCGATTCACCCATTGTGAAGAGAATCGCCTCCACGGCCGCCATCAGCTGCTCATCCGAGGCGTCGAACAGCGTCGGCTGGTCGCACTCCTGAAGACTTTCCTCGCCTTGTTCCGCGTTCTCTTCGCGTGATTGTTCCGCACTGTCTTCCACGTTCTCTTTGTGCGTTTTCTCAGTATCGCCTTCCGTGTTCTCTTTATGTGATTGTTCAGCACTGTTTTCCACGTTCTCTTCCGATCCCGTTTCCTCCAGAACATCTATATCATCCTGCCTGATTTCCTCTTCCATCCTGCCCTGCTCCAATGAACATTCCTTATGCTAAGAAAAACTCCCTGCCAGATCCGACTCCGTTGTAATATCCTTCACCACATGAATGTGGATATCCCCGAAGAGTTCCTCCTGTTCAATTTCAACATTTCCTGTCTTCATGAGCTCCAACACCACCAGAAAGGTCACAATTACCTCTGTCTTCGAGCCCTGCTCCTCCAGAAGCGTTCGAAAGTCCGTATCCCGGTGCATATTCAAATACGCCTTAATGTACAGCTCCTTCGCTGTCAGATCCACTTCTTCTTTTTCGATTTTGCCGAACTGAGAACGGACCGGATCCACACGGTATTTCTGTCGTTTCAGGATATCCTGATAAATATCATTCAGCTTTGCCAGTGTTGTATCCCCGATCAGTTCCTCATAATTGATCGGCGGAAGGTAATCCCGCACCTCTTTGGGCAAAGACTTTTTGCGGTACAGCTGCTGATCAGCCGCAGCTGAGAGCTCCCGGAGTTCGGAGGACATATATTTGTACATCTTGTATTCCAGCAGCTTTTGAACCAGCTCTGCCCGGGGATCCTCTTCCTCACCTTCCTCGTTCACTTCCTTCGGGAGCAGCATCCGACATTTGATATCCAGAAGAGTAGCCGCCATCACCAGAAACTCACTCATGACGTCCATGTCCTCTTCTTCCATTTGGCGGACATACTCCATGTACTGATCCGTAATTTCCGCAATCGGAATGTCGTAAATATCAACTTTATTCTTATCAATCAAGTGGAGCAGCAGGTCCAGCGGGCCTTCGAACTTCTCCAGTTTAAACTCCAGTTCCATTGCGTTTCGCTCCGATCGTGACCGGTTTACGTTGAAATCGCCAGATACTATAATAAATAATCTCCTGACACATGAAACCATGTATCAGGAGATCTCATTTGCAGTTCAGATATTCTGTATGGCCAATCTCCACACCCTGCGGTATTCGGATTAGTTATACTTTCTCTTTCTTGCAGCCTCAGACTTCTTCTTGCGCTTTACGCTGGGCTTCTCGTAATGCTCTCTCTTGCGGATTTCCTGCTGGATTCCCGCCTTTGCGCAGCTTCTCTTGAAACGACGCAGTGCGCTGTCCAAAGTCTCATTCTCTTTTACGATTACGCTAGACATTTCTTCTACCCTCCCTT
Organism: uncultured Sarcina sp.; assembly: GCA_964386925.1. Lineage (GTDB taxonomy): Bacteria > Bacillota > Clostridia > Lachnospirales > Lachnospiraceae > CAG-791. The sequence continues at coordinate 3,883 of CAYLUU010000096.1, read as the reverse complement.
CAGTCCCTTTCCCGATTGCATGAATCTTCGGAGTAAAGGATAAACCATCCGAAAGTCATGCAGCTGGCTGATGGGTTTTTCTATGTGCATATCTATTCTGAAAAAAGCACAAAACAGATTATACGCAACGCTGTTCTGTTTGTAAAGCCTTTTTTATTTTCCCAGCTGTCCTGCCAGCGCCTTTTCTGCTTCTTCCAGTGCCTTGGCAATTCCGGCAGGGTTCTTTCCGCCGGCCTGTGCCATGTTCGGGCGTCCGCCGCCGCCACCACCGACTTCCTTTGCAATGGCTTTCACCAGATTGCCAGCATGTGCACCCTTTGCCATTGCCTCATCGGAAGCCATAGCAACCAGATTCACCTTACCGTCCTTATCGGAGATCAGAACAACAACTCCGCCGGTGAGCTTCGTCCTGAGGTCATCCCCAAGGCTTCGCAGCTCATTCATATCAACGCCCGGTACATGTGCTCCCAGGAACGGAACGCCGCCGATTTCCTTTACGTTGTCCATTACGTTGCCAAGAGAAGCCTGTGCCTCCTTCGCTTTCAGGGACTCGTTCTCGGATTTCACCTCCTTGAGTTCCTTCTGCAGAGCACGGATTCGGTCTGCCAGTGTAGCGGGTGTTGCCTTTACCAACTCCGCTGCAGCGTTCAGTTCCTTCTCCAGATTCTCATAATACTTACGGACATTATCGCCGGTCAGAGCTTCAATTCTGCGGACACCGGCTGCAACACCGTTCTCAGACAGAATCTTGAAGGAACCGATCTGGTTAACATTTGCGACATGGGTTCCTCCGCAGAGCTCCACGGACCAATCCCCCATCTTCACCACGCGTACGCTGTCGCCGTACTTCTCACCGAACAGCGCCATGGCGCCGGTCTTCTTGGCCTCTTCCAGGCTCATAACCTCTGTCACGACCGGAAGGCTTTCTGCAATTTTCTCATTCACGAGGTCTTCTACTCTCTGCAGTTCTTCCTTCGTCATTGCCTGGAAGTGAGAGAAGTCGAATCGCGTGCGGTCGGTATCCTGATAGGAACCTGCCTGCTCAACATGGGTTCCCAGAACCTCACGCAGTGCCTTCTGCAGAAGGTGCGTCGCGGAATGGTTGCGGCAGGTTGCCAGTCTGGCCTTCTCATTGACCTGCAGCGTAACCTTGTCACCCTGCTTGAGCATACCGGAGACCACATGTCCGATATGTGCGATCTTGCCGCCGGCCACATGCTCTGTTGCCGTTACCTCGAAGGCAACCACGCCCTTGCCAAGAGCTGCCTCCTTGGCCATTTCCTCTGCGGTAGCCTTCACGCCGCCCGCTTCAGAATAGGAAGTGGACAGATAAATCATGCCCTTGTCGCCGACCTGACCGCCCATCGTTCCGTAGAACGGTGTCTCCTTTGTGATGATCGCGCCATACTGACCATCGGACAGAGCCGTTACAACGCTGTCCTCCTCTCCTTCCTCTGCGTCCTTAGCAAGAGACGGAAGAGATGCCATTGCGACGATCTCCGACTCAGCAGTTGTCTGATCGTAACCGACAAAGCTGGATGTGACAGCAGGATCCATTTCCTCATAGACCGTTGCTGCAGCTCCCATATAGGTTGCCGCCTTACCGGAGCGCTCACGATCGGAGCGGGCCTGCTCACGCTGTCTGGTCATAGCCTCGTTGAAGCCATCCTCATCAACGGTAAAGCCCTTCTCCTCCAGAATCTCCTTCGTGTTGTCGATCGGGAATCCGTAGGTATCATAGAGCTTGAAAGCATCTTCGCCGGAGAGCATTTTGCTGCCGGAGGCTGTCAGTGCATCCTCCATCTGGGCCAGAATATCCATGCCCTGCTCATAGGTTTTCTCGAACTTCTCTTCCTCTGCACGAACGACATTCAGGATGAAATCTCTCTTCTCTGCCAGCTCCGGATAGCCGTCCTTGGAGCTCTCGATAACGTTCACAGCCAGCTTCGGCAGGAAGGATCCCTGAATGCCGAGCTTTCTGCCGTGGCGAACTGCGCGGCGAATGATGCGGCGCAGCACATAGCCGCGGCCGTTGTTAGAAGGCATAATGCCGTCCGAAATCATGAAGGTCATTGCTCTTGCATGATCGGTGCAGATACGAACCGATACATCAGAATCGTAGCTGCCTTCCTTCTCATATTCGATACCGCCGGCCAGCTCACAGATCAGATCACGCAGAGACTTCAGCGTGTCAACGTCGAAGATCGACCCTACATCCTGCACCGCAACAGCCAGACGTTCCAGTCCCATGCCGGTATCGATGTTCTTCTGTGCCAGATCCGTGTAATTGCCGTTTCCATCATTGTTAAACTGCGTGAATACGATGTTCCAGACTTCCATGAAACGGTCGCCTTCGCCGCCCATGACATCCTCCGGACCATTTCCGTATTTCTCTCCGCGGTCATAGTAAATCTCAGAGCAAGGGCCGCAAGGACCGGAGCCATGCTCCCAGAAGTTGTCTGCCTTGCCGAACTTGTAGATTCGCTCTGCCGGAATGTGCATATCATTCAGCCAGATGTTGTAAGCCTCGTCATCGCCTTCGTAGACAGAAGGATACAGACGCTCCGGATCCAGTCCAACCCACTCCGTCAGGAACTCCCATGCCCACGGAATGGCTTCCTTCTTGAAGTAATCGCCGAAAGAGAAATTTCCCAGCATTTCAAAATAGGTGCCGTGGCGCGCCGTCTTGCCGACGTTCTCCAGATCACCTGTGCGGATACACTTCTGGCAGGTGGTTACACGGCGTCTCGGCGGAATCTCCTGACCGGTAAACCAGGGCTTCATCGGTGCCATACCGGAATTGATGATCAAAAGCGATGTATCGTTGTGCGGAACCAGTGAGAAGCTGTTCAGACGAAGACAGCCCTTCTCTTCAAAGAAGGACAGGAACAGTTCACGCAGTTCGTTCACTCCTCTGTACTGCATATCTTATTTCCTTTCATTCTCAGGCAAATATAATCAGATAACTATCCAGCACCCGCATCTCGATTTTCCTTCGGAAAACCTCGATGTGGCCGGCCATAGGCCCTCCGGGCCTTGGCTACCTGGCAATTTTAATCATGAATTCGTCCGCAAGCGGCCGATTCATGTTGAAATCACCAGGTGCTGAACAGATAAAAATCAGGTAACTATCAGAAGTCAAACTTGTCCTCAAACCAGTTCTTCAGCTCTGCGATCGGAACACGAACCTGCTCCATGGTGTCACGGTCACGAATGGTGACAGCCTGGTCATTCTCGGAGTCAAAATCATAGCAGATGCAGAACGGCGTTCCGATCTCATCCTCGCGGCGATAACGCTTGCCGATAGCTCCGCGATCGTCGAATTCGCAGTTGTATCTCTTCGAGAGCTCAGCGAATACCTTCTGAGCAGGCTCCGAGAGCTTTTTGGACAGCGGCAGCACGGCGATCTTCACCGGAGCCAGTGCCGGGTGGAAATGCATCACGTTGCGGACCGTTCCATCCGGAAGCTCTTCCTCATCATAGGCCTCGCACAGGAAAGCCAGCGTTACGCGGTCGCAGCCAAGAGACGGCTCGATAACATACGGAATATAGCGCTCACCACTCTCCTCATCAAAATACGTCAGGTCCTCACCGGAGGTCTTCTGATGCTGAGACAGATCATAGTCGGTACGATCCGCAATGCCCCACAGCTCGCCGAAATCACCAAAGGGGAAGGTATACTCAATATCCGAGGTTGCCTTGGAATAGAATGCCAGCTCTTCCTTCGCATGATCACGGAAGCGTAGATGCTCCTCCTTCAGTCCCAGTGACAGAAGCCAGTTCCATGCGAAATCCTTCCAGTACCGGAACCACTCCAGATCCGTATCCGGCTTGCAGAAGAACTCCATCTCCATCTGCTCGAACTCACGGGTGCGGAAGGTGA
>CAYLUU010000095.1:0-9001 GCA_964386925.1 uncultured Sarcina sp. | reverse complement strand
ATGACCATCCAGGATTACCTCACATACAACACCGATTCCGAGGACAGCCTCGTCCGGAATGCCACGGTCACCATACGTAAACGCGAGGCGCGCGAGTTCAAGGCCGGCGGTGCCTGGATCTACGACAACGAAATTGCCTCCGTATCGGGCGACTACGAGGATGGCGACATCCTGCGCGTGGAGGATTTCGACGGATATTTTCTCGGATATGGATTCATCAATTCCCATTCCACCATCCGTGTGCGCATGCTCTCCCGCAAGGAAGCCGATGTCATCACGCCCGCTTTCCTTCGGGGCCGCGTCCGCAGTGCGTGGAATTACCGGAAGTCCGTGATCGATACCTCGTCCTGCCGCGTGATCTTCGGCGAGGCAGATTTTCTCCCGGGTCTTACGGTGGACAAATACGAGGACGTCCTCGTCGTGGAATCTCTGGCTCTTGGCACGGAGCGCCTGAAAACGCTGCTCCTAGCTTCTCTTGTTCAGGTTCTGCAGGAAGATGGCATTACCATCCGCGGCATCTATGAGCGGAGCGACGCCAAGGTCCGCGAAAAAGAAGGGCTTGCCCGCACCAGCGGGTTCCTCTCAGAGGAGTTTGACACCAATGTTGCCATTGTCGAGAATGGCGTGAAGTACATTGTCGATGTGAAGGATGGTCAGAAGACCGGCTTTTTCCTCGATCAGAAGCTGAACCGCAAATCCATCTGGCCGATTTGCCGCGGTGCTAAGGTTCTGGACTGCTTCACCCACACCGGTTCCTTTGGTCTCAATGCTGCAGCTGCCGGTGCCGCCCACGTCACCTCCATCGACGCCTCCGCGCTCGCCATCGATCAGGCTAAAGAGAATGCCCGGCTGAACGGCTTCGAGGACCGCATTGATTACGTGGTCGGCGACGTGTTCGATTATCTTCCTGCGCAGCGCGAGGCAGGGAATCTTTATGATGTCGTCATTCTGGATCCTCCCGCCTTTACCAAGTCCCGCAATTCCGTGAAGGCCGCTGCCTCCGGCTACCGCGAGATCAACCGACAGGGTATGCTGCTCGTCAAGGACGGCGGATATCTCGCCACCTGCTCCTGCTCTCATTTCATGACCGCAGAGCTTTTCCAGCAGGCCATCGCCCAAGCCGCCCGCGATGCTCACAAGCGCCTCCGCCAGGTGGAATTCCGCCAGCAGGCACCGGATCACCCGATCCTGTGGGCCAATGATGCATCGTACTATCTGAAGTTCATTATCTTCCAGGTGGTAGACGAGAAATAATTGCAGAAAAATTCCAAAATGTTGATGACAATGACATTTTTACTTTCTAAAATGTTGATACGTCAACATTTATGCTGTCCAAAATGTTGTTGGCATCAACATTTCTATCAAATAAACGATACAAGGCGCACCTTCACAAGAAGGTGCGCCTTGATTTCATTGCGTCGTAAAAGCCTATTCCGATGGACTTCCTTCACTATCTGCAGCCGAATCTTCCGTTCGGTCTTCAGGGCCGCCGTGGTGTCCTCCTCCGGGGCCGCCATGGCCTTGTTCATCGCTGCCAGGACCGCCGTGTCCCTGGTCCTCGCCGTGATTCATGGTACCCATGTCACTCAGGTTGATGGACGAAGCATCAATCAACGAATCCTGCGCACTGCGCTGTCCGTCCTCCGTCGAAGAAATCGTTCCGTCCAGCTGCCCGCTGATGGACTCGCCGCGCAGCTTCACTGTCTGATACAGTGTCTCGGCTGCCGTCACATACTCATCATAGCTATAGAATGCTGTCGGATCCGTCTCCACCAGCTCATCAATCTGGCTGCGCACTCTCTCATAGAAGGCGTCAAAGCCGCCTCCGTCAATGTACTCATCCACCAGCTGCTGCAGATAGCTGTGATACTGCGCCTTGTACGTCTCATTCTCCATCAGTGTATCGAAGAAATTCGTGGACGAGAAGGCATCATCAATCGGACTGTTCACCACACTGTCGGCATCACCGCCGTTCATTCCGCCCAGAGCCAGATTGTAATCCCACGGGATAATGTTCAGCTTGCCTTCATATTCATACAGGTAATAGTTGTGCGCCATCGAGCCCGACAGACTGTCCTCATTCACAGAGAAAATATGAACCGCCATGTAGCGCAGCAGATTATCGATGTCCATCGAGTCTTCCAGGTCCGTCCCCTCGGAAATGTTCTTCAGCGCCGCGACGACGCGCTTGTGATCCTTCTTCGTCGTCTTCGTCACTTCACCATCCCAGATGGTGTCGTAGCTGTCCAGATCATCGTCCGAATAGTTCAGGTTTGCGCCGCCGGAGCCGAAGCCGAAGTCCTTGTCCCCGAAATCGCCGTCCGTTTCCGGGAATCCGCCTTCCGGCATTTCGAAGTCGCCGTCAGGCTCCGGAAGATCCCCTGAACTCTCATCCGATGATTCTTCCTCCGAATCACTGCTGTCAGACACTTCTCCCGGTTTCTGGAAGTTATCGTCTCCTCCTGAGAATCCGCCTCCGGGCATTTCGAAGTCACCATCTTCCGGCGGCTCGAAATCGCCGTCACCGCCAGGGCCGCCGCCATGATCGTCTTGACCGTCGTCATGATCACCCTGGTCGCCGTCATGATCCCCCTGGCCACCGCCCATGTTCATGCCTTCCGGCTTGTACAGATTGCCGTCCTCCACGCCGTAGTTGCGTGTCAGGAAGCTGTCCTCGACACCCTCCAGTGCCAGATATACGCCCCAATACTCTCCGTTCACCGAAATCTTCGCGTAATTGTAGAGCGAAGCATCCGCCCCCATGTACTGGAACATATCGTAGATCAGAGCTTCCTTCATGTTCGTGGCATCGGCATAGTTGTTGTTCAGGATCAGCTTGTCCAGTCCGTAACAGGTCTGTCCCTCCACGTAGTGATCGAACTCCAACTTGAAGCTGTAGCGATCCGTTGTATCGTCGTTTGCAATGGAGGACAGGCTCGTATTCCCCTTCGGACGAATTCCAACATTATTGAAGGTCTCGCCGTTGATCTCAATGCTGCACTCGTAATATTCCTCTGAGAGCGCATTCTCCAGCATAGTGTTCCAGTCATCCTCGTCCATCACGATGTTGATGTCCAGAATCTGGCTGGTATCGAACAATTCGGACTCATATTCCATGGTGACTCCGGTTCCGCCGGCTGCCTCCGCAATCGCACTGCTGTAGTACACCGCGGCCATACACAGGCAGACCGCAAACGCCATGATCGCTGCGATTACCTTTGTAATATACCGGTTGGAAATCATGCCAGATACTCTCCGTTATAGCTGACCAGTGTTGCATCCTCTACGCCCTGCAGTTCCGCGATCCGGTTGACAAAATCCGTTGCAGCATCCCGGGTCCGCAGCTCTGTGGTCAGTTCAATGCCGGCCGGGCGAATTGTTTTGGATTTAACCACGTAGTGCGCGCAGCTCTTCTTCACGATCTCCAGAGCAGCCTTTTCAGCCTCCTCATTTGCGCAGTTCAGCACCAGAATGTATGGCGTATTATGGACCCTCCGATTCGCAAAAATAAGCAGAATCACGCCAATAATGGCGGATCCGATCACAACCAGCGGGATCATGCCGGCGCCGATCACAATACCGGACGCGAGCGACCAGAACAGGAACACAATCTCTACCGGTTCCTTAATCGCCGCGCGGAAACGCACGATGGACAGTGCGCCGACCATTCCCAGAGACAGCACGACATTCGAGGTAACCGCCATGATCACCAGCGTGGTTACCAGCGACAGACCGATCAGCGTCAGACCAAAGCCCTCGGAATACATGATCCCGGTCAGAGTTTTCTTATACACCATGAAAATAAACAGTCCCAGCACCAGTGCCACTGCCAGTCCCAGAATCGTGTCGACTGCAGAAAATTCCGTGATGTTCTGCAAAAAGCTTGATTTGAAAATATCATTGAATGTCATGTTCTCTCTCCTCTCAGGTAGTATCTATTGTTATGAATTCATCTATCATTGCGGTTGCCCAATTTCTCAAGGCCTTGCTTGCTCCATCAGAAATGAACAGTTATTCAGGTTAGTTTTTAAAGGAGCTGCAGCGGAATATCAGCCGAAGCGCCTGCATGCGCCGTACTTGGAAAAGGCCCCTTGCCGCAGATTCCCCATCTGCAGCAGATCTGCGATCACAGATGGCAGGTAGGCATCGAATTTTACCTCCAGAATGCGTTCCCTTATGATCTGCTCGTCCGTTGTCTCCGCCGCTGCCGTACTCGTCTCCAGCAAATTTGACAGCGCTTCAACCGATTCGATGTTCTGGAATAAGCTGGTTCGGATGTCGCTGTCAAAGGTCACCCGAACGTTGCCCGGACCGTAAATATAGGGTTCACGCAAATAGGACACCAACACCCGCGGCCGCAGCTGCTGCGTCACCATACAGTCTGTCAGCTCCCGGAGCAGCGGGTGATCGCTGCTGCAAGGTTTCCCTGAATTTCCGAAGCCGTCATTCATGGCAATTGCTGTTCTCTCAGAATTACGGCACTGCCAGGCCGAATTCTCCGAATACATTGCACATCTCGAACGCAGCCAGACTGTGTCCCCCTTCAGAATTCTCTCGAATTCCTCCCGGGTGATGGTCTCATCCAGCTTCCGGCAAAGGTTGTTGTATTTGATTTTCTTCTCCAGAGTGATGAAGGACAGGTCCTCGTTGTACCAGCGGATGCGGTATTTCTCCCGCTTGGCAACGCCGTCCACCTTCTCTCGAAGTGCCTTATCCCGATAGTTGTCAAAATAGACGCTGCGGATCCGATAGGTTCCGTCGCTGCGCACATGCGGATCACGTGCCATGACCGTCTGCAGCCTGCTCCGCAAGGCCAGATAATCCGCTATGCTGATCTGATATTTGTTCTCGTGTCGATATTCTCCCAGCAGTTTCAAGAAGTTTCCTCCTTATTCGGATGTGCGCAATTCTCTGGCAGGACAAAGTTCTTTTGCCCTCTCAATCACATTGGAATCACTGCGTACCTTTCGCTCGCGCATTTTTACGAATTGTCCGCAAAAACTTTACCCAGAATTTACAATGAAATTCATGTGCTGAATTATACGCGGTGGCCTGTGAAAAGCCTGTGAAGAAACTGTGAAAATCGTTCCTATTCACAGAATATTCATAATGTGTAAAGCGTGCTACATTTGCTGCAGTCGAATCGGCGTTGCTGCACAGCGATCACATATCTTTTGGCGAACATGTTCCAGAACATTTCTGCGCAAAAAAAGCGCCAACCTCCCATTTCCGGAAGTCAGCGCTCCTGCTGTATCTGTTTTTAAATTGCGACTATCCCAGTAAGATCCTGAATAGGAACTGTATAGGTATGGGCATGTGCTCTCGCTTGCTGCAGTCATTGGATGAATATCTACGTCTGCTTCGAAAGTATCGACCCCATAACCGTAATCGTCTCACCTGATGCACCTTATTTTTTCAGCACCAGTGTCTCATACTTTGCCAGCTTGATTTCTCCTTCTGCCGTTTCGCCGGTGTACAGGTTCTGCATCGGCTGCTTCACCCGGATCGTCTGCTCCTCCTTGCTGTAATTCAGTACGAACAGATACTGTACACCGTCCTTTACACGTACGGACAGTTCACATTTCTCAGGCAGCTCCAGCTCCTCTGCATAGGGTTCTTTAACCCCTAACTTCTCGAAGAAGACCTCTGCTGTCTCCTTGGTAAATGCGCCGCCGAAATACAGCACACGTCCCTTGCCGACGGCATGCTCCGTCAAGGCCGGAACGCCCGCGTAGTAGCTGTTCCTGTAGGTTCCGAGGACCTTCGTCCCCTCCATCGGCTCCAGCTCGTCGTTGAAGACAGCCGCCTCGACCTGTGTTCCGTCCCAGTCCACATAAATCGGTGCTTCTTCATTAGCCACAGCCGTGAATTCCACGACCTCCACACCGGCCAGTTCCAACGCTGTGCCCGGAAGTGGATCCTGCACGACACGACCATTCTCATTCTTCATACCCGCACGGCAGCCGAATACCAGCGTTCCTCCCTGCGCTGCGTAATCCTTCAGCATTGCTGTCTGCTCTGCATCCAGGATCTCCGCATGCGGATAGAACAGTACCGGATAGTGCTTCAGTTCCTCTGCGGTCGTGTGCTCCATGTAGATGTAATCAATCGGAGTATGCGTCAGCTGGGAGGCCGCATAGAGTCCTGTTTTACTCATGTTCTCGATGGCCCCGTGCCAAACGTCCAGCTCGGCATCGAACTTGTTGTCATAGGTTTCAAGGATACCAACCTTCGCCTCGTACCGCGAACCGGCGACCTCAGCGATCGCCTTGAACTTCTCGTGAATGTCCGCCACCTCGCGGATCCGTCGATTCTCCCGGCTGCTGTAATCCAAAATGCCGTGCCAGTAGATTTCCGTTCCCATGGTGCAGGTTCTCCAGCGGAAATAGCTGATGTAATCTGCACCGTGTGCAATGCTCTGCATGGTCCACAGAGTGATCTGACCGGGTCGCGGCGTCGGCGCCTCCATGGCCGTGTTCCAGCCGTTCGCGCCGGACTGCTGCTCCATGATTCCGAAGATTCCGTGCAGAGAGCGCACCTCATCCAGATTCATCCCCCACGCGCGATCCATGAGATCACTCGTCTCCGCGAACTGCGAATGCAGGCCGTAGGCCATGTTCGGGTAGGTGTCGTAGGTCATGAAATCCAGGCTCTCCGCCGTCATTCGATGGTTGTCCAGATCACCGAACAGTCCGTTGGTCGTGATGAAATCATCCGGCTTAATATATTTGCGCAGAATATCGCTCTGGAGCTTTGCCCAGCGGCAGGCGCTGTCCGACACGAAACGCTTGTAGTCCAGTACTTCATGCGGATTCGTGCTGTTGCTGAGTGTGGTCCGCGGAACATGGACCTCTCCCCAGGCGGTATAGGTCTGGTTCCAAAAGGCGGTTCCCCATGCCGTGTTCAGGTTCTCGATGGTGCCGTATCGTCCCTTCAGAAATTCGCGGAACGCCAGCGTATCACTCTCGGAATAGAACTCATTCGTCTCGCAGTTGATCTCATTGTCCAGCTGCCAGCCGATGATAGCCGGGTGACTCGCATAGTGTGCCCCCATCCGCTCCACCAGATTCCTTGTGAAGCGTTGATAAATAGGCGAATTGTAATTGTAGTGACGACGAGCGCCATGCCGGTACAGCACACCATCCTGCCTTGCATTCAGGACCTCCGGATACTGCTCTGTCATCCATGCCGGCGGAGTTGCCGTCGGTGTGCAGAAGATCACCTTCATTCCCTTTTCCTGGCACAGGGCCAGAAACTCATCAAAGAACTCCCACGTATAGGTTCCTTCCTTCGGCTCGAACTTGTTCCAGGAAAATTCCGCTACGCGGACGACCTCAATCCCGGTCTGCAGCATCCGCTCCAGATCACCAGCCCACACGCTCTTGTCCCAATGCTCCGGATAATAATCCGTTCCCATGATGATACGGTCGTTGTTCAGTAGATAACTCATGTTCTTTCCCCTCCCTGCTCTGTCAATGATGTCTTCCAGCTCCAAAAATCCTCCCGCAGACACCCCTGCAGGAGGATTTTTGAAGTCTTCACGCATCCAACGTCATTATGCATTGCAGCAACCATTCAGAGCAAATAAATTTATCTGGTTCTGAATCGTTACACAAATGCCAGTTCCAGCAGTCTTGCGCATTTCATCTGCGGGAATTTCACATGCAGTTTATTCCCGTCCAGCTGATATTCGCAATCCACGCTGTCAGGATAGATTACCTTTACCGACTTAACCTCCGGAAGCTTTCCGAGATCAACCGATATTTCATCTTCCTCTACGGCAAACACAGACACATACGCTTTCTTTTCGTCTTTTACTCCGTATGCCAACGTCTTCGATTTCACGGTATTGAATCCATTCGGCCAGAACGGAACCATCTGCGGCAAATCCTTTCGAAGATTCTTGTACAAGGCGATGCCCTGCTTCATAAGCGCAAGATTATCCTCCGACATGTTCCACATAAGTCCGCTGATATATGGGCGCAGCAACATTCCGTTTACTACATTGAAGATAACGTGTTCTCTCTCATCAATGTACGGATACACCCACATTCCGCCCTGCTCCGGGGTAACTGCAGTAGCTACATTGGCTGCGATATATGCATTGGATATGTAATCCGTCTGATCACTCGTGGACTGCAGACTATGCAGCGATAAAATCCCATAATCCATTCTCTGAGCGCCGGAGCTGCATGCTTCAATGACAAGATCAGGATGCTTTCGATAAATCTCTCGGATCCATTCATAGTAGGCTCTGTAATGCTCCAACATCGAATCTCCCAGACTATCTGAATTAAGATCACTTCCTGGTCCGGTTGTTACGTTGTAATCAATCTTAAAGTATTCTGCCCCATAATCCTCGATCAATCTGTCAACGGCATCCATGCAGTATTTCCGCACATCCGGATTTCGGAAATCCAGTAGATATCTCTTGTTGTCAATTCTTCTGCTTCCGTTTGTGCAGAAGAACCAGTCATCCGGAAGATCCTTTGCCTTCTCATAGGCGGTTCCCATGACCTCAATTTCAAGCCACAACCCCATCTTAACGCCCTTTGATCTCGCGTACTCGAAAAGACTCTTCATTCCATTAGGGAAACGTTCCGGCGATTCCTGCCATTCGCCAACACGATCCCACCACATTCCTTTGTCATACCAGCCGCAGTCCATGCAGTAGTACTCGCAGCCGATCTCCGCTGCCAGATCAATAATCTTTTTCTCCTTCTCTTCCGTCGGATCGCCCATCAGGCAGTTCATATAGTCGTTGAAAATCACATTGCAGACTTCATCGTCATGGTTTGGTCTTCTGATGGCACGGCGATACCTTGTAATCTCCGCAATTGCGTCTGATTCATCCCCGACACACACGCCATATGCTGCAGGAACCGTAGTGAACGTCTCTCCCGGCTTCAGGCTCTTCCACCACATGGCCTAATCATCCGGTCCCATCAATGCAACGTACAGATTCTGACCGCAATCAGATCCATACTCAACCTGCCACGAA
>CAYLUU010000094.1:0-9021 GCA_964386925.1 uncultured Sarcina sp. | reverse complement strand
CTATAACACATCCCCGCGCTAACCGTCTCTGAAAAGCTTATGAAAAACAGCGGCGCGCATCCCCTGCCGCTCTGGCGCCGTCACAGGCACACCTTACCGCTCGATCACACGGCAGACGCGGGGCACCCGGGTCGTAGCACGATGACAGCTTAGGTGCTAATATTTCTGTATGTCTGCTCGCGCAGGCATCACAAAGAATAATCAGCTTGGAGGGTTACCTGGATGAAGGACAAGAAAATAAAAGACGATGCACAGCTGCGCAGAAAGGACCGTGCAAAGCTCTTGGAGCAGTACTGCTATGACGGCTCCCGTGAATTTGAAATCAGCAAAGCTTCCACGGACGAAACCAGTCTGTGTGCGAATAAAGAGACTGCTCTGCAGCGCATGGCAGAGAACAACGCCCGCATGAGCGAGCTGCAGCAGAAGCTCTATGCGGCTAAAAAGGAGGGTGCCATCTTCCTGTTCCAGGCCATGGATGCCGCCGGCAAGGACGGAACCATCCAATCTGTCCTGCAGTGCCTCAGCCCTCACGGTGTCTATGAGGCCGCCTTCAAGGCTCCCTCCTCCGAGGACCTGGCACACGATTATCTCTGGCGCATTGCCAAAGAGCTCCCCGCGAAGGGAGAAATTGCTATTTTCAATCGGTCCCAGTACGAAGATGTTCTGATCGGAAAGGTGAAACAGCTGTACCTTCGCCAGCCCCATGCAGACCGCATCGACACCGATGACGTCATCAAACATCGCTATAAGGACATCCGGAATTTTGAGAAATACCTGTACCACAACAGCATCCGCACCGTAAAGATCTTCCTTCACGTCTCCAAGGAGGAGCAGGCACGCCGGTTCCTCTCCCGCATCGAAGAGCCGGAGAAAAACTGGAAGTTCTCCACCAGCGACTGGGAAGAGCGCGGCTACTGGGATGCCTATCAGGAGGCTTTTGAAGCTGCCATCAACAAGACAGCCACCGAGGATTCACCCTGGTACGTTGTTCCTGCTGATCACAAGTGGTATATGCGCTATGTTGTCAGTGAAATTCTGTGCGCGAGTCTGGAAGATATGAAGCCGGACTATCCGGAGGTAACCCCGGAACGCCTCGCGCAGTTCCATGCACTGAAGGAATCGATTGAGAAAGAGCTGTAAAACAAAAGGCGTCGTGAGCCGTTTCGAAACGAGCGGCCCACAACGCCTTTTCTGTGTCTTAAATAATTGTCTTATGCAAAGAGTGAATCTGCGTAGCGAACGGATGCCATCGCATCCTTTCCATAGAAATCCGCGCCGATTGCATCTGCGTATTCCTGCGTCATCACGGCGCCGCCGACCATCACCCGGCAATCTGGCTTGCGCTCGCGCAGCTGCCGGATGGTCTCTTCCATACTCACAACGGTTGTCGTCATCAGCGCCGACAAGCCGACCAGCGTCACGTTCTCCTGAATGGCTGTGTCCACAATGGTTTCCGGCGGCACATCCTTTCCGAGATCAATCACATCGTACCCGTAATTTTCCAGCATGACCTTTACAATGTTCTTGCCAATATCATGAATGTCGCCCTTTACGGTGGCTAGGATCACCTTCGCCTTGATCTCCTGCGGCTGTCCGGCCATGGATTCCTTGATGACCGCGAAAGCCGACTTTGCCGCCTCGGCACTCATGAGGAGCTGCGGCAGGAAGACCGTTCCCTTTTCAAAGCCTTTTCCGACCTCGTCCAGGGCCGGGATCAGTTCTTCATTGATCAGCTCCATACCGGAATGAGCGCCCAATCCCTCACGGGTACCATCCGCCGCCTTTTCCTTCATGCCGCGAACGATAGCATTGTAAAGTGCACTATGCGCTGACTCTGCAGAAGCTCCTGCTGCCAAATCAGCAGATGTGCCCGCCGCTACGCCTGCAGATGCGCCTTCCTGCGCCGCAGCGCTGCCCGCGCCGGCAGCTCCCGCTGCCGCAATGCGTTTGGATACCGGAACATAATCATGATACGCATCGATGAATCCCATGCACTGCGGGTCCTGATTCATCAGAGCAAGGCTCGCACGATAGGCCTGCATCATGGGCTCATTGCCCGGATTGATAATGGCGCAGGACAGACCGCTTGCAATCGCCATCGTCAGGAAATGAGAATTTACCAGTTCTCTTGCCGGCAGGCCAAAAGAGATATTGGACACGCCCAGAATGGTATGTCCATGCAGCTCATCGCGGACACGGCGGAGCGTCTCCAGGGTCGCCAGCGCACCGGCACTGTCGGAGGAAATCGTCATGCACAGTCCATCGATGACAAGATCGTCATGGGAAATCCCATATTGGTCGGCTGCGGCGTATATTTTGCGTGCAACCGCCATGCGGCCGTCGGCCGTGGTCGGAATGCCGTCTTCATCCAATGCAAGGCAGACGAGAACGCCGCCGTATCTGGCAACGAGCGGCATAACAGCCTCGATGTTCTCGACCTTTCCGTTGACGGAGTTGATCATCGGTTTGCCGTTGTAGCAGCGAAGCGCCCGTTCCAGGGCCGCAACATCCGTCGTATCAATCTGCAGCGGGAGGCCGGTGACGCCCTGCAGGCGCTTGACCACCGTCTCCATCATCGCGGGCTCATCGATTTCCGGAAGTCCCACGTTGACATCGAGAATATCCGCGCCAGCATCTTCCTGGTTCAGACCTTCCTGGAGGATATACGGAATGTCACCCTCGCGAAGCGCCTGTTTGAAGCGTTTCTTGCCGGTAGGGTTGATGCGCTCCCCGATGAGGACGCAGCGGGGGCCGATCTCAACCGCCTTGGAGAAGCTGGTAACGACGGTCTTATGTTTTGCCGTTTGTGCCCGGAAGGGGAGTTCCCGCACCGCAGCGATCTCCTGCCGGATATGCTCGAAGGTCGTGCCGCAGCAGCCGCCTGCTACCTGAATGCCAAGAGCTGCCAGTTCGGACATGGTGGCTGCGAAATCTTCCGGCGTCACGTCGAACACCGTCTGCCCATTCTCCTCTCTGGGGAGTCCCGCATTGGGGTTCACAATTACCGGAACAGAGGCCGCGTTCACAAGGCGCTCTACGATCGGCTTCATCTCATGCGGTCCCAGCGAACAGTTCACGCCGAGCGCATCCACATGGAGCGATTCCAGGAGCGGCACCACCGCCTCAACACTGGCTCCGGTCAGCAGCTGGCCGTTCCGATCGAAGGTCGTGGTGGCCAGAACCGGGAGCTGACTGTTCTCTTTGGCCGCGAGAACGGCAGCCTTTAGCTCATAGGTGTCGTTCATGGTCTCGATAAGGACAAGATCTGCACCGGCCGCTGCGCCGATGCGGACGATCTGCGCGAAGATCTCGACCGCGTGCTCAAAGGACAGATCGCCCAGAGGCTCGAGGAGCTTGCCGGTCGGTCCCATATCCAGTGCAATCCAGGCATCATCGTCCCGGCCGCAGGCATGCCTTGCCGCCTGGGCGAGAGAGATTCCCGCACGGATGATTTCCTCCAGCTGATCCGGATATTTGAGAATGTTGGCCCCGAAGGTATTGGCATTGATGATGTTGCTGCCGGCCTCGAGGAACCCTGTGTAGAGATCGGTAATGATGTCCGGATGCGTAAGGTTCCACAGCTCGGGCAGCTCGCCGCCCTTAAGGCCGCGTGACTGGAGATAGGTGCCCGTAGCTCCGTCGCAGAAAATCCATTCCTTGCCCAGCTTGTCTCTTAAATCAGGTCTCATGAAATTCCTTTCGTTCTGTACCAGTACAGCGTTTGCCGAATAACCAGCCAGAAATCAGGCAAGTTCATATGGCTAGTTATTTAAAATCGGTGTAATTATTTAGCACCCGCATCTCGAATTTGCGTTGCAAATCCTCGATGTGGCTGGCCAGAGGGGCTACGCCCCTTGGCCACCTGTCAATTTCAATCATGAATCTGTCCGCAAGCGGTCGATTCATGTTGAAATCGCCAGGTGCTAAACAAATACAAATCGGTAACTATTCAGAGTCCGTTCGCAAAATCGCTGTACTATCGCGAATATTCACAATTCTCGTGGTTCTCGCAGGCTTCGCACCCGGTTACCGTGCAGCTACTCTCCTTCTCTGAAAAGCCGATGAAGGCCGTGACGGATTTGCTGGGAACCATGAGCAGAGTATCGGTCAGTGAAATGCCGCAGCTCGCCGGCATGTTCAGCAAACGGGAGAAATCTCTCTGCAGCGCCAGCGGCGCATCCCCGTATCCCGGTGAAAAACGCGGGCGTGCATACAGGCTGCGCTGCCGCATGACATCCACAATTCGCTGATTGATATCATCGCACCACGCTTCCACCATGGCCGCCCCTGCTGCCTGATAAATGGCAGCATCCAGCATGCTCACGGCCTCTGCCCGTCGAATCAGGTAGTCAACGCCAGGACCAATGGTTGCTGCCATAAGGGCAACGGTTCCGCAACCGCACAGATTCCGTCCGAGGTCTGCGCTGTTGAAGCTGCAGCTCGGAAGATCAATGCGGCAAGAGTGGGAGCCATTTGGGGGGTCTGCGATCCGTCCTTCATAGGACAGTGTCACCGGGTAAGCCTCCCACGCGCCCTTCGGGCGGCATTCTTTATGGAGATTCTGCACGCACTGCTCAATGCGGGCAGAGACTGCAGCATCCGGCTGAATACCGCGATAGCCTAGATACCGGTAGACCTCCCTCTCCGGGATCGTGATCTCGGATCCGGCAGCTTCATACAGTGTCATATTTTCTCCGTTCTACATTGAGCGTAACGATCCGGCCTGACCAGTACAGCGTTTGCAAAATAACTAGCCAGATAACGCAGAATGATTTTTGGAGAGTGCGCGTCAAAAAACGTAGGCGTAGCGGGCTACGCTGAGGATTTTTGATGCGTGCTATCCGGAAATCAGGCAAGTCTATATGGCTAGTTATTTAAAAATCGATGTACTAGATACATCGTTTCCTGAAAATGGTATCTGTCAGTTATCCAGAATCGCAGACAGCGACTGCATGATGCCGGCGGCAATGTCCGGCTTATTCATGGAATACACGTGAATGTGCGTCACTCCATTCGCGATCAGATCGATGATCTGCTCGGTTGCATAGATCACGCCGGCCTGCTTCATCTTCGCCGGATCATCACCGAAACGGTCCACCATCATGCGGAAACGAGGAGGAATGGTGGAGCCGGACAGTGCAACGCTGCGCGCAACCTGCTTTTTGTTCGTGATGGGCATGATGCCGGGAAGGACCGGAACATCGATTCCCGCCTCGCGAATGCGATACAGGAAGTTGTAGAGCATGTTGTTGTCGAAGAACATCTGCGTCGTCAGGAAATCTACGCCGGCATCCACCTTCTCCTTCAGGTGCCGGATGTCTGCAGAAGGGCTCTCGCATTCCACATGTCCTTCCGGATAGCAGGCCCCGCCGATGCAAAGAGAGCTGTCGATGGATTTGATGTCATCGATCAGCTGGCAGGCATGATCATATTCAAAAATAGTTCTGCCGTCCTTCGGAATATCGCCGCGCAGTGCCATAATATTCTGAATGCCCTTTTCCTGGTACAGTTGCACCATCTCACGGACATGCTCGCGGGTCGAGGACACACAGGTCAGATGCGCGAGAACCGGCGTGTTGTATTTGTCCTGCAGGTCAGCAGCAATGGATGCTGTGTGCTGTGAGGTTCCGCCGCCGGCGCCATAGGTAACGCTCATGAAGGCAGGGTGAAGGGCCGCAATCTCACGGGCAGCCGTCTCAACTGCAGCATATTTGTCATCGGTTTTCGGAGGGAACACCTCGAAGGAAATCGTAACCTCATGTTCTGCAAAAATTTGGGATATTGTCATCTGTCGCATCCTTTCTGCGTGTTGAAATCCATTCAATACCTACGTATTATAGATGAAGCCTGCAGAAAAAACACCTCTGCAGACGAACACGATGAGGAGGAACGATTATGAATAAGAAGAAAAAGATCATTGCCGCAGTTGTTGTCATTGCCGTCATCGCCGTACTGGCCGGTGTGTATGCCGCATTTGGCCCGAAGGGTGTTCTGGGAACCAAAACCTGCACGGTCGAGGTTGTGAACAAGGACGGTGATGTCCAGTCTTACGGCTGCAAGACCAAGGCCGAATATCTCAGCGGGCTCATGGATGAACTGGTGGAAGACGGATATTTCAGCTACGAAGGAACCACCAGTGATTACGGTCTGTACATCACCGCCATCAATGGTGAGACTGCCGATTACAGTGCAGACGGCGCCTACTGGGCAATCTATGTGAACGACGAGTATGGCCAGTATGGTGCTGATCAGCAGCCGATTGCAGACGGAGACACCTTCCGCTTTGTCTATGAGACATCTAAATGAGAAACATCTGAATACGAGACGTCCAATGAAGACCACCTCTGCATCACAATCACAGAATAAGCCGGGCCGTAAGGCCCGGCTTACTGCGCTTCAGGTGACGGAGCTGGCCATGATGCTGGCGATGATCGAGGCCGTGAAGCGGGCGCTGGATTTCATTCCGAATGTGGAGCTGGTGACGTTTCTGTTCCTCATTTTCACGATCTTGCGCGGAAAACGGGTGATTCTCGTCTCCTTCGCCTTCACGGCAATGGAGACTCTGGTCTTCGGCACCGGGCTCTGGGTCATTATGTACCTGTACGTGTGGCCGCTGGAGATTCTGCTGGTCATGGCCCTGCATCACCGATTTCCCCGGGATGAGGATGGGTATTGGTGGTACTGCATTCTGGCCGCGCTGTTCGGGTTATTTTTCGGTGCCTTCTGTACAATCCCCTACTGGATTATCGGCGGTCCAAAGGTCGCCGTTGCCTGGTGGATTGCAGGAATTCCGACCGATATCGTACACGGCGTGAGCAATTTTCTGCTCTGCCTTGTCCTGTTCCGTCCCGTCATGAAGGCCGCCCGGAGAGTCGGACTGTGGAGCCGCTGAGCACTTATATATGCACATCTATTCGGCATCAACATTATCTCCCGAACCTGGAATCCTGTGCCCGGAAATTAATCGCTGAGAAGGCCTGACAACCTGCACCGTTAACTCTTCGCACATATTTTTCCTATCTCAACATCTATCTCAATGCCAATCTCGACATCTATCTTGACATCTATCTCGATATCTATCTTGATATCCGCTATAATGATAAAAAAGTGTGAAATGGAGGGCCTTCTTGTGTTTTACATGGACGTAAAAACTGCAGCCGATCGTTGGAAATTAACAGAGAGAAGAATTACCACGCTCTGCAGAAACAGTCGTATCCCAGGTGCCAAAAAAGAGGGCGGACTCTGGCTGATTCCTGAAAACGCTGAAAAACCTGAGGACGGTCGCAGGAACAGGTCTTCTCGAACAATAAAAAACACCGTCAGACTGCCTTTACCTATCGGTGTTTCTGATTTCAAGGAACTGGTTTCCGGATACTATTACGTAGATAAAACCTTAATGCTCAGAGACTTTATCGATTCTAAGCCAAAGGTTTCTCTTTTTACCCGTCCGAGACGATTTGGAAAAACTCTGACGATGGATATGCTGAAAACCTTCTTCGAGATCAGCGATACGGACACTTCCTGTTATTTCAAAGACAAAAAAATCTGGGGATGTGGCGAAAAATATCACCGCGAGCAAGGAAAATACCCTGTCATCTTCATCTCTTTTAAAGATGTTAAATTCCCAACGTGGGACCAGACCTATACCGCTATTCGTGAAATCATTGCAAACGAATATCTTCGCCACGATGTTTTGCTGACGAGCGACCATTGCAACGAATTTGAAAAGTCCTATTTCCGTAAGGTTGTTGACGGTACGATCACAGAGGTCAGTATGGCAAGGGCATTTCTGGAACTTTCACATATGCTCCGAAAGCACTACGGCCGTTCCTCTGTCATCATCATTGATGAATATGATACACCGATCCAGCAGGGCTACACAGAAGGATACTATGAACAGATCACCGGCTTTATGCGCAATCTTTTGTCCGGTGCTTTCAAGGATAACTCCAACCTTTCTTATGGCTTTCTGACCGGCATTCTTCGTGTAGCGAAAGAAAGTATTTTCAGCGGTCTCAATAATCTGAAGGTAAATTCCATTCTGGAAGAACGCTATAGTGAATATTTTGGTTTTACCAATGATGAAATTCGAGACATCACGACGTACTACGGCAGAGAGGATCAGTACGAGGAAATCTGTGAGTGGTATGACGGGTATCGTTTTGGAGATACAGACATTTTCAATCCATGGTCAGTGCTCAATTACATGGATGAGAATTGCACTGCAAAAGCCTACTGGCAATCCACTGGAGACAACAGCATCATTCGGCAGATCGTTGCAGAGGCAGATAATGAAACTGCCGATAACCTCCGCGAATTAATGCAGGGGCAGACCATATCCTCCTATGTGGATACCTCGGTAATTTATCCTGAAATTAAGAACAATCCATCAACAATCTACAGTTTCCTCCTTTCCGCCGGATATCTCAAGGTCGTGAAAAAAGATGAGCTGCATGATGGTAATGCCATCTGTGATATTGCTATACCGAATAAAGAGATCTTTTATGTTTATGAAAAGGAGATTCTTTCTGCGCTTACAAATGTAATTTCACCGTCAACCGCCATTGCAATCCAGCAGGCTATTATCAGGCAAGACGTGCCCGAATTACAGAATAATCTGCAAAAGCTCCTGCTGAACTCCGTCAGTGCCTTCGACTACGCCCATGAGAATTTCTATCACGGCCTTATTCTCGGAATTTGCGCAATCATGAATAACCTGTATCAAGTGGACTCCAACAGAGAATCCGGCCACGGCAGATACGACATTCAGCTGCGGCCTCGCGATACGAAAATGCCGGGTATCATCATAGAACTGAAGGTGCTAAAAAATGGAATACCCGAATCCCATATTGACAGGGAGCTCGAGAACTCTGCTGCCGAAGCGCTGTCACAGATCGAAAGACTGCAGTATGTTACGGAAATGAGGCAAGAAGGTATCACTCATTTTTTCAAGATTGGCGTATCCTTCTACAAGAAACACGTCAAACTGATGAGCCAAACAGAATAGCCTGTGTGCTTATA
>CAYLUU010000093.1:0-9140 GCA_964386925.1 uncultured Sarcina sp. | reverse complement strand
AACTGCATGATATATTTTCATAATGTGCGACAGCAGGTGCACAAAAAAACGAGTAGCAAAACTGGATTTACGCTAGTCTGCTACTCGTTTAAAGGAATTTTATTTTCCTTTTTTGAAAAAGTCAAACAAAAATTTTCTTGCTTTTTTTCTCTTTTTGTCCGCACGCCCCTTTTCAAATTTCGCGTCCATATTCTCTGATATCCTCCAACAATAATGTGTTCCTGCAAGTGTCCAGATTCACCAAATCAATCTTATACAACGTAGGAATTTCCTCGATTTCTTCCTGCAGACTGTCAAAATCCGAAACCCCTGCAACCGCAACATCGATGTCGCTTCTTTCCAGTGCCGTCACTTTCATCACGTAGGCAAAAATACGCTCAACCGCCGCCCGGTCTCCCTTTCCCCAATACTGTGCCGCCAGGGCCGACAGTCCCAGAATCATCGCCTCCAGGAACAGATTCTCCACGAAGGCAATCTGCCCCGCAAGCGACACCGCCGACATCGCATCCTGATCGAGACTCCCCAGCATCAGCGCATCCGATGCACTGACCACTGCCAACACGAACTGGCTTTCTACCTTCCAGCGTTCTCTTTGGCAATGGTATCTGCCGCAATTTCTTTGCAGAGCGAGAGCCATTGACAATCCGGACAGGTTTCCTCCAACTCGTACAGAACCAGCGGTCTGGTCTTCGCAGAGAACTCTCTCCAGGTAATTTCCTGCCCGTATTGGATACCTGTTCTCGTCAGAACATTCTGATCAAACAACGCCGGATGTGCCGACGTGCAGCCATTTCCTCTGCGATTGGGGCACTTCTGACACAACTCATCTGCCCCTTCCGTCACACATACGGTGATCTCCTGGTTATCAAAAACACGTTTTTGCATCGCCGCCATATTACGACTGAAACCGTCGGAATACCCGGCACCGCGGAAATTCAACAAACACAGCCCGTGGTGCGGCCGCAAATGCACCACGGGCTGTGTCATCTCCAGTTTAGCTTCAGATTCTGTAAAACGCTTTTCTTCGCTCACTTCGCCGTTCCCATCTTTGCCAGTGCTTTCTCCACCGGAAGGCTGATCACGATTACAACAATCATCTTAATAACATCGCCCGGCAGGAACGGAATCACACACATTCCGAGTGCGGGCACTACGCCGGTTCCGCTGACAACGCAGAACCATGCCGTACCGATTGCATACAGAACCACCGTGCCGATCACCATTGCAAGGAACATCCAAAGGACACGGAGCTTTCCTGTCTTGCTCTTACCAAACTTCCAGTAAATCAATCCTGTCAGAAGTGCCAGAATCGGATAAGCCACAATGTATCCGCCCGTCATACCAGCAATACAGGAAATACCTGCGCTGTAGCTTGCGAATACCGGCAGGCCGACGGCACCTAATAAAACATAAATCAGCTGGGAAACGAATCCGAATTTTGCTCCCAGGAGCACCCCGGCCAGCATAACCGCAAAGGTGCACAGAGAAATCGGCACCGGTTCAATCGGGATCGAAATCGGGGCCAGAATGCAGGTGATTGCTGCGCACATGGCGCAGAGTACAAGATTTTTTGTTTTGTTGTTCATGGTGTTCACTCCTCATAGATGCAGTTCATAAATCCAATGCCCGTTCAAAGTCATTTGCAGATTGCCAAACTCTGAACAAGCATTAATCCATGTGGTAGGCTAACACCTCGCCTTCCAATTGTCAACCATTCGTACCTATATGGTTGACAATTGTGAATTGTAATATTGCAACTCCCTCGACAGACAGTAGGACAAGTCTGCCGAAGATTCAGGCATCCATATTCTCCAGAATGTTTCGAATTTGAATACTTGCGGTTCCGTCACCATAAGGATTTTTAGCCCCGCTCATCTTCTGGTATGCCAGGCTGTCTGTAAGAAGTCTTTTGCATTCTCGATATATATTTTCTTCCTTTGTTCCAATGAGCTTCAGTGTCCCAGCTTCTACTCCTTCCGGACGTTCTGTTGTATCTCGCATTACCAGCACCGGTTTTCCCAATGCAGGCGCTTCTTCCTGAATTCCGCCACTATCCGTCATAATAAAGAAACTGGCTCTCATCAGATTATGAAATCCCACCACATCCAACGGCTCAATCAGATGAATCTTATCGCATCCACCAAGCTCATTGTCCGCAACCTCTCGAACCTTTGGATTCAAATGCACCGGATATATAACCTTTACATCCTCAAATTCTTCCACAATTCTTCGAATTGCCCGGAACATATCGTGCATATGTTCCCCCAGATTTTCGCGTCTATGTGCAGTGAGGACAATCAGCCTGCTGCCCTTTGCCCATTCAAGCTCCGAATGCCGGAAATCACTTTGCACGGTATACTTCAATGCATCAATCCCGGTATTCCCTGTAACAAAGATTTCTTCTTTATTCTTGCCCTCTTTCAAGAGAGCTTCTTCGGCTTTCGGTGTCGGAGCAAAGAAAAGCTTTGCCGTCAGGTCAATTGCCTGACGATTGAATTCTTCCGGATATGGCGAATACATATTGTAGGTACGAAGTCCTGCCTCCACATGCCCCACAGGAATCTGCTGATAAAACGCTGCCAGCGAAGCCGCAAATGCTGTAGAAGTGTCCCCGTGTACCAATAAGATATCCGGTTTCTCATTCTTCAGGATTTCCCTCATTCCGGTAAGAACCGCCGTTGTCACGTCAAAAAGATCCTGCCCTTTTTTCATGATGGACAAATCATAATCCGGAACTACTCCGAAAATATCCAGTACCTGGTCCAGCATCTCCTTGTGTTGGCCGCTTACACATACTACCGTTTGAATTTTGTCACTTTTCTTTAATTCCAAAACAAGAGGACACATCTTTATTGCTTCCGGCCTTGTCCCGAATATCAGCATTACTTTCTTCATCCGTTATCACCCCGCTCTTTATCAAGGAACTCTGTTGATTACGATAATTCACAGGATCATTATACATTTCATCGCGGCAGATGTATCACTAATATCCAGCTGCTGCAGAGCCTCTGCAGCAGCTCGCCCCCTTCCATTTATTTTCTGTAATCACTGTCTCTCAACGCTAATCCCGTGATAACCATTCAGTCCCAGGAAACCGTAGTATTTCACGTTATCTTTCAAGAGTTCCGTGTAGTCGCACCCAGCCGGGAATGTGATTTGATAGTTACTGTTCTTGTATCGAAAGTTTAGATGTACCGTCAGATCGTTTTTCTTTGCAAGCTTCTCCAGCATTGGATCGGAAATGGTGTGATAGAATTTCGCGTCAAAGGTTATTTCTGTGTTCGCCGCCTTATCCACTGCCGTATAGAGGTCTTTTACATAAATGGTTGCTGCGGAGATCATCAGTGTCTCCTCCGTATATCCACAGGTCTTGCATCGGTAAGACTCGATGCCATCCTTTTCCATCGTTGCCTCCCGGATCGTTTCCCACTCCATATCGTGAGAATGAGAAGCTTCATTGGTGGTTGAGATTGGATCCTTGGAAGATTCGATTACTTTGATGTGTAAGTTCCCCGACTTTCCGGTACTGTCCTCCGAATTTTCCTTAACTGCAATCTGCGCCTTAGTATTGACTTTTGCATCTTTCTTAATCCGGATGGTAATGGGTATTTCGTTAATCGTAATCGTGGTACTATTCCCAAATAATGTTTGAGGGTCCGGCCAATTTATTTTTTCACACACGAATGTATTATCTTGTTCTATAATTTTACTGTAATTGGTTATATTCCCATACTCCTCTTTATTAATTGTCTTCTCTGCAGCACCATCTCTATCCTTTATCTTTAATTTAACTGTCAACGTTTCTCCTGGTTCCGCTTTGATGGGATCATCGGACTTGTCCTCAATCTTGTTTTTGCCATCGGCATCCCAAAATTCAAATTTTACGTCATCGATAATCAAACCACTACTGGCATGTGCCTGCATGTTTGGAATCTGCAGCATCGCAAATAAACACATAACACGCAGCAGCCATGTCAGCATAACCTTGGATATCTTCATATTTTCCTCTCTTTCGTGGGCACTTTCTTCTCCCCCATCTATGGCATCATTCCTAATGCCGGCAAATCCATATTCCGGGCATGAGCTGACTCCGGGCAATTGTTAGCCGGTATCCTTTTTGCGAAGCAGCTGATCCTGCCCGCATTATATTGACATCGGCCAATCATTCGCAATAGTATATACGCAAATCACTTGTTTATCAGCGAAAACAGCTGTTATCATTATTGTTTCATCCTGTAAGGACTTCTATGAACATCGACAAGATTACAGAACTAAGTACATCAATTTTAACCAGCTATTATGACAATGACACCCAGCCCTTTCTGGACCTCTGTCATGATGACATCCTATGGATGGGACCGGCTAAAAAACAGATGATCCGAACGAAAAAGGCCCTCGTAGAATCGTTTGAAAAGGAAGACAACAGCCTGCATTTCAAGCTCTACAATCTGACTGCAATGCCCTTTTACATTTCTGCAAACTGCACGGAGGTCCTCATGACCTATACCGTGGATACCTTCTGGCCGAACGGCGACACCAACCGGGTCTACCAACGCGTTACGCTGACCTGGGACATTCGCAGGGAAAAGGCACGGATCCGCGTGTGTCACATTTCCAATCCAATCGATTACGATGACAGAGATGCCATTTATCCGGTTCACTATCTGGAGAGCTATCCGCAGACAGCCCTTCGCGCAGAATCCTCGGAAAAGCTTTCCTTCAAAGGGACGAACAAATCCATTCTCTACACCAGTCCCGAGCAGATTCTGTATTTGGAGAGCGATGGGAATCACACCATCGTTCACATGCTCTCACAAACCTTTGTCTGCAACGAACGATTATCTGCCGTCAACAAGCGGATCAAGGATCCGTTTCTTCGCTGTCATGCAAGCTATCTTGTGAATCCGCTGTATGTGCAGTCCATTGAGCGCTTCGCTCTTACGATGACAGATGGCAGGAAGATTCCGGTACCGGAGAAAAAATACACAGCCGTGAAAGCCCAGCTGTTAAATAAATGAGCACCGGAAACCCAAATCATTGTAACTATTCAGAACCCATTCGCAAAATCGCTTGACTCTGATTAGTTACAAATCATTACAAAGAACACTGTCGCAGCCAGCACAAACAGAACGCACAGGATCTTCATTCCTCGCTGCAGGAGGATCTTTTCCTGTGCAAATCGTCCCCTCGCTCCTTCGCCCAGAAAGCCGCATAACATCAGCACTTTGCAAACGGCCAGCATCATATAGTAGCGAAAGTCCATCGAACACCCATACGGGAGTTTCAGATAAGAGATCACCGCATAACCGCCGAACAGAAGTCCGAAAACCAATGGTCTCTTATCTTCTCCCGAACGCTTCCATCTGAAGATCTTACGGATCCCAATTCCGGCACAGCCCATCGTCAGCAGCGTGCTGACCAGCAGGAAAACAGTTGGGATCCATTCCGGCATCTCATAGGTAAACTCACCGAAAAGCTCTGTCTTCAACAGATAAACCGGAAAGTTATAATCCGAAAAAGGATCCACATAAGGCGAGCTTAGCCAGTTCCTGATATCAAAGCTCAGAAACCTTGCTACGTAAGAGTAATTGCTGCGATCCAGCGTTCCGCTCTGCGGCAGCACGTATCCAATCGGCTGGGCGAACAGGATGTAATTCCGTATGGAATACCACATACCAAGGGGCAGCGAAATCAATGCGAACGCCCCTATCTTTGGAATAAAAAGCTTAATCTTCCTGTTCTTCCAAAATCGATAAGCGGTATAAAATGCCGGAAACGCTAGGGAAATCTTCGTCATCATACCGCAGCCATACAGAAGCGCCAGTAGTATGGTATGCTTCCAGTCCGGATTCTTTTCCCACCGAATGGTACCAAGAATCACCGACGCCATAAAGAAAAAGGTTAACGCATCCTCTCCCAGCCTCCCTCCTGTCAGCCAGAAAGCCGGTGTAAAGGAAAGAACCGCAGTCCCATAACATACCGCCTTCGTATTCGAACAGAATTCTCTCAGCAATCGCT
Source organism: uncultured Sarcina sp. (assembly GCA_964386925.1). Lineage (GTDB taxonomy): Bacteria > Bacillota > Clostridia > Lachnospirales > Lachnospiraceae > CAG-791. The sequence continues at coordinate 3,122 of CAYLUU010000093.1, read as the reverse complement.
CTGACACATAAAGGGAACAGCAGGATGCCGCGCAGGACACCACCTTTCCTGCGTTGACAAGGAATGCCTCCTCTGTAATCCCTGTTGTCCCGCGCATGATCACGGCCACCAGCGCACTGATCAGGTAATAAAACGGCTGCTGATAAAACTGCAGCTCATAGGAATCCGGAAGCTTCCCCCATTCCACCAGTCGCAGCAGATAGGCGGCCTTTCCCATGCCATAGGGTGACAGTTCCCAGATATCATGTCCCCGCAGGGTAACAGGAGTCTCGATCGCATACCAGATTCTAAGGAAACAGCCCGCCATAATCAGCAGCGTAATAACTCTCGTATCGGCTCTCGCATTGACTTTCTTAGAAGTAAAGCATTTTCCGATTCTTACAAAATATGCTCTCATGCTCCGCCTTCTGTACCTAAGAACTTAAGAATGTCCAACTTTCAAACCATTGCAGATAACGCATAATGTGAGTGACACTGACCGGAATTCCGGAAATTACCGGGAAAAACATCAGAAACAGAAAAAAAGCGGACTCCATAAAAATCGGAACAACCTGTTTTTTCTTCTGTCCCCAAAGCCATAGTGTATACCCCAGCATTCCACTCAGAAAAATACTGCTTGCATAATACTGATAGATAAATACCGTTCTTTTGATAAAAAGCCATGGAACCAGCAGCATCAGATAAAAGAAACATAGTACTGCGGCCGCCTTATCCTTCCTGCGTACAATCCTGCTGAGCAGGTAGAAAAAGGCTGCAAGTCCTGCCCACCAGATCAAGGGATTTCCAAATGTTGCGATAAAGCTGATCTTGCTTTCACTAACGTAATTCCCTGCATCCACAAGCGGTACCAGATCAATTGGCCATGTATACCACGGGCTTTCATAAGGATGATCAAACACGATATCTTTATGAAAGTTCAGCATAAACAAAGAACAATTCCACATGATCATCCACAGGCCCTTTACTCCCCGTTCTCCCTCTGTCCTCATTTCCGGAAGGAAGGAAATCAGATAAATTCCCAAAGGCAAAAGGCTGTAGATTCCAAGTCCTTCGATCAGAAGTGTGATCTGATAGATCACTGGCTTATGCAGTTTTTGTTTTCCCCCAATTTGATATCCGATAAATCCCAGAAAGCATATGGCCATGGCCAGCATGGCATAAAATCCCGTCCACTTCGTAGCAACGCCCATGCCGACCGCCAAACCATCCAGAAGCATCCACATAACCAGCCAGACAGATGGCCTTTTCCTTCCCTCTGTGATCTCCCGTTCTGCTTTTTTTAAAACATGAATCAGCAAGGTAATCATCAGCAAAATAAAGAACCCAGCCAGACTGTCCAGCGTTCCAATTCTCGAAAGGGTAAAATGCATAAAATCCAGACACAGCAAGGTGGTTCCCATCAGCGAAATCGTTCCATTCGCAGTAACCAGATACATAAACCAAAAGAAAACAGGCACCAGCAGTACCCCGGCCAGCGCACTCACGAACCGCCACCCAAACGGCGTCACACCGAACAACACCTCCCCGATGGCTATCAATATTTTTCCCATAGGAGGATGGGTCTGCTCATACATAGACAGGCCGCTTAGAAACTCATAAGCACTTCCGGCATAATAGACCTCATCAAACATGGTGGTGTCATAATAGGTGATTTTCTCCGGATAAAGCTCCTGCTCGTCAAACAGTTTCGGATAATCATCGGCATTCACCGGAAGCAGCCGGTCACCATCTTCGCTCAAAATCACCATTTCCTGATAGCTTGCACTCCCGCTTCGTGACACCAACCCAAGATAGCGCAGCTTATGATGAATCTCGAGTGCATTCCAGCAATAGTTGGATTCCATCGTGACTTCTTCCTCTAACGGAATCCACTCCTTCTGATCCTCATCGTAATAGGAAACGGCAGCAATCCGATCCGTCGTATGCCCCAGATAAATTTCTACGCTTCCCACCTCTATTTCTTCGCCGAGATCCAGTACAATCTCATCGTCTGTTCCATTGGTGCGAAGTTCCAGGGATGTTTGGGGTACCTGCAAACTTCCCAGACGATAAAATACGACCACGCCATATACAATGGTTAGCAATAGCAACTTCAGGACTTGCTTTCTCGTAATCGGTTCATGAATTGCAGACAGCAAAAATGGCTGACAACATACTGCAGGTTTTATCTCTTTCTTCCACAGGTCACGGTTTCGGTATTTTTCAACCAATAAAAAAACTGACCACACAGCTGCTGCCGCGAACAACGCAAGAGAGCAGACAAAAAAGCCTTTGCTCCATTCCTTGTTTTGAAGAATTCCTAAGAGATGCAGCACTATGCCAGGCATCGAGACAGCGCTCAGCATTGCAGCTAGAATCGTTTTCTTTTTATGAAGCTGGCTTTCTCCCGTATATGACATCAGCGACATATAATATATGCCGCTGATGCCAAAGAAGATCACTTCCAGAACAATGATCAAACTCACCATATGAATGCTATTCTTCTCCAAATGCGGCTGGTGTTTAGTGCCTGCTACTTAACCTCATTCCCACTGAACATTCCGGTCAGATAACGAAATCCATAATATCCATTGGAAACCTGCAGCTTACTGTAATCCGCCCCGGCAGGAATCAACAGCACATAATTTCTACCTTTATAGCGATAATAAATTTCATAACTAAGATCCGAATTCTGTACAAGAAGATCCATCATCCTCTGCGTAAAGCAAGTGAAATAGGTAGTCTTGATCATTGCTGTACCAATCGAACCACTTGCAGCAGAGTCCTCGCTTCTCGCCTTATTGATTGCCTTCTGGATGGTCTTATAAAAGTCCTCTACCTGCTGCTCCGCTTCCTTCTGTGCCTTTGCAGCAGCTTCCTCGCGTTGCTTCTCTTGTTGTCTTTCCTGCTCGCGGCGCGCCGCCTCTGCAGCCTCCGGATCTACGGTAGGAACCACTTTCGGACTCTCAGAAGAAGGATCGTCCGGAACTTCGATATCCGTCTCGATTGTAGTTTTATCAAATAGAAACCCATCATAGAAATATTTATTAAGACGCTCAGCATATTGCGGTTTTTCTAGCCAGAGCTCAGTATTTACCGATTTTATGCTACCACTACAACCAGCGTACATTTCAGTAACATGT
>CAYLUU010000092.1:3772-9177 GCA_964386925.1 uncultured Sarcina sp. | reverse complement strand
CAAGCATTACTCGCACATTTTATGCAAATTTGCTTGGCTCTGAATAGTTACAAAAGATTACGGAAATGACAAAACTTACAGAGGAGCAGCTGCAGGCTTTGAAGGATTACCTGCAGGAGACGCCCTATATTCGATACAATCAGATTGTGATTGACCGCATCGATCCGGAGGAGTCTGTCCTTCATGTGGACATGCGGCATGATCTGGAGAATCCTTACGGCATGACCCATGGCGGAGTGCTGTTCACGCTGATGGATACGACGGCCGGTGCAACTGCGCGAGCCGACGGGCGCAAATATGTGACGCTGAATGCCAGCGTGAATTATCTGCGGAGCGGCCGTTCCGGCCGCATTACTGCAGTCGGCCGTCTGGTTCGCCGCGGGAGGAGTGTCACGGTGGTTGATGTGAGCGTGACGGATGAAGCGGGAAAGCTTCTGACCACGGGGACATTGACCATGTTCTGTGTGGATTCGGACGGAAGCGTAGAAGGCGTGAAGGATCAGCCGATCCGTTGAATCGCTGCAAAGGGATGTAAGAGATCTTCTGCGACGGACCGCACATGGTGTGCGGCGAAGCAGTGGAATCATAGATGAATGTGACAAAGGAGAACATCATGGCAGATCAAAAGAAACTGGTCGCTGAAATTACCTCAATGGACGAGGACTTCACCCAGTGGTACACCGATGTATGCACCAAGGCGGAGCTGATCGGGTACTCGCACATCAAAGGCTTTACCATTCTCAAGCCGGCAGGCTATGCCATCTGGGAGGCCATCCAGTCTCATCTGGATCGCCGCTTCAAGGAGACCGGCGTACAGAACGTGTATATGCCCATGCTCATCCCGGAAAGCCTTCTGGCCAAGGAAAGCGAGCTGGTAAATGGTTTCGCACCGGAGGTAGCCTGGGTTACAGCCGGAGGAACGGAGCCGCTGACAGAGCGTCTGTGCGTGCGCCCTACCTCGGAGACAGTATTCTCAGATTTCTACAAGGATGACGTGCATTCCTACCGCGATCTGCCGCGCCTGTATAACCAGTGGTGCTCGGTTGTGCGCTGGGAGAAGGAGACCCGTCCTTTCCTGCGCTCCCGTGAGTTCCTGTGGCAGGAGGGTCACACCATTCATGCAACCAGAGAAGAGGCGGAGGAGCGGACCCAGCAGATGCTGAACGTTTATGCTGATTTCCTGGCAGAAGACATGGCCATCCCTACCATCAAGGGACAGAAAACCGACAAGGAGAAGTTCGCCGGTGCAGAGAGCACCTATACCATCGAGGCATTGATGCATGACGGCCGTGCGCTCCAGTCCGGAACCAGCCACTTCTTCGGACAGAAGTTTGCAGAGGCCTATGACATCACCTTCACGGACAAGGACAATAAGCTGAAATACGTATGGCAGACCTCCTGGGGCATGACGACCCGCCTCATCGGTGCCATGATCATGGTACACGGTGATAACCGCGGCCTTGTGATCCCGCCGAAGATCGCACCGACACAGATCACGGTTATCCCGATCCAGCAGCGCAAAGAAGGCGTTCTGGACAAGGCATACGAAATCCGTGACATGCTGTCCAATTTCCGCGTAAAGGTAGATGATTCCGACAAGAGCCCGGGCTACAAGTTCTCTGAGCAGGAGATGCGCGGCATCCCGCTGCGTGTGGAGATCGGTCCTCGCGACATCGAGAACGGCGTATGCATGGTAGTGCGCCGTGACACCTCCGAGAAGATGGAGGTACGCATCGAGGAGCTGGCAGAGAAAGTTGGCGCATTGCTGCCCCAGATCCAGCAGGATATGTACAATCGTGCGAAGGAGCTCATGGAGAGCAAGACCTACGTCGCACATGATGAGAATGAATTCAAGACGACCTTCGAAGAGAAGACCGGCTTTGTAAAGGCAATGTGGTGCGGCGACCGCGCCTGCGAGGATGCCATTAAGGAAAAATACGGCGTAACCAGCCGCTGCATCCCCTTCGAGCAGGAGCAGATTGCCGGAACCTGTGTATGCTGCGGAAAGCCCGCACAGAAGATGGTTTACTGGGGCAAGGCTTATTAAGGACGCGGCAGAGCGGATAGACATGTGTGAGGCTTCCAAAACAATGGAACTGAATATTCCGGAAGGCGCGGCCTGCGTGCTGCGCCGGCTCCGGGAAGCAGGCTATGAGGCCTACGTGGTGGGAGGCTGTGTACGTGACAGCCTCCTTCATCGTATGCCGGATGACTGGGACATTACGACCTCGGCACGGCCGGAACAGGTCAAAGCGGTATTCCATCGGACCATTGACACCGGCATCCAGCATGGGACGGTGACGGTGATGATGGGGAAGGAAGCCTATGAGGTGACCACCTACCGTGTGGACGGAGACTATGCCGACGGCCGCCACCCGGACAGCGTAACCTTTACCCCAAATTTGCTGGAAGACCTGAAGCGTCGGGATTTCACCATCAATGCCATGGCCTATTGCCCGGAGAAAGGCATTGTAGACGAATTCAACGGCATACAAGATCTGGAAAACCGGACAATCCGTGCAGTGGGCGACCCGGTGCAGCGCTTCTCGGAGGACGCTCTTCGCATGATGCGAGCTGTCCGTTTCTCAGCACAGTTGGATGCTGCGATAGAGGATCAAACAGCTGCAGCCATCCGGCAGCTGGCGCCGAATCTGCAGCTGGTCAGTGCGGAACGCATTCGTGTGGAACTGGAAAAGCTCCTGGTGTCGGGGCATCCGGAGAGAATTCGCGACGCATACCGGCTGGGGCTGCTGGATGTTTTCCTGCCGGAGCTGTCCGAGTGCATGAAATGTGAGCAGCATAATCCTCATCATTGCTACAGCGTGGGAGAGCACATTATTCATTCTGTGATGGAAGTGCGGCGGGACAAGGTACTGCGCCTTACGATGCTGCTGCACGATGTTGCAAAGCCGCAGAACATACAGACGGATGAAAACGGTGTGGATCATTTCCGCGGACATGTAGAAGCCAGTGCCCGGATGGCAGATGTCATTCTGCGTCGTCTGAAGTATGACAATGAGACGCGGAAAATCGTTACCACGCTGGTGGCCTGGCATGACCGGCAGCTGGGCCAATCATTCGCCCGGATCCGGCACAGCATATCAGAACTGGGGGCAGAGCTCTTCCCACTGCTGATGGAAGTGAAGACCGCAGATGCACTGGCTCAGTCGGACTATCAGCGAGAGGAAAAGCTGGCACAGATTGCAGCGTGGCAGGAGGCATATGAGAAGATCATGGAGCAGAAGGACTGCCTGACCATTCGTGATCTCGCTGTCAGCGGACAGGATCTGATCAAGGCAGGTATGAAACCCGGACAGCAGATGGGAAAGGTGCTGCACGACATGCTGGAGGATGTGCTGTCGAATCCGGAACACAATACGAGGGACTACCTGCTGACAGCCTATCTGCCAGGCGGCAGGGCGGCGGCAGAAAACCTCGAAAAACAGGCGATTTCCTTGACAAAGCAAGGGTGACCACGTATATATAGACTGATGTGAACGAAAAAGGACTGTCTGAGTCCATAAATGTATCTAGGAGGATTTTACAAATGAACAAGACCGAACTGGTGGCTGCTATTGCTGAGGCAGCAGGACTTTCCAAGAAGGACGCTGAGAACGCTGTTAAGGCATTTATCGACACCGTAACGGATGCGCTGAAGAAGGGCGATAAGGTTCAGATCGTTGGCTTTGGTACCTTCGAGGTTTCCGAGAGAGCAGCTAGAGAGGGCCGTAACCCTCACACCGGCGAGACCATGAAGATTGAGGCTTCCAAGGCTCCTAAGTTCAAGGCTGGTAAGGCTCTGAAGGATGCCGTTAACGAGTAATCGTTGATTGAGATCTTTACGAGAGATGAAATGTCCGGGGAAGAAATTCTCCGGATATTTTTGTATCCGTGCAAAACAGAAGAAAAGAGTATAGACTGAATATATGCGGTTGGACAAATATTTAAAGGTATCAAGACTGATCAAGCGCAGAACCGTGGCAAACGAGGCCTGTGACAACGGGCGTGTGACGCTCAACGGAAAGGTGGCACGGGCGAGCGCGGAGGTAAAGCCGGGCGATGTTATCGGTATTTCCTTCGGCGATAAGGAAGTGCGGGCAGAGGTTCTGGCAGTGCAGGAGACTGTACGCAAGGACGCTGCAGGAGATTTGTTCCGATACCTCTAGCATGACAGGATTTGATTGGATTGTATTGGGCGCTGGATCGTTACAGAGTATGATCGCGGCATGACTACGTAAAGGATGATGACGGATGGCAAAGGCCAGACGAAGAATTGTATATCGTAAAAAGGCTCAGAACCGGTTCAGTCTGGTGCTGGCTGCTTCGGTGGCGGCAATTATCGTCGGCTTGATCATGGTGCGCGCCGTTAATCTGAAGAGAAAGTTAGCGGAATACACCACGACCAAGGAGCAGCTGCAGTCTCAGATCGAAGAGGAAGAGGCACGGACGCAGGAGATTGAAGAGTATTCCAAATATACACAGACGGATGAGTATGTGGAGAAGATCGCGCGGGAGAAGCTAGGTCTGGTAAAAGAAGGGGAGATTCTCTTCCGCAACAGCGGCAGCTCCGGGACCACATCGTCCGGCAGCTCTTCCAACGCGTCGGCTTCGAGCTCTGACTCTGCACCTGGCTCGTCGGACAATATGAACGCCGAGGATACAACTTCCGATGGTGTGGCTTCTGCGAATACAGTCTCCGATGGTGTGGTCTCCGATGGGACGGCGGAAACAAATTCGCAGGGAGAAGCCGCTGCGCAGATAACGCAAGGACAGGGAACAGTCGGCAGTTCTGCTGATGCGGGAAATGCCAATGGTACTGCCTCGGCAGAGGGGGCGGCGCAGACAAGTGAAGCGGCAGAGGCGTCACAGGACGCCGGCGGAGTACAGCAATGAATCTGGAAACGCAGGTTTTCAATACGATACAGAAATTTCATATGATATCCCCTGACGATCAGGTGATCGTGGGAGTATCCGGAGGCGCGGATTCCGTTTGCTTGTTGCTCGTTCTGAAAAATCTGGCGGAGCGGCTGCAGATCGGAATCCGCGCTGTTCATGTACATCATGGACTGCGAAAGACGGCAGATCGGGATGAAGAATTTACCAGAGACCTGTGCGGCAGGCTGGGAATCTCCCTGCACGTGGTGCATGCCGATGTCCGGGGAGAGGCTGCCAGGCGGCATCGGAGCATTGAAGAGACTGGACGGGAAATTCGCTACGAGGCTTTTCAAAGCTGCGCAGAGAAAGCGGCTGCAGAGAGCAACCGGAACAGCCGGATTGCTGTTGCGCACCATCGGGAGGATTCCGCGGAAACGGTGCTGATGAATCTGTGCCGTGGGACATCGCTGGCCGGAGTCGGTGGTATTTTGCCGGTGAGTGGGAGATCGGCGCAGCCCGTTCGATCCGTT
>CAYLUU010000092.1:0-3672 GCA_964386925.1 uncultured Sarcina sp. | reverse complement strand
GTTCCGGTGATTCGGCCATTGATCGATTGCGGACGGAAAGATATTGAGGAGTATCTGCGAGAGCACAGGCAGACGTGGTGCACGGACGAGACCAATGTAGAACTGGTCTACACGAGAAATTACGTGCGCAATGTCATTCTTCCGGAGCTGGCAGCGCATGTGAATGAACAGGCTGTATCGCACATTAGCCGCACGGCGGAGGATCTTCGGGAGGCGGAGGAATTCCTGAGCGGGCTGACCTGGCAGAGTCTGGAGAGCTGCCGCTTGGGGAATGGGATGCCGGAAGACGTATCGAAAACGGCGGAGCAGGTCCGAACGAGCGTGTCCTGCAGCGCTGCGGATGAGCCATTGGAGATGACACCGGGAAGGAATGGCGGGCAGTCGGCCTACAGTGCCGAACGACTGCTGGCGCTGGAGCCTTATCTGCGGCGGCGTGTTCTGTATGCCATTCTGAAAGAGGCGGCAGGGGGAGGAAGAGACCTGACCTTTGCCCAGGTGGAAGAGCTGCAGAAGCTCCTGCAGACAACCGGTTCGCACCAGGTGTCCTTGCCGGGCGGCCTGATCGCATACAAGGAATATGGTGTGCTTAGGCTACAGAGAGAGCAGGATACGGAGGGAAAAAATCTCCTCTGGCCGACCTGCCGGGAAGCCTATGAAATGCGGGTGTTTCCCTATGCCGGAGACCCTGCGGCCATCCCGCACGGAACATATACGAAATGGTTTGACTATGATAAAATAGCAACGTTTCTGACATTTCGCACCAGACGGACTGATGACCGAATGGGCCTGGAGGACCATCGGTATAAGAAGCTGACGCGCATGATGATCGATGCGAAGATCCCGGCCTCTGTGCGAGACCGAATGCTGTTGCCGGCGGACGGCGATCGAATTCTGTGGCTTCCGGGAGGCCGGATCAGTGCAGAGCATCAGGTGGATGCTTCCACCAGAACCATTTTGGAACTGAGCATCAGCAGGCCGCAGGGAGTGCGGTAAGGAGGAGAGCATGGCAGAGAAAATTTCCGTATTGATTCCGGAGGAAGATGTTGAGGCGAGAATCCGCGAGCTTGCAGAGCAGATCTCGAAGGATTACGAAGGACGCAAGATCCGTATGGTAGGCATTCTGAAGGGGGCAAGCTTCTTCATGTGCGAGCTGGCGAAGCGCATTACAGTGCCGGTTTCCATCGATTTCATGCAGGTATCCAGCTACGGCGGAGCAACGGAGTCCACCGGAACAGTCCGTATCCGCAAGGATCTGGATGACTCCATCGAGGGTCTGGACGTCATCATCGTAGAGGACATTGTAGACTCCGGCAGAACGTTGGCCTTCCTGGGAGAATTCCTGAAGAGCAAGGGCGCCAAGTCCATCAAGTACTGCACGCTTCTGGATAAACCGGAACGCCGCGTGGTTGACCTGAAGGCGGATTATTACGGCTTCTCCATTCCGGATCAGTTCGTGGTCGGCTACGGCATGGACTATGATCAGGAGTACCGCAACCTTCCGTACATCGGTGTAGTAGAGTTACAACAAATTTAGAAGAGGCATAACGATTGAACAACAACGAATATAGAAACTCCGGCAGCCGTATGGTGATGTGGATTCTGGCCATCATGATGGTGTTCATCCTGGTTCAGTTCCTGCGGGGGAGCACCACGCAGACACAGGACCCGTACACCCTGACACAGTACGAGCAGGATCTGGAAGGCGGCAAGGTGACCTCCGTTGAGATCGTCCCCAATCAGGAGACGCCAACCGGCTCCGCTGTGATTACCTTTAAGGACGGGACGGTCCAGACGCTCTACGCCACCGATATTACCCAGGTGGAGACGAAATCCCGCGAGAACGGGGTCGAGACCGTCGTGGATGATGTTCCGCACGAGAACTGGTTCCTGACGAGTGTCCTCCCGATGCTCCTGGTAGCAGGTGTCTGCCTGGTGTTCTTCTACCTGATGAGCGCCCAGCAGATGGGCGGCGGCGCCAATGCCAAGATGATGAACTTCGGCAAGAGCCGTGCACAGCTGGCGGACGACAAGGATCGCGTGACCTTTAACGATGTCGCAGGACTGGCGGAAGAGAAGGAAGACCTGCAGGAAATCGTGGACTTCCTCCGCAACCCGGAGAAATATACGAATCTCGGCGCCAGAATTCCCAAGGGAGTTCTCCTCGAAGGATCGCCGGGAACCGGCAAAACATTGCTCGCAAAAGCCATTGCCGGCGAGGCGGGCGTTCCGTTTTATTCCATTTCCGGCTCTGACTTTGTGGAGATGTTCGTCGGTGTCGGCGCAAGCCGTGTCCGCGACATGTTCGAGGAAGCCAAGCGCAACTGCCCCTGCATTGTGTTCATCGACGAGATCGATGCAGTCGCAAGACGCCGCGGAACCGGCGTCGGCGGCGGACATGACGAGAGAGAGCAGACCCTGAACCAGCTGCTCGTAGAGATGGACGGCTTCGGCGTGAACGAGGGCATCATCGTCATGGCAGCAACGAACCGCGCAGATATTCTGGATCCTGCCATCCTGCGTCCCGGCCGCTTTGACCGCAAAATAACAGTCTCCCGCCCGGATGTGAAGGGACGCGAGGAGATTCTCGCCGTGCATGCGCGCAAAAAGCCTCTGGGCGATGATGTCAATCTGAAAGAGATTGCACAAACCACAGCCGGCTTCTCCGGTGCAGATCTGGAGAACCTTCTGAATGAGGCAGCCATCCGTGCGGCAAAAGAGGATCGCAAATTCATCAATCAGAAGGACATCAAGGCAGCCTTCATCAAGGTTGGACTCGGTGCAGAGAAGAAGAGCCGCGTCATCTCCGAGAAGGAGAGACGGATTACCGCCTATCATGAAAGCGGACATGCGATTCTGTTCCATGAACTCGATGACGTCGGACCGGTATACACCGTATCGATCATCCCGACCGGTGTCGGCGCTGCCGGCTATACGATGCCGCTGCCGTCCCGTGATGAGATGTTCGCGACAAGAGGTCAGATGCTCCATGAGATCATGGTGGATTTCGGTGGACGGATTGCCGAGGAGCTGATCCTGGATGACATCACAACCGGCGCTTCCAATGATATTCAGAAGGCAACCGCAACGGCACGGAACATGGTGACCAAATACGGCATGAGTGCCAACATCGGCACCATCAATTACCAGCAGGAAGAAGAGGATGTGTTCCTGGGTTACGATCTCGGACACAGCAGCCGCAACAGCGAGTATGTGGCGGGCGAGATCGACAAAGAGGTCAAAGCCATCATCGACCGCTGCTATGCGGATGCGAAGGCTATCATTCTGGAGCATGAGGATGTTCTCCATGCCAGCGCGCAGCTGCTGCTGGAGAAGGAGAAGATCAGCGGAGACGAGTTCGACGCGCTGTTCCATAAGGAAAAGACTGCAGAACAGGCACAGGCATAGGGAAAACACAGCAGATAGATGGAACACAGATGCATGCCGTGTATTGGATGGCTGTGAATTATGTTGAAAATAGGGGGCAAGTAAAAACGCACAAAAACGGCATACCAAATTTGTAAACTTCGTGCACTTGGTGAATTGTCGGAAAATAAGGAGATTGTTACTATACTACTTGTAACCCCCCAATACATTATAAGTTTTTGCTATACCCCATAAGAAGTTATACTTCTCGAAAACGACGGCTCCCCCAAGCACCGTCGTTTTTGCTTT
>CAYLUU010000091.1:0-9480 GCA_964386925.1 uncultured Sarcina sp. | reverse complement strand
GTACTTGCGAGCGTATTTTGCGAGCTTAGTACCGCTAGGTCCGAGGACGGAGCCGAGAGGCGTCTCCGAACCGGACATCTCCGTCAGGACCCGGCGCTGACTGGCGAAGAGACAAACAGCCCGGCGGCTGCAGTGAAAACTGCGGCTGCCGGGCTGTTTTTAATTGCGTCAATGTGTGTTGGCATCGATCCGTCCGGGATCGAATTTAGAATGGAGAATCTTCTGCGCGGAGTAGATGCCGTAGTTGCCGGAGAACAGGTAGGTAATGGCAATGGCGATCAGGTAGAAGGAAGATCCTTCAAAGCCGAACATCTCACAGCTGATCAAAAGCGTTGCGATCGGGCAGTTGGTGACGCCGCAGAACACGCAGGCCATGCCGATTGCGGAATAAAAGGCAGGGTCAAGCCCGAACAGCAGAGCAAAGGCATGTCCGAAGGTTGCACCGATAAAGAGCGAAGGAACGATCTCACCGCCCTGAAGTCCGCCGGAGAGTGACACCGCAGTGAACAGGATCTTCAGCAGAAAGGCATAAGGCACAATCTGAAAAGAAGGATCGTTGATGCAGGAGGCAATGACGGAAGAGCCGGTTCCGTTGTAGGTCTGGTCGCCGACAAGTGCTGTCAGAACAATAATGATGACGGCGCTGAGGAATACCCGCAGGTAGGGATTGCGGACATGCTCGGTCATCAAATGTTTGGTGTGGTGCATAGCAGCACAGAAGAGCACACTGACGAGAGCACAGCAGACGGCGAAAATAAGAGTGACGGCGGCTGCTCCGGGGTGGAATTCCGCAACATGCGAAACCGTGAGAATTGTCTCGCTGGCCCCGAGAAGCTCTGCTACGTAATGTGCCGTTAGGGCAGAGATCACACAGGGCACCAGGGCGGCATAATACATAATTCCGACGGTACTGATCTCCATAGAGAGAACGGCGGCAGCAAGAGGTGTCCCGAAGAGTGCAGAGAAGGCTGCGCTCATACCGCACATGATGATGCGGCGCCGCTCAGATTCCTTAAAGCGGAACAGCCTGCCGAGAACAGCACCAAGAGAACCTCCGACCTGGAGCGCTGCGCCCTCACGGCCGACCGATCCGCCGAACAGATGCGTCAGCACAGTGGCCACGATGATAAGCGGCGCCATCGCACCGGGAATGGTCTCCTCCTCGCGGATTGCCGTCAGCACACGATTGGTGCCCCGCGGCTGCGGATAGCCGGATTTCCGGTACATGAAGACGATGAAGAGACCGGCCAGCGGCAGGAACAAAATGAGAGATCCGTGCTCCAGGCGGTAATTCGTAGCTTTGACGATAGCGTTTGCGAACAGGGCAGCAATCGCGCCGATCACCACGCCGCAGATCACGCCGAACAGAATCCACCGCACTCCAACCAGAAAAGAGTGCAGGAGATGACGCAGATAACTCTCCGCAGCATCAAGATTTACATGAGATTCAGATGTGTGTTTTTCCAAGACATTCACTTCCTTCTAGACTGTGTGCAGTCATGCGAGCATTCGTAATCACATGCTGCCGGATAGTAACATTAATTCGCCTGCCAGGCGACAGAGGAGTAGGGTGTGCGCAGGCGCGACCCTGCGGAACGCGTATAGGGACGAAATCCCGGTCGGTTGGAGCGACTGTGTATAGGGATGAATCTGAAGCATGGGAAACCGATATGCTCAGGTGAGCCAGCCCCGGCGCTCTTCTCAAGCTCTGTAGTGGTGAGAAATCTGTGCATCTGGAGTAGCAGGGCCCAGCGACGCGCAGCCCCTGCTACTCTGCCGCCTGGCAGACGTATGTATGATGACCATACCTATGAGTGTATCACAGCTTCCCGTCTCTTTTCGAATGAATCTGCAAGTGGTAGGATGAACAGGCGGGTTTCCGGTGAAAACTCGCACATAGTAAGACATGCAAGGAGTAATCAAATGAAATCTCTTCTAAAGTATCTGAAGGACTATCGAAAGGAAACCATTCTGGCACCGCTTTTCAAGCTGCTGGAAGCCTCCTTTGAGCTGATCGTGCCGCTCGTTATGGCGGCCATCATTGACACCGGAATCGGGACGCAGAATCGCCCCTACATTCTGAAAATGTGCGGCGTTCTGGTACTGCTGGCAGCCGTGGGACTGGCTTCTGCTATTACGGCACAGTGGTTTGCGGCGAAGGCCGCTACCGGCTTCTCAGCACAGGTGCGGCACGCTCTGTTCGAGCACATTCAGGAACTCTCCTTCTCACAGATGGACCTGTTCGGAACCGATACGCTCATTACACGAATGACCAGTGATGTCAACCAGGTTCAGAATGGCGTGAACCTCGTGCTGCGCCTGTTCCTGCGCTCCCCGTTCATTGTATTCGGCGCCATGGTCATGGCATTTACGGTGGACGTGAAGGCCGCGCTGGTTTTCGTGGTGACGATACCGCTATTGTCGGTCGTTGTTTTCGGCATCATGCTGTGGACCATGCCGTTGTACCGGAAGGTACAGGGGCGCCTGGACAAAATTATGACCGGAACACGCGAGAATCTGACCGGTGTTCGCGTTATTCGCGCCTTCGGACGAGAAGAAAGCGAGATTGCAGGCTTCCATGACAGCAATGATGAGCTGAACCGGATGCAGCGGTTTGTGGGGCGGATTTCCGGGCTGATGAATCCGGTTACATACATCATCATCAATCTGGCGACGGCTTACCTGATCTACGTCGGTGCGGTGCAGGTGGACATCGGAATCCTGACGCAGGGACAGGTGGTCGCCCTCGTGAACTACATGTCGCAGATTCTGGTTGAGCTGATTAAGCTGGCGAACCTTATTATTCAGGTGACCAAGGCGATCGCCTGCGGTGATCGAATTGAGGATATTCTGAAGGTAGAACCGGACATGACGGACGGAACGCTCGGCGCAGATGCCGTACGCGACGGCGACATTGCGGTGGAGTTCCGGGATGTATCGCTGACTTACGAAGAGGGCGCAGGAGAAGCGCTGGAGCACATTTCCTTCTGCGTGAAGAAGGGACAGACCGTGGGCATCATCGGCGGAACCGGAAGCGGCAAATCCTCCTTGGTAAACCTCATTCCGCGTTTCTACGATGCGACAAGCGGCGAAGTCCTGGTGGGCGGGCATAACGTCCGTGAATATCAGCAGGAGCAGCTGCGCAGCCGCATCGGCGTGGTTCTGCAGAAGGCACTCCTGTTCAAGGGAACGATTGCCGAGAACCTTGCCTGGGGCAAAAAAGATGCCACCCCTGCCGAGATGGACGAAGCGCTTGCCATTTCGCAGGCAAAGGAGTATGTAGACCTGAAACCGGGCAAGACTGCATTTGAGCTGGAACAGAACGGAAGAAATCTCTCCGGCGGACAGCGGCAGCGCATGACCATTGCAAGAGCACTGGTGCGAAAACCGGACATTCTGATCATGGATGATTCGGCTTCGGCATTGGATTTTGCAACGGATGCGAAGCTTCGCATGGCCATCCGGGAGATGTCGCAGACGCTGACCACATTTATCGTATCGCAGCGTGCAGCCTCTGTGCAGTATGCGGATCAGATCCTCGTTATGGATGACGGGAAGCTGGTGGGAGTCGGAACACATGAGGAGCTGCTGGCGGAGAACAGCGTGTACCAGGAAATATATTATTCGCAATTTCCAATATCTGTTTAGCACCTGGTGATTTCAACGTGAATTGGCCGTTTATGGACGAATTCACGATTGAAATCATCAGGCGGCCAAGAGGCGTAGCCTCTCTGGCCAGCCACATCGAGGCTTTTCGAATGCAAGGAGAAAGCCGCGTGGGTGCTAAACAATTACAGCTTTCAAAGGAAGCAAAGACGCCTGATCACAGCGTGAAATAGACAAAGGATAGATATCATGGCAGGAACAAAGTCAGAAACGAATAAGAAAAAACAAGATCACGGGGAGCAGCTCGTGATCTGCCGAAAGGTTTTGAATTATCTAGGAAAATACCGGATATATCTCTGGGCCTCACTACTGCTGGCGTTTCTCACAGTGGCACTGCAGCTGTATATTCCGAAGCTCACCGGAGCGGTTGTGGATTATATTCTGGGACCGGGAGAGGTACAGTTCGATGGTGTCTGGAACATCATCATCCGGATCGCGGCGTGTGCACTGATCGCAGGAGCGGGCCAGTGGCTGATGAACCTATGCAACAACAAGATGACCTATGATGTGGTCCGGGATATCCGCAACGATGCATTTGAGAAAATCGAGCAGCTCCCGCTTAGCTACATTGATTCGCATCCATACGGAGAGATCGAAAGCCGCGTCATTGCGGACGCCGATCAGTTCGCGGATGGTCTGCTCATGGGATTTACACAGCTGTTCACCGGTGTGATCACCATTCTGGGCACATTTTGCTTCATGCTCTCCATTAATGTATGGATCACGATTGCGGTTGTGGCGCTGACACCGTTGTCCTTCCTGGTGGCAGGCTATATCTCCAGCCATACGTATACAATGTTCCGAAAGCAGTCAGAGATCCGCGGCCAGCAGACAGGACTGATCAACGAAATGATCGAAGGGCAGAAGGTGGTGAAGGCCTTCAACCGCGGCAGCGAAGTGGTTGCTGATTTTGATGCCATCAATGAGGAACTGACACAGACCTCCCTGCGGGCCATCTTTTATTCCTCCATCACCAATCCGGCCACGCGCTTTGTTAACAGTCTGGTGTATGCCGTGGTTGGCGTGACCGGCGCAATCGCAGCGATTTCCGGTCATTTGAGTGTCGGCCAGCTGACCGCCTTCCTGTCTTATGCCAGCCAGTACGCAAAGCCGTTCAACGAAATCTCCGGAGTAGTGACAGAGCTGCAGAACGCCATTGCGTGTGCGGGACGTGTACTGGATCTCATCGAAGAGACGCCGCAGATTCCGGATGCAGAGGATGCGATTGCTCCGGAGAAGTTTGAAGGCAAGGTAGAGCTGGATAAGGTGGATTTCTCTTATGTGGAGGGACAGAACCTGATTCGCGATTTCTCTTTGCAGGTAAAGCCGGGGCAGAAGATTGCAATTGTCGGACCTACCGGCTGCGGCAAAACTACACTGATCAATCTGCTGATGCGCTTCTATGATGTGAATGACGGAGCCATCTATGTGGATGGAACGGACGTCCGGAAGATTACAAGACATGCACTTCGAAACGGGTACGGCATGGTGCTGCAGGAAACCTGGCTGAAGACGGGAACCATCCGGGAGAACATCACCATGGGGAATCCGGATATCACTGAGGAGGAGATGATCCGGATTGCGAAGATCTGTCACATCGATTCCTTTATCCGCAGACTGCCGAATGGATATGACACCATGGTTTCTGAGAACGGAGAGGATTTCTCACAGGGACAGCGACAGCTCCTGTGCATTGCCCGCGTCATGATGAGCAAACCATCGATGCTGATCCTGGATGAGGCGACCTCTTCCATTGATACCAGAACCGAGCTGAAGATACAGGATGCTTTCAATGCGATGATGGAGGGCAAGACCAGTTTCATCGTGGCCCATCGCCTCTCGACCATTCGGAACGCAGACTGCATTCTGGTTATGAAGGATGGACATATCATTGAGCAGGGCAATCACGATGCGCTGATGCAGGCGAAAGGATTCTATTACGATCTGTATCAAAGCCAGTTCCTGGGGAAGGCAATCTGATTCACTTCGCGTGATCTACAGCCAGGTACAGGAGCCTTGCAAAAAAAGCGAGCACACCGCACCAGCCGGCGGAGGCGAGGAGGATTACGGTTTCTGACGGCTGCAGGCCGAGAACCTGCTCCATCACCATGCAGATGCAGGCTCCGAGGAATAAGCCGAAGACAGCACCGAGGAGAAGAAAACGATATAAGTGGTAAGAACCGGTGTGAGAGAAGCGCATCATATGAGAGCATCCTCCTTTTGGGCAGCACGAATGTTGGATTTACATTTTATAAACGAAACGATTTCCTTTCGATTCTGTTTACAGAACACACTGTAATGAAGAGAAAAGGAGGCTTCCATCATAACGAAGTAAGAGGAATGTTAAGAGTTTGTTAAAAAGTACATGAAAAGACCCTACTTAACATACTCTTTACATTTTGCGGATTTTGGATTTTACAACCAATCACTAGCATAGGCACTGTTGAAGGACAGACATCCGAAAGAGAGGATGCCGGAGCCTTTGACAGTGCTTTTTGTATACGGGAAAAGCATGAACGATGGGCATGAGCCCGGAAGCGATGCCGCAAAGAGGCGGCGGAAAGTAGAGGAGATTATTATGAAGCGCAAAGTGATTGGTACTGTATTGACCGCAGCTCTGGCTGTCAGCATGCTGGCTGGCTGCTCTTCTTCTCAGAGCACAGAGGCAACAACGACTGCAGAGACTGCTGAAGAGACCACAACAGAAGAGGCAACTACAGAAGAAGCTACTACAGAGGCTGCTGAAGAGACCACAGAGGCTGCAGAGCAGGTAAGCGGTGAGGTTACCGCAGCTGGTTCCTCTGCACTGCTTCCTCTTGCACAGGAAGCTGCTGAGAAGTTCATGGATCTTAATCCTGACTGTGTAGTAACCGTTAATGGCGGCGGCTCCGGTGAGGGACTGAAGCAGGTTGCTGATGGCGCAATCGATATCGGAAACTCTGATGTATACGCAGAGGAAAAGCTGGATGCAGACGCAGCAGCAGATCTGGTAGACCATGAGGTATGCGTTATCACCATGGCACCGGTTGTAAATGCTGATCTTGGTGTTACGGATCTGACCACAGAGCAGCTGACCGGCATCTTCACCGGTGAGATCACCAACTGGAGCGAGGTTGGCGGTCCTGACGAGGAAATCCTTCTGGTAACCAGACCGAGCTCCTCCGGAACCCGTGCACTGTTCAAGAACTGGGCACTGAACGGAGCTGAGGAGGCTTCCAACGAGGCTCTTGAGACAGATGACTCCGGCACCCTGCTGCAGACAGTTCAGCAGAACACTGGCGCAATCGGATATGTAGCACTGTCTTACCTGGTTGACAACGACACCGTAGCAACTGTTTCCATCGACGGCGTTGAGCCTTCTCTGGAGAACACCTACAACGGAACCTACAAGGTATGGGGCTTCGAGCATATGTATACCAACGGTGAGGGAACTGCTGAGGCACAGGCATTCATCAACTACATGATGGGTGATGACTTCGGAACTGAGATCGAGGCTATGGGCTACGGCGTATCCTCCAAGATGAGCGACGAGGCTCTGGCTGCTCACGAGTCCAACTAAGACAAAGTAAAAATACCTCTGACGACCACGGCGGCCCGCTCCGAATTCATTGGGGCGGACCGCTCTGTTTATAAGAGAAAATTGCGGGAACGTTTTATGACCATCTCGAGAAAAGCGCAGAGCATCTGCGACAGGAGATAAAAATGACGGAAGTTGCTACCAATCTCACAACCGGAGCGAGCCACACGGTCGCCCGGAAGGAAGTAAAAACAAGAACCGGCAAGCTCGAATACTTCCGAAAGGAAGGACTTGGACGCGGAATCGTTACTTTTTCCGGTCTCTTTATCATCATCTTGACACTTGCCATTGGTGTGTTTCTGATTTATCAGGGCACCGGAACCTTTACGAAATTTAATCATTCCATCTTTGAGTTCCTGTTCTCGAGTGAGTGGGCACCCAATGATTCGGCAACCGAAGGTGGCGGAAAGGTCGGATGCGCCATCTACATCGTAGGATCACTTCTGACCTGCGGACTGGCACTCCTGATCGTAACGCCGTTTGCGCTCTGCGCAGCGGTCTTCATGACGGAAATTGCGCCGAAGTCGGGAGCGAAGGTTTTCCAGCCGGCCATCGAAATGTTCGTCGGAATTCCTTCTGTTGTATATGGCTGGATTGGTCTGACGGTTCTGGTCCCCTTCATCCGTGATGTATTCCATGCCAAGATGGGCGGATATTCGGTTCTGGCGGCCAGTATTGTTCTGGCGGTTATGATTTTCCCGACAATTACAACGGTTGCAGCGGACGCAATCCGCAGCATTCCCATGCATTATCGAAAGGCGGCTTATGGCCTTGGCTCCACCAGGTGGCAGGTGATCTATCGCATCGTTATCCCGGCTTCGAAGTCCGGTATTTTCACCGGCATCATTCTGGGACTGGCAAGAGCCTTCGGTGAGGCACTTGCCGTCGCTATGGTCATCGGCAAGACAAGAGCATTTCCGAAAAATCTCCTGTCCCCCACCAACAATCTGACCGCAGCCATTGCAGCTGATATGGGCAACTCAGCCAGCGGCGGTGAGCAGAACATGGCGCTCTGGACGATGGCTCTGCTGCTGTTCCTGATTTCGATGTTCTTTATTTTCGTGATTCATCGGATTGATGCAAACAGCAAGAAGAAGATGGAGGCTTAGGAGATACGACATGAACGAAACAATGAAACGCCGCATTCGCAGTGCGGAGCGTGTCAACAATCTGATGACGGGTGTGTTCTACGCCGTCGGCGGCTTTTTCCTGATGCTGATTCTCGTTCTTGCGGGATACATCATCGTGAAGGGCATCATGAGTTATTATCCGGGAATTCTGGCTTTTGATTCGGATGGAATCGGAAACCAGCTGTTTAACACGGTGTACCTGGTGTTCCTGTCACTCCTTATCAGCGTGCCGATCGGTGTCCTTGCAGGAATTTACATGGCAGAGTACGCAGGCAACAACAAGAGAACGCGGTTTATCCGCATCTGTATTGAGTCCCTGTCTTCTCTTCCGTCCATCGTGGTCGGTCTGTTCGGATACCTTGTATTCATTCTGATGACCGGTGCAAAGTGGAATCTGATGGCCGGTGCACTGGCAGTTTCCATCCTGAGCCTTCCTTCCATAACAACCACAACGGAGGATGCGATGCGCAGTCTCCCGAAGAGTTACAAGCAGGGCTCCATGGCACTCGGGGCAACCCATTGGACCAGTATTGTAAAGGTTCTTCTTCCTGCATGTCTGCCTCGTATCATCACGGGCGTCATTCTGGCTGCGGGCCGCGGCTTTGGTGAGGCAGCAGCGCTTCTGTACACAGCAGGACAGAGTACGAGACTGAACTGGAGCAACTGGGATCTGACCTCGAAAACCTGTCCGTTAAATCCGTTCCGCCCGGGCGAGACACTTGCTCTGCATATCTGGGTTATGAGAACTGAGGGGGCGCTGAATGCCAACTCGGAGAAAATCGCAAACTTCTCCGCCATGATACTGGTGCTGCTGGTCCTTGTTTTCTCTTTGATCGCACGAATTATGACGCGCCGCATCAATGAAAAGCAGTCCGGAGCGAAGGCATAAGTGAATGAGATGCCGCATCCTGCGGCACGAAAGGTGACAGATATGGATGAAAAGATGAAGTTTCAGATCAAAGACCTGGACCTGTATTACGGGGAATATCAGGCGTTGCACAAGATTTCGATTGATATCCCGACCAATGAAATTACGGCACTGATCGGACCCTCTGGCTGCGGCAAATCCACCTTCCTGAAGACCCTGAACCGTATGAACGACCTGGA
>CAYLUU010000090.1:0-9519 GCA_964386925.1 uncultured Sarcina sp. | reverse complement strand
GTACCGCTAGGTCCGAGGATGGAGTCGCGAGACGTCCCGAAGCGGACATCTCTGCCGCCCACTTCTGCGAGGTTCAGGGACAGTACCACCCTCCTCCTCTTTTCTGGTATAATCAATGAGTTAGAGTGTGATATCCAAGCGGAGGGTTAGCAATGACACAGGCAGAGCAGGTATTACAGGCATTTGAAGAGCAGTTCGGCGATACCGAGGGGGTTCGCCTTTTCTTTGCACCGGGACGTGTGAACCTGATCGGTGAGCATACTGATTATAATGGCGGACATGTCTTCCCGAGTGCGATCAGTCTGGGAACTTACGCAGCGGCGAGAAAGCGCGATGACCGCGTGATGCGTTTCTATTCCGTAAACTTTGCAAAGATCGGTGTGACCACTACATCTCTGGACGATCTGGTGCCGTCCAAGGCGGCCGGGTGGACCAACTATCCGAAGGGCGTTGTCTGGGCCTTCGGTCAGAAGGGACATCCCATCGACAGCGGCTTTGATATGGTGATTTACGGAGATATTCCGAATGGCTCCGGCCTGTCCTCTTCGGCCTCTCTGGAGGTTCTGACCGGTGAGATGCTGCGGACCTTCTTCCATATGGAGAATGAGCTGACCAATGAGGATCTGGCTACCATCGGTCAGTTCTCCGAGAACGAATATAATGGTATGAAGTGCGGCATCATGGATCAGTTCGCTTCTGCCATGGGCAAGGAAGGCAATGCTATTTTCCTCGATACCAACAGCATGGAATTCGAGTATGCACCGCTGAGCCTGCAGGGCATGAAGCTGATGGTCACCAATACGAACAAAAAGCACAGCCTCGTGGATTCCGAGTACAATCTGCGCCGTGAGCAGTGCGCGAAGGCCTTGGCTGATCTGCAGACAAAGCTGGAGATCAAGACACTGGGCGATCTGTCCATTGAGGAATATGAGGCGAATAAGGATCTGATTCAGGATGAGGTCTGCCGCCGCAGAGCAAAGCATGCCGTCTATGAGAACCAGCGTACCATCGAGGCGGTTGCAGCCCTGAAGGCCGGCGAGGTGGAGCATTTCGGCAAGCTCATGAATGAGTCGCATGTATCCCTGCGGGATGATTATGAAACCTCCTGCCCGGAGGCAGATGTTCTGGCAAAAGAGGCATGGAAGATGCCCGGAGTTCTGGGCTCCCGTATTACCGGAGGCGGCTTCGGCGGCTGCACGGTCAGCATTGTAAAGGACGAGGCGGTGGACGAGTTCTGCGATACGCTCGGCAAGGTTTATCTGGAGAAGGTCGGCTATCCGGCATCGTTCTACACACTGGAAATTGGCGGCGGCCCGCGGGAAATCGAGCGATAATAAATTAAACGGAAAGGCACCAACATGGCATTATTTACGGCAATTGTCCCCTGCTACAATGAGGAGGAGAACGTCGATTATTTTTATCAGGAATTCATGAAGAACGCAGATTTCTTCCGCGAGCATGAGCTGGAAGTGGAGCTGCTCTACGTGGACGATGGATCGAAGGATCATACGGTGCAGAAGGTGAAGGCTCTGCGGGAGAAGGATGCCCGGGTGCATCTGATCTCGTTTTCCCGGAACTTCGGCAAGGAGGCGGCAATGTATGCCGGCCTCGAGCATGCAAAGGGTGACTATGTGGCCGTGATGGATGCGGATCTGCAGGATCCGCCCTCACTCCTGCCGGAGATGTTCGGGTATCTTTGGGACGGCTATGATCAGGCGGCGACGCGTCGCGTGACCCGCAAGGGAGAGCCGCCGATCCGGTCCTTCTTCGCCAGGCAGTTCTATAAGCTGATCAACCGATTCTCGAAGACCGAGATCGTGGACGGCGCACGGGATTTCCGGCTGATGAAGCGCTGCGTGGTGGATGCCATCCTGGAGGTGAAGGAGTACAACCGGTTCTCCAAGGGAATCTTCGAATGGGTCGGCTTCAAGACCAGATGGATTGAATTCGAGAACGTGGAGCGTAAATTCGGAGAGACCAAGTGGTCCTTCTGGAAGCTGTTCCTCTATGCTCTTGACGGAATTGTTGCATATTCCACGGTTCCGCTGGCAATGGCAGCGCTGGCAGGCGTCCTGTTCTGCGTGGTGGCATTTCTGCTGATCGTGTTCGTTATTGTTCGTAAGATTGCCTTCGGCGATCCCACGAGCGGATGGCCGAGCCTTGTCTGCATCATCCTGATGGTCAGCGGCGTGCAGCTCCTGTGTCTGGGTGTCATCGGGCAGTACCTGTCCAAGACCTACCTGGAGGTGAAGAAACGTCCGATTTATATCGCAAAGGAAGAACTTGAGTAATGGATGCTAGAGCGAAGAGACGGCAGTCCATGCGCCGCGTGGCTGCTCTGGAAATGCCGCTTTTGGGACTTCTGATCCAGACAGCAATCTACGCATGGCTGTGGTTCAACATATATTATCCGCTGGTTCGGCTGCGGCTGAAATTCTACCGCAACGGCCACATACTGGTATTGCTGCTGTATTTTATCCTGCTGTTGTTCCTGACGAAGACCTATGGCGGCATGGACGTCGGGTATCAGAAACGCTTTGATGTCAGTCTGTCGCAGATCTTTTCTCTGCTGATGGTCAACGCCTTCACGTACGTGCAGGATTCGTTGCTGCGCAACTGGATGCTGCCGGGAGGATGGACAGTGCTGATATCGCTGGTCCAGATCGGATTTGCGATTTTATGGATTCAGATATCGGATCGGGTTTACCACCGTGTGTTCCCGCCGACGAAGATGATCCTGATTCACGGCGAGCGCCCGATCGAGCCGATCCTGTGCAAGTTCGCAAGTCGCCCGGAGAAATATGACATCACAGAAACCATCAACATCAGCGAGGGGCTGGACGCAGTAGAGGCTAAAATACTGGCGGCCGGCCATAAAGCAGTGGTCCTGTGGGATATTCCGACCGCTGAGCGCAATGAGCTGATGAAGTTTTGCTATGCCAACGGTGTTCGGCAGTACATGATGCCGAAGATTCCGGATGTTCTGATCAAGGGATCGGCGCAGCTGCATTTGTTCGATACGCCGCTGTATTTGACCAAGGAATATTCACTGAGCTTCGGTGACCGGTTCTGCAAACGGGCGATCGATATTGTATGTGCGTTGATCCTGCTGGTGCTGACGTCGCCGTTTTTCCTGATTACGGCGATTCTGATTAAGTGCTATGATCACGGCCCGGTGTTCTACAAGCAGGTTCGCTGCACATTGGACCAAAAGGAATTCAAGATCATTAAGTTCCGCAGCATGAAGGTGGATGCGGAGAAGGACGGCGTGGCTCGTCTGGCGTCGGAGAACGATGACCGCATCACGCCGATCGGCCATTTCATTCGCGCAGTACGCATCGATGAGCTGCCGCAGCTGATCAATATCCTGAAGGGAGAGATGTCCTTTATCGGACCTCGCCCGGAGCGCCCGGAGATCATCGCCCAATATGTGCAGGACATGCCGGAATTCGTATATCGGACGAAGGTAAAGGCTGGTCTTGCCGGTTACGCGCAGGTATATGGCAAATATAACACCACCCCGTACGACAAGCTTAAGCTCGATCTGACCTACATCCAGAACTATTCGATCGGCCTGGATCTGAAGCTGATGCTGCTGACCTTGAAGATTCTGTTCACACCGGAGGCAACCGAAGGCGTGGCCGAGGGTCAGGTGACGGCGATGAGCAGCAAGGATACGCAGCACGAAGAGGATAAATGAGAGAAATAGTATATGCAGATGAACGCGTGAACCGGCGCAGCCTTTGGCTGCGGCTGCGTTCACAGCTTTGGTGGATTCCGGCATGCACACTGATCGGTGCACTGGCGGCTGCGGCAATCTATATGGGAATCTGGCTGGGCGTGTCCGGGCAGAGGCAGTACCGGCAGACTTCGAAGTTTTATCTGACGTTTGCCGCAGATTCTGCCGGAAACGCGCAGGACTATTACAATGACTATACGTGGAACGACCTGCTCTTCTCGGTGCCGGCAATTTCGCAGGTAATTGAATCTGAGCTGCCGGATGGCATGACGATGGAAGAAGCCAGGGAGGCCATTGAGGCACAGATTCTCTCGGATGTGCGGCTCCTTACAATTCAGGTGACGAATGCGGACGCGGAGCAGGTTCAGGCAGTGACCAATGCAGTTCAGGATGCCCTGGTGCGTTACGGTCATACATCGGAGACGTTCGAGAGCATCGAGTACCTCTCTTCAGGCGATGTGGAGAGCGTGGTGGTGACGGACCGCACCCGGAATGCCGTGATCCTGGGCACTCTGCTGGGATTTCTCATCAGTGCGGCAGCGGTATGGCTGCGGGAGCTGCTGAATGACGGAATCTACTGCCCGGAGGAGGCGACGAGGCGCTATGGGCTGCCGGTTCTGATGACGCTGACAGCGGGATCAGAAGGCGAATCTGCGGTACCGGAGCAGAATAGTGCATCTGACGGAGCGGACGAAAAATTCCAAAAGACGCAGAAGCATAAAGACACAGATTCCCGGAAAGGGAATGCGGCGAAAAAGAAAGAAAAACATGCCCTACCCGGATTTCTGGAAGAGGAAAATCGCACAGCTGCGGAATCACTTCGCAAATCATCTTGCACAGAATCGGCTGCAGTGAATGGGATTCGCCTCCTGGCAGAGGATATGGAGCTGGCAGAGAATACAGCACAGCAGCTGAAGGGGATGTATCAGCTGGAGGCAGAGGCACTGGATCCGGCAAAGGTGTTGAACGCTGCGGGAGAGAGTACGCAGAACGCAGCAGCAAAGCTCCTCCTGGTTGTGCCGTATGGTGAGGCAAACGGCACAGGAACGGAGCATCTGCTGGTGCAGCTGCAGGCACGAGGCGCGGAGCCGGATGGCCTGATCCTGGCAGAAGCAGATGGGCAATACCTACAGAAATACTATAAAAAAACAGTATCTATTTAGCACCTGTCAATTTCAATCATGCATATGTCCGCAAGCGGCCAATGCATGTTGAAATCGCCAGGTGCTAAACAGAGATAAGACAAAGATATGGATGAAAATAAAGTTTACAGCCGCATTGATCGTGGGCCGGTGGATCCGGTAACCGGGAAAGAGAGGCGGGAGCCTCTGGAGGTTCTGGTTGCGGCATTGCAGGAAAATGATATTACGCTGGCGGAACGGATGAACCTGTCGACCGATGCGGTGATCTGCAACCAGTGTCAGGAGGTGTCCTATCGGGAATTCGAGCGGAAGGGACATCGAATCCGTACCATCGCGTTTAATGAGCGCGGCGTAGGGCGCAATCGCAACAACGCACTGATGCGGGCGAGCGCCGAGATTGTGCTGTTCGCAGATGAGGACATTGTCTACGACGACGATTATGAGCAATCGGTGCTGAAGGCCTTCGAGGAGAATCCGCAGGCGGATCTTCTGACCTTTAATGTTCGTGCTGTGGAAGGGCGTCGCACCTATGAGAACCGTAAAGTAAAGCAGGTTCGCTGGTACAACTATGGCAGATATCCTACGTATTCGGTGGCGGCCAGGCTGGACAGCCTTCGTCGGGCGAATGTGTGGTTTTCGCTTCTGTACGGCGGCGGAGCAACCTACTCCAATGGAGAGGACAGTCTGTTCCTGCATGATTGTCTGAAGAAAGGACTGAAGATCTGGGCCGTTCCGGTGGAGATTGGCCATGAGGCAGTCCGGGAGGACGGCAGCTCGACCTGGTTCAACGGATACAATGAGAAGTTCTTCTATGACAGAGGCGTGTTGTATCGTGATCTGTATGGCAGACTGGCTGTCTGCATGGCACTGCGGTTCCTGCTGGCGCATCGGAAAATTACGTGTCAGGAGCTGACGATCGGGGATGCTTTCCGTATCATGCGGAAAGGAATACGGTTAGAGAAACGCTGATCAAGCGTTCCATCGCTGGATTTGCGCTGCGAAGCAGCATTTTCGATTGCAGCCGATTCTGAAACAAGAGTGAAGAATATCGAATGGGCGTGTGTTTATATCTTGCCATTGCGGCGGCAACGGTACTGGCTGCAATGGCGGTGAACCGAACAGAGGGATTGCCGGCAGGAACCAGGGGAGCGATGCTCCGCAGGTCCTGCCTTTTGCTGATTCTGGTGATTCTGGCGGTGCCGGCCATTCTGCGGCAGGAGACGGGAAACGACTATCTGCGGTATGTGGAATTCTTCCACCTTGCTTCCATTGATGCCTATGTGCCGACGGAAAAGGGCTTCAACCTTCTGGTGAAGGCGATCTATGCCTTGTGCGGATATGAGAATTACCTGCTGGTATTCGCGGTGTATGCTACTCTGACCATTGGGCTGATGCTGCTTGCAATCCGGCAGCAGGCGGAGGACTTTGCATTCTCCTTCTTCCTGTTCATGATGTTCGGGTATTATTTTCAGAGCTTCAATACCATGCGGTATTATTTTGCGCTGTCGATCGCATTGGTGGCGATGACCTGCCTGCTGCGGCGCAGATACATCGGGTTCCTATTGCTCGTCATCCTGGCGGCGCTGTTCCATAAATCTGCCTTGGTGGTGTTGGTACTGTATCCGCTTGCTCTGCACCGGTGGAAAACGTGGCAGAGAATCGCAGTCTGCGGACTGGGGGCAGCTGCCATGGTATTCCATGACAAGGTCCTGCAGCTCCTTGTGGCACTATATCCGTCCTGGGAGGGAACCGGAGATCTTGCGGCCGGCACCAGCGTATCCTGGGTGAACATTGCAAAATGCGCCGCCGTTCTGATTCTGGCGCTCTTGGTGCTGCGGCGGGCAGGAAATGAACCGGCGAAGGCATGCAGAATCCCAGCGAGTCGGGCAATTCGCCTGTATGTGAACGGCTCCTTCCTGGCTCTGCTCCTGTACGTATTCGGCTGGTTTGTGCCGGAGATGTCACGGATCTGCTACTACCTGACCTTTACACAGATCTTCCTGATTCCGATGCTGCTGCACAGAATTCCGGAGAACGAGAGCCTGAGAATCCTTCGAGGCCGGAGAAACCAAAAAAGCGCAGGGGACACAGACGATTCGATTGGCGCTGCGAGTTTGATGGATATTGCGAGTTCGAGAGGGACAACGAGTTCAACGGAAAGAGAAGCTTCGAGAGAATCTGGGAAAACCTGCACCATGCGCCGGCTTCTGACCGGGATCGTGATACTGGCTGCAGTGCTTTATTTTGCCCTGTTCCTGAAGACGGCATACCGGGATACGATCAAGATTCTGCCGTACAAGAGCTTCCTGTTCCATGAGTTGAATCAGACGCCGTCCGGGAGTATAGAGTAGGACAATAAATGGAAGAACACAGACCGTTATATAGCATCATAACGCCCTGCTTCCAGCCGGGAGACCGGCTGCGGCAGACGATGGAGAGCATCCTGGCGCAGACCTTCACGGATTATGAGGTCATTGTCAAGGATGCGGGATCCACGGATGGGAGCGTGGAGGCATTGCCGAACGATCCTAGAATTCAGCTGATCCGGAGCAAGGATCAGGGAATCTATGACGGCATGAACCAGGCTGTGGAGAAGGCCAGGGGGGACTATCTGTATTTCCTCAACTGTGGGGACTGCCTGCATGACGCAGAGGTTCTGGAAAAGGTTGCAGAGAGAATTCGGAGCCGAAACTTCGCAAATAAAACCAGCGGACACCAGGCACAGCCGCACATCTATTACGGCGATGTGGTGGAGCTGCAGACCGGTCAGCGCGTAGCGGCAAAGCCGGAGATGACGCACTTTGCCATGTACCGGAACCTGCCCTGTCATCAGGCGTGTTTCTACAGCCGGGATTTATTCGAAACGAGACAGTTTGATCTGCAGTACCGGGTGCGGGCGGACTACGAGCATTTCCTGTGGTCTGTGGTGCGGGCTGGAGCGAAAGCGGAGGCGATGGATCTGGTAATCGCGGATTATGAGGGCGGCGGATTCTCCGAGACGGCGGAGAATCGGAGGCGTTCTGCGGCAGAGCATCGGAAGATCACGACAGAATATTTCGGCGCAGCGGAGTGCACCGGATACCGCCTGGCTATGGTGCTGAGTCTGCAGCCGCTTCGTGCGAAAATGGCCTCCTCGCCGGCGACGGCGGCGCTGTATGACAGGCTGAAGAATCGCGTATACCGTAAAGGCTAGAAATGCTTCTGTTCTGGTCGTTTCGGCAGGATACCTTTCTGAAGGGACCTGACATTGCGGAAGTCAGGAGAAGCCTGATAACGAATTAAAGGGATATAAGAGGAAATAATGAAGGTTTTATGGCTTTGCAATATTATGCTGCCGGCATTTGCGAAGGCAGTAGGGCTGCCCTTTTCCAACCGGGAGGGATGGCTGACAGGCTGTTTTCACCGGCTGGTATCAGAAAAGGTAGAAGCCGGCAAGGAAGCAAATCTCCTGGAGCTCGGCGTCTGCGTGCCGGTTCCGGAGGAGATGACCGATTGCCGAAAGGAAATTGACGGCGCGGTGTTCTACGGCTACCGGGAGAATCTGAATACGCCGGAGGATTACGATGCCGCTCTGGTGAGCCGGTTTGAGCAGATCCTGGAAGATTTCCGGCCGGATATCGTACACATCTTCGGAACGGAATTCCCGCATGCACTGGCCATGGTGCGCGCCTTCCGGCAGCCGGAGAAAACACTGGTCGGAATGCAGGGACTGTGTGGTGCGATTGCAGACTTATATATGGCCGAGCTTCCCTATAAGGTGCAGCGGGCGAAAACCTTCCGGGATATTGTCCGTCATGACTCCCTGCGTGATCAGCAGCGCAAATTCTACGCGCGCGCAGAGAACGAGAAGGGGACCCTGCGGGGCGTGATGCACATCACGGGACGCACCTCCTTTGACCGGGAGGGGACGGCTGCGATCAACCCGGAGGCCGTGTATCACCTGATGAACGAGACGCTGCGGCCGGAATTCTATGAAGGCAGATGGGATCTGAACGGGGTAGAACGCCACAGTATTTTCCTGAGTCAGGGCGATTATCCGCTGAAGGGCTTCCATTTCATGCTCCAGGCGATGCCGCAGATCCTGCAGCAGTTCCCGGATGCCATGCTGTATGTGGCAGGTAATTCCATCATCGGCAATGTGGGCGGACAGATTCCGGCGAAGAAGCTGCCGGAGCCGCTGTGGATTACCGCCTATGGCCGGTATCTGAAAAAGCTGATCCGGGAAGGCGGGCTGGAAGGCCATGTGGTAATGCTCGGCTCGCTGGATGCGGAGCAGATGAAGGCCAGATACCGGAAGAGTCACGTATTCGTCTGCCCGTCCATCGTGGAGAACTCGCCGAATTCACTCTGCGAGGCGATGCTGCTGGGCGTTCCCGTCATCGCATCCCGCGCCGGCGGTATCCCGGATCTGGTGGAGAATGGGGAGGAAGGACTGCTGTTCCCGGCGGGCGATGTGAACGCACTGGCGGAGGATGTCTGCAACCTGTTCGAGAACGATCAGTTCGCCTGCCAGCTCGCCAGCGCCGCACACAAAGAGGCGAAGGTGCGGCACAATCCGCACACGAACTACCTGCGAATCCTTGAAATCTACAGGAGCCTGACGTAACAACACTGTCCAATCGACTGTCAGGCGACAGG
>CAYLUU010000089.1:5387-9546 GCA_964386925.1 uncultured Sarcina sp. | reverse complement strand
CTGCGTGAGCAGACATGGTAGTTTCAGCACTTGCAGTATTTCTGCAGGGCTTCGATGTATTGCTCGGCCAGCCGCCCGATCCGAAGATGGCGGTGGGTCAGATAACCAACCTCCATGTAATCATCTGCCTCCAGCGGAACCGCCACAATGTTCTCACCGTTCAACCTGGCATTGATCACACCGCTGCAGATGGTGTATCCGTTCAGGCCGATCAGAAGATTGAACAATGTTGCCCGATCGGTCACTACGATGTCCTTATGCCTCGGAAGAGTGCTCTGCAGTTCCTCGAAAAAATAAAATGAATTGTGTTCGCCTTGTTCATAAGAGAGTCTGGGATACGGCTCCAGATCCTCCAGAGTAACCATGGCCTTCTTCGCCAGGGGATTGTCCTTTCCAAGGAACACATGCGGGGCGGCTCGAAATAACGAATGAAATTCCAGCTCATGCTCCTCAAAGGTTCGGTTCAGCACTGCTTCGTTGAAGGGATTGCGATACAGTACGCCCACCTCACTGCGCAGCTGTGCCACATCCTCTATGATGTCGTAGGTCTTGGTTTCCCGAATGTGGAATTCGTAGTCCTCTTCGCCGTAGTCCTTTAACAGGTCGACAAAGGCCTCTACAGCAAAAGAGTAATGCTGGGTGGAGACACAGAAGCTGTATTTTCCGTGCGCTGCGCCCATGTATTTTTCACGGATCAGCTTTTCCTGCTCGAGCATCTGCCGGGCATATCCCAGAAATTCTTCCCCTTCGACTGTCACGTGGATTCCGTGGTTTGTCCGCAGGAACAGCGTGATACCAAGCTCCTTTTCCAGCTCGCGGATGGAAGCAGTCAGGCTAGGCTGCGAGAGGAAAAGCTTTCCGGCGGCCTCGGTGATGGAGTTGGATTCTGCTACGGTTACCATGTAGTGCAGTTGATTCAGTGTCATTTGGTTCCTTTCGACAGTACAGATGGCGGATTAGCTGTGCTACAATGGAGTCCACCATTCCTATCAATCAATTACAGTAAGGAGACTCCATGACCCATCCATTTTCCCACAAACGCTTCGCATGGAAAAGAGCAGCTGCGGCGTTCACAGCTGCTCTCATGCTGTCCTGTTCCATGGTGAGCGGCAGTGCACTGTCTGTGTATGCCGCGGAATCGGTTTATCAGAATGCTGCTGACACGCAGCTGATCCCGGATTCTGTTGCCGGCAGCACCTTTGCCATTCTCATCAACGCTTCGAATGGGAAGGTGGTTGCACAGAAGAACGGCGATGCCTACATGTATCCGGCCTCTATGACTAAGGTCATGACGCTGCTGGTTGCCGCAGAGCATGTGAAAAATCTCACGGATACCGTTACGATCACGCAGGATATCATCGACTATTGTAAGGCTCATGATTGCAGTACCGTGGGTTTCGCGGCAGGTGAACGTGTCACTGTTATGGACCTGTTGTGGGGCACTATTCTGCCTTCCGGTGCGGATGCTGCCGTGGCACTTGGCCGCTATGTTGCCGGTTCTGATGAAGCCTTTGTCAAGCTGATGAACCAGAAGGCTGCGGCTCTGGGGCTCAAGAATACGAATTTTACCAACTGTGTCGGCCTCTATGATCCCGGTCATTACACGACCTGCAACGATATGGCTGTCATCATGAATGCGGCCGCGTCCAATCAGCTGGCACTGACCGTTCTGGCAACGCCGCAGTACACCACGGTTCCCACCGCAGTTCATACAACAGGAATTACGGTAAGGAACCTGTTCCTGTCGCGCATCGGCGTGCTCAGTAAGCCCGGCGTTGTTCTGGGGGCGAAGACCGGTTACGTCAACCAGTCCAAATATTGTGCGGTCAGCTATTTTATTTCCGCAGCAGGAACACCGTACATCTGCGTGACCGGCATGGCGAGCTCTTCAATGAACGCCGTCACGGATCATCAGAAGATTTATTCCACATACGTCAAATAGCTGCATACGGAAAACTCGAAGCAGCTGACAGAAAAAGACCTGGGCCAAAGAGATAATACCCTTTGGCTCAGGCCTTTTTTAGATGCATTTTGTGAAAAAAGTGCACACGAACACCCTTAATTCACTTCATTGCCGAATTCGTAGCGATAGTAATCCATTACCAGCGAAATTTTCTTGGTGTCCTCCAGACCGTTATAGAGCTGGTTTACCGGATAGGTAATCGGCTTGCCTTCCAGTGTTTCAACGATGCCTTGAGCGGCCTGATAAGCCATCCGCTCCAGTGCCTCTACGGTAAAGGCTGCCGTATGAGGTGTTACGATGACATTCGGCATACGCAGAAGCGGATTCTCCGGCTTCGGAAGGTTGCCTTCGAATACATCCAATGCGGCCCCCTTGATCCTCTTCTCCTGCAGAATACGGATCAAAGCTTCCTCATCGATGACCTCACCGCGCCCGGTGTTGACGAGATATGCAGTCGGCTTCATCCAGGACAGCTGTTCTGCACCGATCATGCGGCGGGTGGAGGCACTGCCGGGGAGGTGAAGCGAGAGAAAATCTGCCTTGGAAATGACGTTCTTCATGTCCGGATCCAGTGTGCAGTAATCCAGCTTCTCCGGTGACTCGATGTGCCGATTGTAGCCGATGACATTCATGTTCAGTCCATAGGCTGCCATTTTCGCCACCTGGCTTCCGATGTTGCCCATCCCGATGATACCAAGGGTCTTGCCGGCAACATTTTCGCCGAGACGCTTGCGCACCTCCATGTTGCCTTCCTTGAATTCGTTGTTGTAATCGATGGATCCCTTTGCCAGCATCAGGATCAGACCGATGGTGTATTCTGCAACGGCACGCTTGTTGGAGCTGGCCGCGTTGGTGACCTGAATCCCCCGGGCGGTAGCGGCTTCGACGTCAATGCAGTCCACGCCGACGCCGTGCATGGAGATGACCTTGAGCTTCGGGCAGTGGTCCATGATATCTGCCGTCAGGTGTGCATTGCGGGTCAGAATTCCCTCACAGTCCTGTGCCTCACGGATCACTGTTTCCGGTTCGATACCGGTTCCGTTTACTGCCTCCAGACCGTGCTCCTTCAAAAGATCAATTCCCTTTTCGTTAATGGGCTCTGTTACCAGTACTTTCATTGTTTTTCGATCTCCTCGAATGATCCTCTTTTATTCTGTTCAAAACATATCCCCATGTGCATAGTCAGCGCACGCGTTCTCTTCTCTGGACAATTACCTTTTTTCATTTTGAGAGTAGGAAGGATAATTCAGCGACGCTTCAATGAAGGCGATCAGCTGATTCAATCCGAACACCGGTACTCCGCTTTCCTGTGCAATCACATCTCCAAAGGGCGCGAAATTCTGGCACTCGAGGACGATGGCTCCGGTTGCAGGATATTTTGCCATATGATCGCGTGTCATCTGCCGAATGCTCTCGCGGATCTGGTCCAGATCGCCGCTCTCACGGTTATAGATCACCAGTTCATTGAATTCCGAATCCTCCGGCAGATCACTGACGCAGATGTTGTAGTCCCGGGAGGACCAGCCGGATTTGATGAACAGCGAGTCGGTCATGAATTCAGCACGTTCCGAGAAGATGCCGATCTGCTTGTCCTTGCCGATCATCGAGGCGATCATGGGAACCATGGTCAGCGTCGTTGTGAAGACGGGAATGTCGACGGCGTCTGCGAGTTCACGCTGAAAGCCGGCCAGAAATCCGCAGCAGGTTGTGATTGCGCGGCAGCCGTCTCGCTCCAGTTCCTTGGCCGCCTTGCAGAAGGCCTTGAGCAGCACCTCATCGGCATCGCGGGGGAGCTTATTCCCGGAGAACACATCCCGCACGACCTTGTAGCACACGGGAAAATCAAAAGTTCTCGCATTGCCGGGATCCCCGGGAAGCCGGGGGAATTTGGTGTCCATCATCAGGATTCCGATGTCTTGTCCGTAAAATGTCTTGCCGCCTCGAATGTTCATGATCCTTCCTCCTAAAAAAAAACAGCACACCTGCGCAGTTCTGCGCAGGGCGCCGTTGCCCGTTAAGCTTTGTGGATAATCAGTATTCATTTAGCACCTGACGAAGTCATGATTGAAATTGACGGGTGGGCTCTGAATAGCTACGAAAATTCTAGACCTGTTTTGCAAGCATGTCAATTTGCTCCTGGCTAGTTATTTTGCAAACGCTGTACTAGCGACTGTAACTGCTGCATCAGTTCGGACA
>CAYLUU010000089.1:0-5287 GCA_964386925.1 uncultured Sarcina sp. | reverse complement strand
TAGTTATTTTGCAAACGCTGTACTAGCGACTGTAACTGCTGCATCAGTTCGGACAGGTGATCTGCATGACCTGCTCAATCATCCGGTGCAGAAGTCTGGCCTGCTCCGTGTTGGCAGCGCGATACAGGACCTCTTTGCCTTCACGGTGGCTGGTGACCAATCCGCTGTTGCGCAAAGGGCGCAGATGATGGGACACCGCAGGACTGGACATATCCAGCAGAACAGCGAGATCCTGCACGCATTCCTCACAGTGGCATAGGATCCAGAAAATGCGGACGCGGTTGGCATCACCGAGCTGGCGGAACACCTCGGCGATGGCCTGAAAATCCTCAACTCTGGTTGCTTCCTCATGGATCTTCGGAATATTCACGGTCTCGCCATGCGAATGGGGAAGAACATACTGGTTCATATACAGTCACCTCAGATTTAACGATTCAGTACCAGGAAAGTTATTTAGCCCGGGACTGTCGTATGAAAATTTTAGCACCATCCACGATCAGAATGACAGCCAGAATACTCGTGGCAAGAGCGAAGATCAGCTGGAACCAGTCTCCCCATACGGCAGTACCGGCAGCAATCGGCTTCGATTTGTTCACGATGGTCAGTACTAGGCTGGCCAGAGAAGCTGCCAGCATGAAGATCATGGGGAAGAACAGCATTTTGTTGTTCTTGCCGACTTCACCCAGCCAGACCGCTACCGTCATAAAGGCAATTCCGGATAGCAGCTGATTGGCAGCTCCGA
The DNA here is from genome assembly GCA_964386925.1 of uncultured Sarcina sp. Taxonomy (GTDB): domain Bacteria; phylum Bacillota; class Clostridia; order Lachnospirales; family Lachnospiraceae; genus CAG-791. The sequence continues at coordinate 4,545 of CAYLUU010000089.1, read as the reverse complement.
GCATGCCCCAGATCTGAGACAGGGACAGACCTCCGAGAATACAGCCGACGACAACCATAAAGGTTGTCCCGAAAAGCGGATGTGCCAGCAGCCTGCGGATGCCCTTTGCATCCTTATAGGTGGCCTCTCCGTCCTTTAGGAACAGCTCTGTGAACATGAAACGGCTTAGTCTGGTGCCGGTGTCGAGCGATGTCAGAGCGAATACAGAGATCGACAGAGTCAGGAGTGCCGATATTGTTCGGAACGCAGCCGAATTCTCAGGACCGAACATTAAGGCAACACCCGTTGCAAATGCAACAGCGGGGGAACCAAATTCTCCGGCAACATAGCGGGAGTAGACACCGCCGAGTGCGACCAGCGAAATGATGGCAAAGGCGGATTCAATCAGCATGGATCCGTAGGCAATCGGCTTGGCGTTTTTCTCATTGTCCAGCTGCTTCGAGGAGGTTCCGGAAGAAACCAGACTGTGGAAGCCGGAGCAGGCGCCGCAGGCAATGGTGATGAACAGAATCGGGAACAGATATTGTCCGTCGACCGGTTCAAAGCTGGTAAAGGCAGGCATATCAAAGGTGACGCTGCCGGTAAAGGCGGAAACAGTGATTCCGATGAGTGCCAGCGCAATCATTCCATACAGCAGGAAGCTGGACAGATAATCGCGGGGCTGCAGCAGAATCCATACGGGAACCAAAGATGCGGCAGCAATATAAACACCGATTACGACAATGCACTGCGTGCGGGTGAGACTGATGCCGAGGTTAAGTCCCAGCACCGTGATCACGATAATGCCGATCACTCCGGCAATGGTGGCCGGCAGCAATTTCATTCCGCATCGGTTGGTGGCAAAGCCGTAGATGACAGCCAGAACAATGAACAGAGCTGAGATCATGGTGGTTGCCTGGTTGTTGTTCGGTGAAGTCGTAAATCCGGTGATCACTTTTCCTGTTTCATCGGCTACCGTGCAGAAGGTGCCGGCAACGATATTCACGAAAGAAGCGATGACCAGGAGGAGCAGCAGGAGCGTAAAGATAATGAACAGCTTTTTTAACTTTTTGCCGAGGGAGTCATTGATCAGCTCACCAAGGGATTTTCCGTCATGACGGATGGAGGCAAACAGTGAACTGAAATCCTGAACACCACCCATGAAAATGCCGCCGATAATGCACCAGAGGAATACCGGCACCCAACCGAAAATGGAGGCCTGAATCGGTCCGTTGACGGGGCCGGCTCCTGCGATGGACGAAAAATGATGGCCCATCAGTACAGCTGGCTTAGCCGGGACATAATCGATGCCGTCTTCCTTTTCAACGGCAGGGGTCTTCCTGGCAGGATCAATGCCCCACTGTTTCTCCAACCAGGAGCCGTAGAATTTATAGCCCAGGAAGAGCAGTACGAGGGCAGTTACAACGATAATTAATCCTAACATGTGATTTATCTTCCTTCTTTTTAAAATAGGTGCATCTATTCCTGCAAAAAAAGTCCGGACAGCAGGCGCAGCGGTTTCCGTATCCTCAGCTCGCTTTTGCTATTCGAAAATATTTGAATAGTTACTCTGATTCATGCTGAACTCTCCGCGACACTTTTTAGTACTCGCTTCAAGGTATATCCGAGACGATTGTGGATGATTCGCCCGGTAGTAACCTCGAGCACAATCAAATGGTAATTGCTGTATCCGTGCAGGCCGTGCCGGTAGCTGACGGTGTGCCGGGATTCTCGAATAGCCCTCTCCACTTCCGGCATGATGGTATCCGCCAGAATGATGAGAGACACGTCTGTGGATTGATGGTGCCCGGAAGGCTTTGCCTTTCCGATTCCGCGGCTCCAGGCTGTCTCATCCAGTTCCTGGAAGAGGTCCGCTGTCAGTTCTTCACAGCTGGCAAAATAGACGAATTCGTTATTCTCCACTTCATCGATGATGGCTCTTCGAATCAGAAAGAAGCGTTCATCGTGGGAGTGAAATTCTGCCTCTGCCCCAAAAGGCGGGGATACGTCTTCGGTGGTTACATTGTAGTATGTCTGATAGGCACGCAGCAGCTTGTAAAAGATTTCCTGTCTTTTCATAATCATATAGGTTACTGTACAGGCACTTATTTTGCAAACGAGGAGCTTGTTGACAGACAGTGCGGTCAGAAGTATTATGCAGTCATAACGATTAAACAAATACTTAATCGTGAAATGCAGAAACAGAAAATGAACTTACATACATCGGAGGATTTCTCATGAAAAAGACCTACAAGATTGAAGTTGACTGCGCGAACTGTGCAAACCTGATGGAAGAGACCACGAAGAAGGTCACGGGTGTTGCAGATGCTACTGTGAACTTTATGACGCAGAAGATGATCGTGGAGTTTGCAGAGGGCGCAGATGCCAAGGCTGTTATGGGAGATGTTCTGAAGGCATGCAAGAAGGTAGAGCCTGACTGCGAGATCGAGCTGTAAGGTAAAGATGATGGCGCTCCGAAAGCGATGGCGGGCGGGGCGCTGTTTTTTACAAAAACGATTAAACGAATGTTTAATCGAATGCTTAATTGAAGTTTAATTGAAACGAGGACAATTCGGTGAATAAGAAACAGAAGAAGATGCTGCGGCGAATTCTGATTACGGCCGTAATGCTGATTGCGTGGAATCTGCTCCCGGTAACCGGCATTCTGCGGCTGGTGTTATATCTGGCGGCTTATCTGGTGATCGGCTATGACATTCTGCGTAAGGCAGGAAAGGGAATTCAGAACCGAAGAGTGTTCGATGAGAATTTCCTGATGGCGGTTGCTACAGTGGGTGCCTTTGCGCTGGCGATCTACGAGAAGAGCGGAGATTACAACGAAGCGATCGCAGTTATGCTGTTCTATCAGATTGGTGAGCTGTTCCAGGGCTATGCGGTGGGAAAGAGTCGCCGCAATATCAGCGCCTTGATGGACATCCGACCGGATTATGCCAATGTGGAGAAGGACGGACAGCTGGAGCAGGTAGATCCGGATGAGGTTGCGATCGGCAGCGTTATCGTGGTGCAGCCGGGCGAGAAGGTACCGATTGACGGCGTGGTGCTGGAAGGAACGGCAACGCTGAATACCAGCGCGCTGACCGGTGAGAGCCTTCCGCGGGATGTGGCAGCAGGCGACGAGATCATCAGCGGCTGCATTGATATGACCGGCGTTCTGAAGATTCGGACGACCAGGGAGTTCGGAGAGTCGACGGTTTCGAAAATTCTGGAGCTCGTGGAGGATTCCAGCTCGCACAAGTCCCGGTCGGAGGCATTTATTTCGCGGTTTGCGAGAATCTATACGCCGGCGGTCTGCTACGGCGCACTGGCACTGGCCGTTCTCCCTCCTATTATACGAATGATTCTGGGCGTACCGGGAGACTGGGGAACATGGATTTATCGCGCACTGACCTTCCTGGTAATTTCCTGCCCGTGTGCATTGGTGATCTCCATTCCGCTGAGCTTTTTCGCCGGTCTGGGCGGTGCCAGCAAGGAAGGAATCCTGATCAAGGGCTCGAATTATCTGGAGGCCTTGTCACAGGTGAACTGTGTTGTATTCGATAAGACCGGAACGTTGACGCAGGGCGTTTTCGAGGTGACAGGCGTTCATCACAGTGCACTGCCGGAGGCGGAACTGATCGAATACGCAGCGCTTGCAGAGTGCGCGTCCTCCCATCCGATCAGTAAGAGCCTGCAGAAGGCGTATGGGAAGGCCATCGATCGCAGCCGCGTGACAGACATCGAGGAGATCAGCGGTAAGGGAATTCGTGCGAGCGTGGACGGGCATTCTGTAGCTGTCGGGAACCTCAAGCTGATGGATCTGGAGAAAATATCCTGCGATCCCTGCCATGAGCTGGGGACGGTCATTTATGTTGCAGTGGACGGAAACTATGCAGGACACATTGTCATTTCGGACATTGTGAAGCCGAATTCAAAGGCTGCCATTGCAGCACTGCGGAAGACGGGTGTCAACAAAGCGGTTATGCTGACCGGCGATGCAAAAGCGGTTGCCGAACAGGTAGCCGGGGAGCTTGGAATTGATACCGTATGCAGTGAGCTGCTGCCGGCAGACAAAGTCAGCAAGGTGGAGGAACTGCTGAAGGCAGAGAAGGAGAAGGACAAGCTGGCCTTTGTCGGCGACGGCATCAACGATGCACCGGTTCTGACGAGAGCCGATATCGGTATTGCCATGGGTGCCATGGGATCCGATGCTGCGATTGAGGCCGCAGATGTTGTGTTGATGGATGATGACCCGCTGAAGATCAGCAAGGCCATCCGAATCTCACGCAAGTGTACCGGCATTGTATATCAGAATATTGTGTTTGCTCTGGTTATTAAATTCGGGTGCCTGGCGCTGGGAGCTCTTGGCATCGCGAACATGTGGGCAGCGATTTTCGCCGATGTCGGCGTCATGATTCTGGCCGTGCTGAATGCTATGCGTGCCCTGCGGGTACATGAGCTGTAAAGATGTCAAAGACAAAGTAGTCAAACCACCAATGAGAATCTGCCCTGTCAGGCGCGTTGGAACATGACAGTGCAATGCAGATGCGCCAGAGGTTTTTACACAAAAGG
>CAYLUU010000088.1:0-9571 GCA_964386925.1 uncultured Sarcina sp. | reverse complement strand
AAGTCCCAACAGCATAAATTTCTATCTCCTGCTCCGTTTTTTATCGAAGTAATTGTTTCGTACCCGCGGCTCAAATTTGCGTTGCAACTCGCAGAATCTAAATCTCTCAGTCCGCAATCAGTCTCTGGATCTTCTCCATCAGCGTCTTCGTCTCCTCCGCAGTGCGTACGGCGACCATGATGGTATCATCTCCGGCAATGCAGCCGACAACCTCCGGATAGTGCAGATGATCGAGCGCCGCCGCCACAGCCATCGCCATACCGGAAACGGTCTTGATCACCAGGATGTTCTGTGCCTGATCGAGGCTCACCAGACCATCCTTCATCACCCGGCTGTATTTCTCAATCAATCCTGCAGAATCCACGGAAGGCACGACATATTTCTGTCCGCCGCCCTCGGTGTGTCCCTTCTGCAGGCGAAGCTCGCGGATATCTCTGGATACCGTCGCCTGCGTCACGTCAAATCCCTCGCTGCGCAGAGCCCTGGCGAGATCCTCCTGCGTACCGATCTCCTGCTCCTGGATGATTTCCCGTATTCTTGTCAGTCTTGTCTTCTTATCTGCCATGATGTCCTATCTCATGATGTGATGATCCCGGTACAAAAGAAACGCTGATTAAATCAGCATTTCCTTTGCAGCCGCCGACGTTGGAAGCGTTTTCCTCAACACTTTTCAAAGTCTCCAGACTCTCGTCACTGCATCTTTATCCGCAGCGTTTCCAGAAAGCTCCTGTTCCCCAGCTTCACCAATCTGGTCACACGATCCGATTTGCGGATGGCAAATCGTTCTCCATTCCGCAGCTCCACGCGTTCGTTTCCGTCATAAACTGCCTCAGCCGCTAACTCACTGTCCCCGCGCGAATCCTCGATTACGATTTCAATCTGATCTGTCGCCGAGAGTACGATTGAGCGAATGTTGATCTGATGTGCACAGATCGGCGTCAGTACGATCATCTCCGCCCCCGGCTCCACAATGGGACCGCCTGCAGACAGATTGTATGCCGTCGATCCCGTCGGCGTGCAGATGATCATTCCATCTGCATGATAGGTATTCAGGAATTTGCCATTGACATACACGTCATAATTGACCACGCGCAGCGCACCCGATCGGAATATAACAATATCATTGAGTGCCTGATGGATCGGCTCTGTCAGCATCCAAGGCAAGCTCTCGCCAGGCTTTACGACTCTGCCGCCTTCGATCATCATGCGATCCTCAATGGTATAGGCTCCATCCAGCAGCTGCAGAAGAGCCTCCTTCCAGGCATTGCGCTCAATCTCTGCAAGATATCCCAATGTTCCGAGATTGAAGCCCAGAATCGGAATTCCGCTCTCCTGCACCCGCTCCGCAGCCCGCAGTACGGTTCCGTCTCCGCCGAGTACCAGCAGACATTCCGGCGAAAAGCCATCCGTCTGCTGCGTCACGCACGCAGCACCATGCTCCTCCAGAAAAGTCTGCACCTCACGTTCCATCAGGTGTTCAGGGTCCTTGCTGTCGTTGGTGAGAATCTCAAATCGCTGCATGGGCTTCTCCCTCGGTTCGTGCAAATGCTTCATGAGAGCGTTCTACCAGCTTTCGAATCGCTGCGGCTTCCCGGCTCTGTTCCTCACCACTCCGGTTTGTTGCCCCCAAAGCCTCACTATTCGCGGCATTCGAAACATCTGTCTTCTCTGCACCAGCCGATGTATCATCCGTGCCTGCGTTCTCCTGACTGCCGCCTGCCAGACGCTCCAGATACATCAGATATTCAATGTTCCCTTCCGGCCCGCGGATGGGCGAAAAGTCCAGCCCTAATAGCCGGAAGCCTTCTGCTCTAGCATAGCCGATTGCCTGACCGATTACCTCACGGTGCACCGCAGGATCCCGCACCACGCCTTTTTTGCCCACTTTGTCGCGTCCCGCTTCGAACTGCGGCTTAATAAGGCATACCATCTGCGCTCCCTCCGGCAGAATTCCTGCCGCAGCCGGCAGAATCTTCGAAAGGGATATGAAAGAGACATCGCAGGAGGCAAAGGCCGGCACGCCGTCCAGATCCTCCGGCTTCAGATACCGGAAGTTCGTTTTCTCCATACAGGTAACCCGCTCGTCCTGCCGCAGCTTCCAGTCCAGCTGACCATACCCAACATCTATGGAGTACACATGGGAAGCGCCATTCTGCAGCATGCAGTCCGTAAAGCCACCGGTTGATGAGCCGATGTCCATGCAGATCTTTCCATTCAGATCAATGGGGAATACCTGCAGCGCCTTCTCCAGCTTCAGCCCGCCGCGGCTCACATACCGCAGCGTTTCCCCCCGCACCTCCAGCGTGATCTTCTCAGGATCAAAGGTGCTGCCCGCTTTGTCCTCCTTCTGACCATTTACATAGACAATGCCGGACATCAGCATGATTTTCGCTTTCTCCCTTGAGGGGGCGTAGCCGCCCTCTGTCAGGATTACATCGAGTCTCTTTTTCGCCATAATTTTCCTTATACCATCCCTCTGTTCAGTTCTGGTGCAGGCATTCTGTCATCCACCGATCTGCATACAGAAGAACAGCTGCCTGCTCAGCCCATTCTCTCCAGAATCCGCTTCGTAATGCTCACGGGATCCAGTCCCAGCTTCTCCTTCAGGATCGGCACGCTTCCATGTTCAACGAAGTCATCTGCCACGGCAACGCGCAGAACCTCCTGTCCCGGACAGTGTTCTGCGGTCCAGGCCTCCACATGCTCGCCGAAGCCGCCGCTGTACACATTCTCTTCCATCGTTACGAGGAGACGATGCTCCGGCAGCTCACGCTCCAGCATCTCCGTATCGAACGGCATCGCAAACCGCGCATTCACAATTGTGGCATCAATGCCTTTCTCCTGCAGCTGTTCCCGGACGGCAACGGCTGTCTCCACCATGCTGCCAATGGCCAGCAGGAGAACGCCGTTCTCCTTCCCGCCGCTGCCGCGGGCGATCAGCTCAGACTTGCCCAGTTCGATCGGCTCCCGGATCTCCTCCAGGCCGTCGTATACCTCGCCCCGCGGGTAACGGATGGCAATGGGATGTCCGTATTTAAGTGCAAACTTAATCAGGTCTGACAGCTCCCACTTGTTCTTCGGTGCCGTCACTGCCATATTCGGGATCGAGGACAGGAAGGAAATGTCGAACACGCCCTGGTGTGTCTCTCCATCCGCACCGACCAGTCCAGCCCGGTCCACGCACAGCACCACCGGCAGATCCTGCATGCAGACGTCATGCGAAATCTCATCGTAGGCTCTCTGCAGGAAGGTGGAATACACCGCCACCACCGGCTTCAGCCCGCCGGCCGCCATTCCCGCCGCAAAGGTCACAGCATGCTCTTCTGCAATGCCGACGTCAAAGAACCGGTGCGGATAGATATTATGGAAGCGCTTGAGTCCCGTTCCGTCCTCCATAGCAGCCGTCACCGCAACGACCTTCTCATCCCGCTGGCCCATCTTAATCATGACGGTCGAGAAAATGTCCGTGTAGCTGACCTTGCTCGATTTCTTCAGGAGGCCGGATTCAATCTCGAACGGTGCCGTGCCATGGAACCTCGCCGGATGATTCTCCGCCGGGAGATACCCCTCGCCTTTTTTCGTCATCACATGCACCACAACCGCCTTGCGGATATGTTTTGCCTGTTCGATTGCCGCCTGCACCGCCAGTGGATCCATTCCGTCAATCGGGCCGAGATACGTAATCCCCAGATTCTCGAAGAGCATCCCTGGCAGGAACATGGACTTAATCTTGTTCTTAGTCCTGCGGATGGTCTCCACCATCTCCGGGCTCTTGTCCTTCAGAGAATAGTAGACCTTATCCCGCAGATCCAGATACGAATTCGAAGTGCGGATCCGTTCCAAATAACGGGACATCCCGCCAACGTTCTCGGAGATGGAACGATTGTTGTCATTCAGCACGATGATGAAATTCGTATCCAGCCGTGCCGCATTGTTCAGCCCCTCATACGCAAGGCCGCCGGTCAATGCCCCGTCGCCGATCACCGAAATGATCGTGCTGTCCTCCCCTTTCAGATCTCTTGCCTTTACATAGCCAAGGCCGGCAGAAATGGAGGTAGATGCATGCCCGGTATCAAAGGCATCACAGTCACTCTCCCGGCGTCTGGGAAAGCCCGCCATTCCGCCGTACTGACGAAGAGTATCAAACCCATCCTTGCGCCCCGTCAGAATCTTATGCGTGTAGGACTGATGTCCGACATCCCAAATGATCTTGTCCTTCGGAAGATCCAGTGCCAGATGCAGTCCCATCGTCAGCTCTACGGTTCCGAGGTTGCTCGCCAGATGTCCTCCGGTAACGCTTACCTTCTCTATCAGAAAACTGCGAATCTCCCGTGCCAGTTCTGCGTATCCTTCTCTAGGAATCTTCTTAATGTCTCCAGTTTGATTGATTTGATCCAGATAATTACTCATGCTGTGTCTCACACTGTCTCATTGCTGCCTGCACACGATGCTCTTCTGAGAAATTCTCATTTATTTAAAATCGCCTGCTGAACAGTCTTATCAACTTACTTTGTACGCTTCATCAGATGCTCTACCAGTGCCCGCAGGAATTCATTTTCTTCCGACAGCTGATCCATTGCCGTCAGGGCATGCTCCGTCAGCTGGCGCACCTTCTCCGCAGCAGCCTCCAATCCGTTCATGGTCACATAGGTAGCCTTTCCTTCCAATGCATCCTTGCCGATGCTCTTGCCGAGCTCTTCCTGACTGCCTGTCACATCCAGAATGTCATCCTGAATCTGGAAGGCCAGTCCGATATCCTCCGCGATGCTGCCGAGTGCTTTGATGTCCGCCTTCGGTGCCCCGGCGAGGATAGCCCCGATCTGGAACCCGGATTCGATCATGCAGGCCGTTTTTTTCTTGTGAATATAGTGCAGCAGCTCCGGAGTCAGCCCGGCAGAATCCTGATCGGTCATAATGTCTGCACACTGACCGCCTACCATGCCGTAGATGCCTGCATTTCTGGCAAGCGTCATCATTGCACCGGTTACGCGGTCCTTCTCCGTCTCATCCGCTGCCGCATCATAGGCGCGAAGCGCAGTCTCATAGGCATAATTCAGCAGTCCGTCTCCGGCAATCACCGCCATGCCTTCCCCATAGACCGCCCACGTGGTCTTGCGTCCGCGCCGGTATTCGTCATTGTCCATAGAAGGAAGGTCGTCGTGCACCAGTGAATAGGTGTGGATCATTTCCAGCGCTGCCATAAAGGGACCACTCAGCTCCGCACGTGCGCCGTACATGCTGGCCGTCTCCGCCAGGAACAAAGGGCGCAGGCGCTTCCCCCCGGCTTCCACCGAATAATTCATTGCCTCGATCACCGGGCGGGCATAGCCCTCTTCCGCCGGCAGGTAATGGCGGATGGTCTCCTCCACTGCTCCTACCCTTGCTGCCAGCTGCTGCTCATATTCCTGCTCTGTCATACGATTCTCCCTCTGCGACTTTGCATCCTCGTACATGATTCCAAAATGATCTGCCGTATCTATTCAGCACCCGCATCTCGATTTTCCTTCAGAAAACCTCGATGTGGCTGGCCAGAGACCCTTCGGTCCTTGCCCACCTGGCAATTTCAATCGTGAATCCGTCCACAAATGGCCGATTCACGTTGAAATTGTCAGGTGCTGAACAAATACATATTACGCAAAATTCTCCGTGGAGCCGTCCGCGTTCAGCTTCTGGACCTTCTTCTCCACCTTGTCGATTCTGTCGTTGCAGTACTGCAGGAGCTGCATTCCCTTCTCGTAATTCTCAAAGGTCTTCTCCAGCGAGGCTTCCTCGCTCTCCATCTCCCCGAGTAGTTCTTTGATCTGTCCAAAGGCCTGCTCGATTGACAGCTCCTGTCCCTGTTCATCTGTGAATTTCTTCTGTGCCATTTTATTTTCCTACCATCAGCTTTTGGGTTATCGAACCTGCGACCATGCGAAGGTTCCGGCAAATTTGCAACTATTCAGAGCCCATTCGCAAAAGCGTTTTTTCCTCCGCAATGAGCTCTACGCCCTGTACCTTAGCCTGAACTTTCCCGTCCTTTAGATGAACCTGAATGAGTTCTCCTCGCTGCAGTCCTGCTGCCGCCACGCGCTTTCCCTGTGCATCTGTCACGTACCCGTATCCGCCGGCCAGCCTGCTCACCGGCGATTCCTTATCCAGTCCGGCTGCCAGGAGCTGCAGCTCATGCCGCGCCGCCAGGAGTTTCTGCTGCATCGCCTTTGGCAAATCTGCCTTGCAATCCAGTTGACGCCTCGCCTCATTCAATCGCAGATTCATCTGCCTGCGCAGGTCATCTGCCAATTCCAACTGCCGTCTGGATCCAGCAATTCTCTCCTTCATCGCCCTCTGCAGCGACTCCTGCAAGGCTAACTCCCGCCTGCTGTTCTCCAGACTCCGCTTCATGCAGTCCTGCAGATGCAGGCGCAGCTGATCCATCGCCATTCGCTGCGTTGCAAGGCGCATTCTCGGAGAGCGATTCTCCAGCTCATGCCGAAAGTGTTTCACCATCTCGCGATCGTCTGCAATCCTCTGCTGCATGGCTCCCCGCAGATCTGTTCTCAGCTGCATGCAATCCAGTTCGAACTGATTCCAGTCAAACACTGCCAGCTCCGCTGCGGCCGACGGCGTCGGCGCCCGCAGATCTGCCACATAATCTGTAATGACAGTATCCACCTCATGTCCGACTGCCGAGATCACCGGCGTCCGGCACTCGAACACAGCCTGAGCAACTGCCTCCTCATTGAATGCCCACAGATCCTCAATGGAACCGCCTCCACGGCCGATGATCATGACATCCACACCAGCCTCATCCATCCGACGGATTCCCTCAATGATGGACGCCGGAGCGAGTTCCCCCTGCACAATTGCAGGATACAACACGATCTCCACGTAGGGATTCCTGCGCCTTGCGATCTGAATGATGTCACGGACCGCCGCCCCGGTCGGGGCGGTTACAATGCCGAGGCGCCGGATGTAGCGGGGGATTCGCTGTTTGTACTCCTCTGCGAACATTCCCATCTCTTCGAGCTTCTTTTTCAGCAGCTCATAGCGCTCATTCAGAAGTCCTGCGCCATCTCGGATGATCTGTTCTGCATAGAGCTGGTATTTACCCTGACGCTCATAGACGCGAATCTGTCCTGTGATGACAACGCCATCACCTTCCTGCATATGAAAAGAAAGACCCCCAGAACGCTTTCCCGCATACATCATGCAGGAAAGCGTGCCGGAGGCATCCTTCAATGTAAAATAAATATGACCGGACGAGTGGTAGGTGCAGTTGCTGACCTCCCCGCGGACTGTGATCTGACGGAGCAGATAGTCTTCGGAGAACATCCGTGCAACATAAGCGTTCACCTGTCCGACCGAATAGACAGTTCCGGCTGCCATCTCAGTCCTTTTTGGCAAATACTGCCAGCACACCATTGACAAATGTGCCGGAATTCTCCGCCCCGAATTTTTTCGCCAGTTCCACAGCTTCCGAAATAGCAACGCCTTCCGGAACGTCCTTATCCCACAGGATCTCATAGACCCCCAGCCGCAGGATCGCCAGCTCTACCCTGCCGACGCGCTCCAGCGTCCAGCCGCGCATCTTCGCGGCCAGCATCTCATCAATCTCCGGGCACTTCTCGAGAATACGATTGACCTTCGCTGTAATATACTGTCTGTCCTTCTCGGTGAACTCCATGTCACCGCTGTCAAAATACATTTCCTCCTGCCGGGGCATCTCGGAAACGTCGTTAAATTCTGCACGGAACAAAATCTTGAAAATCTGCTCTCTCTGGATGCTCCTCTTCATGATTCGAGACTGCCCTCCTCCGGCATGTGAATGCCGGCAATGCGGACATCAACATCCTCTACATGCAGGCCTGTCATACTCTCGACAGCCTGACGAACTCTGGTCTGTACCTTACTGCTGGTGGCCGGAATGTTGTAGCCGTAATCCATAATCAGGGACAGATCTGCCTTTACATTTCCGTTCTCCATCTCGACACGAACCCCCATAGAAGGCCGCTTCATGCCCGCCTTTTTAAGGAAGCCGTCTCCTGCATTTCCTGCAAGGCCTGCGACGCCCTCAACCTCTTTGGCCGCATAGGCAATGATCGCAGAAACCACATCGTCTGCAATTCGAACAGTGCCGATTTCATCCACACTGGGTTTGTTCTGAACTTCGTTTTCTGCCATATAGAACCTCCTAGCTGCTCTCGCAGTAAACAAGATAGCCGCCTGTCCTGCGTCAAATCATATGTTTGATTCCTCTGCGCCGGACAGACACATGAGATTATATCAGATTGATTGGAAGATGTGAATCATCCGCGCATCAAGTATACAGACGCCTGATTCATTGCCTCCGATCCGGTACAATTCGACGCATTGCCGCATGAAATGCCCACAGCGGCATGTGAAGCGCCGCTGCCGCCGGATTCATTCCTGCCACGTTTCGGTATAATCCCCACATTCTCTGAATTGCCTTCCCCTTGTTGGAAGACAGTGACTTCTCAGGTCTTCGATACGTAACCAGCAGCTCATCCATCCCGTAAGCCGTATATCCCGCCCGCAGAATCTGCCACCAGGTCGCGGTGTCCTCACTGCCGATTGCCGGCATATAGAGGAGCTTTCGCGGAATCTTCTCCGTATCAAAAAGGACCGTTGATGTGAAGATAATGGTCCTCGTTAATGCCTCCCGGTAGGTCAGCAGCTGCGGCACCCGCACAGCCTTTCCTGTCGGTATGCCCTTCTCATCGCCGAATCGATAGGACATGAAAACGAATCCTGCGGACCTCTCTTCCATGAAGGCCAGCTCACGTTCCAGCTTCTCCTTCTCCCACAGATCATCCGCATCCAGAAAGGCAATGTAGCGCCCCCGTGCCGCATCCAATCCGGTATTCCGTGCCTTCGCCGCACCTTCATTCACAGACTTGCGAATCAAACGAATTGAATTCTCCGCATTCGTTCTCTCCCCCGAACATTCCTTTGCCTTTCCGTTTTCTGTCACCTCGCCCTGCGCAGCATATCCAAAGTTCGAAGCGTGCTCTCTTCCTGGGGCCTGCATATTCGACTCAGCAATACACTTCTCGATTATCGCTGCGCTCTGATCCCGTGAGCAATCATCCACCAGAATCAGTTCCCAATCCCGATAGGTCTGCTGCTGTACCATTTGGATGGTATCGGCAATGTAATTTTCGGCGTTATAGACTGGTACGATGATACTGATCAAGACGATTCTCCCTGAGTCTGTTCCCTTAACTTTTCTGTATGCAACAAACGTCTGTGCCTGTCCAGACGCCAGGCTGCTAGTGACCATATATAAATGAAAAGCTCTGCAGCCGAATTGCTGCAGAGCCTTATTGTATTCTCCTATTGCGGCATAAGGCAAATAGAAAAGCGCCTTTCATTTTTGTTCATTGTGCCGTTAGAAGCTGTTGCTACTTCATTTACCGCGCTGCGTATCCGTTCGCTATGCCGCCGACTGTTGCTAGTACAGCGTTTGCAAAATAACTAGCCAGATAACGCAGAATGATTTTCGGAGAGTGCGCATCAAAAAACGTAGGCGTAGCGGGCTACGCTGAGGATTTTTGATGCGTGCTATCCG